>JAISXM010000009.1 GCA_031270515.1 Holosporales bacterium | reverse complement strand
ATACGCTCAACACTACCAGGCATAGCTACACGGACAAGATATTCACATCCTGAAAAAGCATCTCTACTTATACTGGGGGTTCCATCAGGGATTTCCACATATTGCAAACAAGCACATTGCAAAAAAGCCCATTCCTCAATAAAGGGAGGAGTTGCAGGTGCATTTGTACTTGGAGGTGATAGTCGTAATTCTCGAATAGCATGATTACCAAAAAACGCTCCTAGGCAAATGCTCGCATTTGCCGGAACCCAGAAAATGCATCTATTCACAAGATGAGGCGGCGTCTTAGGTCCATATGGCTGTTCCGATATAGGAGGGATTGAAATAGGACCCAAGCCTTCTGTTGGCAGTTCGCCAATTTTCGACATAATATAATCGATCTTAGCCTTGTCGATAACCGGAGCGTCAATATCAACTCTGTAAATCTGACACGTCGGTGTTATATTGCTGGGCGTATCCGGAGTACGCGGTTGCGGGGCAGTTGCGTTGAGCTTTGCGCAGCACGTTTGGTATGCCCAGTGATTTGCTGATGCAAACGCGTCATACGGATCACCACTTTTTGCTCGAGACGAACTCCTACCTGCTAGTATCGGAGTGTCGACGATTAAGGGATTTTTACGCGCAGCGCGATCCATATCAAAATGTGCATAGTAGTAGTACTCAACTGCGCCATGCTTAACAACCGTAAAATGTCCGCCTCCTCCAGGGAAATCCCCGTTCAGGACTACAGCCGAACTAGACAAAAGCATCGCGCTATAATTCTCTTTAAGAACAGACGCAGGTGCAGGCGCAGAGACGGGTGTGGGTGGTGCAGATTCAGATTGAGGGGCAGGTGCGTAAGAGGCGGGGGCAGGTGCGGACTCAGACGCAGGTACAGGCGCAGGCTCAGGCTCAGGCTCAGGTGCGTCACCTGATGCGACAATCTGGTGATGAGATGCACACGCCAAACACGACACGAATACAAAAACTTTACTTAATAATGTATTATCCATAAATCTAGGCCTTTAAAATTGCAAATACACTCGCTCGTTCGGTTAAATACTGACACGGACAGACCATATACATTAAGTCTATGATCATTGCGTTAATAAATAGTTAAACCCATTGAGTTAACGGAATGCGTATATACAAAAGAACGCACGAATGCTACTTGATGGTAGAATATATGTGCATTCCAATAAAAACAATCTGAAGTTTTTTTATGAATCAGGTTTTTTCTTGGTATAAAACTTCAAATCGTTTTTCTGGACTCATTCTGGGCTCCCAGGATATATCGATTTTAATAAATCTGCAAAATTGTGCTAGGCTGCAGAAGCGTGCAACTAAAATTGCATTGAGAATTTCACATTGACAAAGGCTCAGATCTCCGTCACAATAGGGCTATGGAGATATATACCGGGTCCCCATAACAAACAAGTTGAATTTCGTTGTAAAACAAGGCTTAGGTGAGGATAAAAATTCAAATTGTTTTTATGGGCAGGTATATACCTAAAGGGAACGCCTTGTTGATGAAAAACTAGGCTTTCGCGATACGGCAGCCCTGATGATTCACAATGTTTTTGCCATTGGGTATAGATCTTAAGAAATGGAGTAATTATGACAAAAGACGAAAACACATCCTTGGCGCAAACTGTGCGCGGCATGCGTGACTTGGTCGGAGTTGACGTAAGCGTATACGGCGAGATTATAAATACATTGATGCGAGTCGCGTATTCACATGGTTATTCTCAAATAGAAACCCCTATTTTGGAGTTCACATCTTTATTCGTGCGAGGACTTGGCGAAGATACAGACGTTGTGGGCAAAGAAATGTTCTCGTTCCTGGATAGGGCGGGCCAATCCGTGACCTTGCGCCCTGAGGGGACCGCCTCCGCTGTGCGCGCGCTTATTACAAACAAATTGACTCAAACTTTGCCGCAAAAGTTCTTCTACTATGGCCCAATGTTCCGCTACGATCGTCCTCAAAAAGGAAGGTATCGGCAGTTTTTTCAATTTGGGATAGAAGACTTTGGAGAAAGTGGACCGCTCAGCGATGTTGACGTTATTGCATTGGCACACGAAGGATTATCCAAATTAGGCGTGCAGGGTGAGCTTTTTATTAATTCAATTGGAGACAAGTCTTCCAGGGAAATATATAAGTCTCATTTGGTGGATTATTTTTCGAAGTACAAAAATGATTTGTCCGAAGATAGTCAACGCAGGTTGCTAACGAATCCATTGCGTATACTTGATTCGAAGGAGCTGAGTGACATAGCAATAATAGAAGGATCTCCGTCTTTATTTGATTTTTTGAGTAAAGATGCAGCTGCATTCTTCGACAAAGTACAAGACGGCCTGAATGTGTTGTCCATTCCATATAGCATAGACAGAACGCTTGTGCGTGGACTTGACTATTATGATCACACAACGTTTGAGTTTAAGGCGAATATCGACTCGCAGCCCCTTGCGGTTGTTGGCGGAGGACGCTACAACGGACTCGTCGAGGAGATGGGTGGCCCATCGATTCCCGCAGTCGGCTTAGCTTTTGGAGTGGACAGGGTGATGCTCGCGTACGATCGCGCGCGGATTCCTGCAAAGACGGTGATATCGGTGTTGTTTGTCACGGAAAAAGAGGAGGTCGTCGCACTGAAGCTGGCCAACGCGTTGCGGGATAAATTTAATGTGATAATTCCTTCAGATGGCGGGATAGCGAAGCGCTTAAAGCAAAGCAATACCGCAGGGGCGACGTGCGCCATTATAATTGGCGAGGACGAAGTGCGACTTAGCGCGGTGAAGTGCAAGTTATTAAAGGCCGTAGGAGAGTATAGCGATGGGGATGAATTTTCTGTGGAACAAGCGAATTTAGAGGAATTTTTAATGCGAGTCACTGTACCCAAAGACAAAATTTTGTGATTGAGTAGAGCGTTATGCAAACGTTCGCAAATGATCTACCACCTGCTGCAGGACATACGCGGCCGACGTTTGGTCGATTCGCTTTGCGCGTTGGAGGCGCGTTAGGTCGGCCTGAATCATAGACTTCTCGACGGCAGCGCTGGATAAGCGTTCGTCTGTCAATATGATTGGGACGGACACGCTCTGGGACAGCACATCGGCGAAGTGCTGCACCTTTTCCGCTTGAAAGCCGTGCGACCCGTCCATGTTTACGGGCAACCCAATGTTCACCGCGATCGGCGCTTCGGCATTGATGATGTCCAATATATCTTTTACGGTTTCCTCTAATAGTTGTTCTGCCGATTTTTGCGGCGTTTTTTTAGGCGCGCTATCGGTTCGTCTCGTCATATTGTGTCCTTTGCGCCCGCATGCTTTGTTTCTTCTGTAATTTACTGTGCACAGAGGCGACGCGATTAGCCCGCTGCGGTCAGAGACGGCGATACCTATGCGCTTTTCGCCCCAGTCGATCCCGATTAATTTGCGATTGTTTGGGTGGTCTTTCCACTGAATGTATATGGAGTTGATCGTCGTAATCATGGTTTTATTGTCGAATTAGGCGCATGTGTCACTGTAACATTTTAGGATATGTTTGCACGATTTTTGTATATACCCAGTCATAAAAAGTTATCTGGTTCGTCGTTTTGAAGCGCAAGCCGGGCCCCCATTCAACAAGTTGAATGGGGTCCCGACTTGCGCGTCAAAACTCCTGCCATCCATTCTTTTTATGAATGGGTATATTTAATGGCGAACAACAATATGCACACGAAAATATCCCTTCACCACTGCACGCCCCCTGGGTGGGTGGGGGTTGTGGATGGCATTTTATCACAAAAAGATTAAAAAATCGTCAAGGTTTTTTCCGAATCATACGTCCAATACCGCCCAGAGCTTGATCCCCAAGGGTTTCTGCGTCTAATTTTTTTTGTAGTTTATTCGTGCAATCGATAAAACGCAACCCCAATATGCCCATACGTCTTATAAACAAAGGACGCGTCGCCGTCTGCTTTAACTACGCCCAGTTCAATTAATTGCAAATGGATCCCCATAAGCTCCCGATTCGCGCATTCGATACATACTACGCTGTTCGTTATTGCGCCCGCGTCCCGCAAATTTAGCATTGCCGGAATTACCAGTCCCTGACAATATGGAGGGTCCAAAAACACGACGTCAAATCCGCGCGGTGCATGAAAATCCGCGAAATCGCAGCAAAAAACGTAGCACGGCACACCCCGCCGCTTGGCGCTGTCCCGGATTAACCCTGCAACGTATCGATCCTTTTCGACAAACGTGATGTGGCGCGCCCCCAGCGATGCCGCGTCGAAGCCTAGCGCGCCCGTCCCTGCAAAACCGTCCAGCACGCATGCGCCCGCAAAATCGACGCCGAAGCTATGCCGCAACACATTAAACATCGCCTGCCTGATGCGAGCCTTGGTTGGGCGAACGTACGGCTCACATGCATCCGCGCGTTTTTTTCTTTTATACTGGGCATCCATAGTAAACAATTTGAATTTAGAACCCAATAAAAACCTTTAGTATACAAGGACGTTCATCCTGGGTTTTGGGATCAGCCCTCCGGCAAATATTTTCGCGGATCCACCGGCGCTTTTTCCGCGTTCCTAAGCTGAAAATGCAGCTGTGGCACCCGCACATTGCCCGTCTTTCCTACGCGGCCAATCACATCCCCTTGAGTCACGCGCACAACCTCCCCAGCCTGTGGGCGCTTCACCGAAATCTCCTGCAGGTGTCCATAAATAGAAAGCATCCCGTTGTCGTGTGACAATATGAGCATCTTTCCGAACCCCAGCACCAGCTCCCCCGCATCCACGACCGTCCCATCCGCGCATGCTCGCACCGCCACATTAACGGGCGCGCCAATGTTTATCCCCTCGCTGTTTGTCCCGTTCGGCAAAACATCATTAAATCCTCGCAATATTTTTCCTTTAACAGGCCAAATAAACTTTGATTCAACAGGCTCCGATGTTTTTGGCTCATTTTCGTCTGGCTTTTTCTCCGCATTTTCATCCTTCAGGTCTTCGTCGGGAAATTGATTCTGGGAGTCGTCGACTGAAATAGTTGGCGCCTCCTGACGCGAATGGAGCAACCCCTTCGGAGGCAAAATGAACACCCTCTGCCCTGTCACCAAGATAGAAGACGGCTCAAACCCGTTAAGCCGACAAATCTCTTTTATCGACATATCGTACTTTCGCGCAATTTCCCCCAGAGTCTCGTTTGGGGCCACCTTATGGTAATACACGAGGGGGCGCGCCTGAATGACCTCACACGGATCGGTGCGCTTGGAACATCCGACAAGCCACAACATCGCGACGGTGCAAAGCCCAGCGTTTACGCGCGCGAGTCCCTTTGCCTGCCACTTAAAAAAACTACACATTTGTCCTAAAAACCGAAATGCCACAGGCTCACACCTTCACCGAAAAATGGTAGCACAGTTGGCGGTCTGTCTACTATAGCTGCTAATAAAAACAAGAATTTTTATCCTCGCCGAAGTTTTGTACACAACAAACTTCAAATTGTTTGTTACGGGGACTGGTATATAGCTGCGAATAAAACAAGAATCTTTATCCGCTCCGAAACTTTGTACGACAACGAACATCAAATCGTTTGTTACGGCGACCTGGGGTATAGGCGTCAAATTGCTGAGCCGGGATTGCAAACACTTAATTTATAGGGATATAAAATTATGAATACTTCAATAACGACTACTGATGTTTATAGTACGCCGGAACGATCAGTTTAAATATATGAAACGGTCGTCCACAATACATGACATTTACTTAAGTCGATATTATAGTATATAATGAATTATATACCGCTAAGTTTGGAGTATTTTTATGCGTAATATATTTTTGTTCATTAGTGCAATGTGGTTCCTTACAGGAATATCACTACATTCGCATGAAACGATTACTTATTTTCAAAACGAAGAATCTCGGGCTCGTATCTTACTACAAGACGAGGAGCTTGTCAAAAAGGTTAAATCTGCGTGCATGAGGGACGCATCAGTAATAGAAAAATCCCAGGATATTCTAGCTCTCGTGAGAGGGCACTATGCGGCGATTCTTGCTATAACTGGGGTAATGCCGCCATGCGACGATCCTGTTGAGCGCCTTAAATATCAAGAAGTACTTACTAGTATATTAATGACATCAACTGTTTGCGATACGCCTCAATCAGAGTCGACGTGCGTTCCTGCCTCGTGCGTTCCTACCTCGTGCGTTCCTGATTTAATAAAAAAAGGATTTAATAAGAGCGACGGCGAGTTGGATATTGATAGTTTGAGATTGTCTTTTCACCAGTTTGAGGTGTGGTCTGCAGGTTGGGGCGTTGGTTCGAATAGACTATCTAACAATGGGCACCAACTAGATCCAAGAGTTGTAGATGGTTACTTTTTTCTTCCTGAATTTAAGCAACGAGTGCAAAAGGCTAAACGTTGCGTAGAAAGCAATCCTTTAAATATCAATAAATTTGAACAGACAGGTACAATCCTTATAAAAACAGTAGGCCATATATTTGCAGAACGGCATTTAGGTCAGAACGTACAAGATCTCATACACAAGATTTCATCATCAAGCGATTTTAGTGAAATAGGGAGTGTTATGGTTGCAGATGAAATGACAGCGTCGGAATGCGCGCCACTAATACTTCTTGCAAACACACTATTTGACGTTATTTACGAAAATTGCCTGGCTCAGGTTTCTACCAAACATTCCAAGCAAAAAGGTTTCTGCCCTCTTCAAGGTTTCTGCCCTCTTCAAGGTTACATCGAAAAGGTAGGACTGCCCATCCCTCATTGTAACATTTATCAACGGTGCTACGTCGTTCCTGGCGGAAAAATGCTGCACTTATCTGACTCAAACAATCCTTATCCACTTCAAAATACACTTCCTCAAAGAGAGGAAGAGCCTCAAAATGGATTTCATAGCTATTTGGCCCCACAAAAGAAGTATCCTTTGATGTATGAATCTAGGGTATATTTTCCACTACGGTTGGACATGTGTGGATGTTTTACTAGCACCACTACGGTAGTGTCAGGAGTATATCCTTATGGGTATTGGACTAATATTGGAATTGGATATGCTAATCTACCTGACGGATTTCTCCAAATGAAGCTGTACATATGTGCGTACCCTAGTGCTGCTCACAAAATGTTGATGACGCTTCTGGGTATTTTACCGGAATCGTTCAAAATCAGCCCGACCCTTCCCGTTATGCGCGAACAGTACTTAAAGTCACGTTTTCAAAATAGAGGCGATGGACTTTGCCAATATGGAATATGGATGACGATGTCTCCGTTAAATGAGGAAGAAGGTATATCCATAAAAAGAAACATAGAAAGGGTCTTGCTGGAAGCTCTGCAAAGGGGAGAAGTTTGTCCAAAAGATTTTATGTCCCATCCTGAAGATGCGAGTATGGAAGATAAATGTGTATTCGTGAGAGAGGATCGATCCAATGGGATGAATATCCCAATATACGGTCGCGACGCGCCCCGGCGAGGCGACGGTATTGGTTTGCCCTCCAAAACTGGTATAAAGCAACTCGATTCTATACTCATGAATACGTATCTCTTTTCTACACTCGCGCAGCAACAAGCATCCGCGCCGCCCCGTGTACATCCTGTAGCACCGCCCCAGACTGCCGCGCCATCCCGATATATTGCACCGCCCCAGACTGCCGAGTCGCTCGGATGGTAAATCCCGAAAAAGCTATAGCGGGATGAATTATAACGAATGCGTTTAGCTGGACAAATTCCATATATAGCGAAACACCATAAAAAACCAGCAGCGCATTGCTTTAGAAACATTGTGAATGAAGCAAAGGCGGGGCCGAGTTTTCATAGTGTTTAGCTATACCGGGTCCCCATAACAAACAATTTGAAATTCGTTGTTTACAAGGTTTAGACTAGGATAAAAATTCAAATTGTTTCTATGGGAAGGTATAAAGGAAAAGAACGTCATCCAGAGTGGATATTTCAATAACGAACAAGTTGATACTCGTTGTAATACAAGAAATATACAACAGAATTTCAACTTGTTTCATTCGCGGCAGTTGTTTGACAATTGCCCGTGCATCAGGTCCGCGTGCTTTGCCGTACTACTGCGCCGACATCTTCACATCTTCGGCGCCAATATTGTACGCCATGATATTGTGCAAGCTAACCGTCATTGTCGAATTTGGACTCGCATTTTTTTGCGCTCGTTCAAAGTACTGCTTCGCCTTAAGATGCTCGCCTTGTGACGAATACGCGTACCCCACCTCCGCAGACGCCACGGCGTGCCCGCGGTTCGCCGCCTCGACCTTTAACTTAAACGCCTCATCCAGAGTTTTTTTCGGGTCAGGGCTATTGCTTGCATCCATCTCAAGTAACTTCGCTGTAATGTACGCGCACTCGGCATGCCCATTCGCCGCGCCAATTCGGTAAAACTTCTCCGCCAGGGCTAGGTCAACCTTTACAAACTCACCTTTCTCGTACAGAATAGCCAAGCGATACGGCGCTTTCGGATGCTTTTTTTCACTGGCTAAAGCCCACATTTGTATTGCTTTGTCGATCTCTCCATTAGCAAAATATATCTTTCCCAATTTATACGCGTCCGCAGCGTTTCCCTGCGCGGCGCCCCTTTTCAACGCTTGGATGACATCGTCTTGTTTTTTGCGTTCGGCGTCGTCCTTGATTTTCATCTCCAACGCGACAATCTCGCCACGCGCGCGCTCCGCATCTATCGCCGCCGCCGCTTTGTAGCAATCCATGGCTCGCGCAAGTTCATTGGCATTTTCATATTTGTTACCCATCGCAATGAGCCCCTTGCACAAATCGGACGGAGCCAATCCCTCGCCAACGATACGTGGCTTGTCATGCGCCTGGTCGTCTGCCTTTGAACTATTTGCCGTTGCAATGCTGGAATAGTCCGTCTTGCTAACGACAGATCCCGCAAACAAATCGAACGACATTACTGTAGTCATTAGAACGCCCGCAACAAACGACACCCCGCGGATACGTATATGGTAAAAACAATTCAAATAGCCAAACTTCATAAACACTATCTCCTCTCCCTCAAAACAATAGACCTACCGCAAAAGCTGCGTCAACACTGCAGGAATCAACGGCCCTAAAGGGCGTTCGCAACAGATCGATACCTTCCCATAAAAACAATTTGAATTTTTATCCTAGTCTAAACCTTGTAATACAACGGACTGCAACTTGTTTATTATGGGGGGCGGTATAAACGATACATTAATTAATAAATCTGATAAGTTCTCACCTGTCCTTTTCTTTCAGTGACAAGACTAATGCTCCTGTTATTTTGTCCTGCTTTTACAACCTCTACAAGTGCCGACACATCTGTGATCGCCGTATTATCGACTACCAATATAATGTCTCCCTCGGCCAATCCCAATTGCGCCTCCAACGGCGGCAGCACAGACATCACAATAACCCCTGTCTTGGTCGGGTCAACCCCTAACGTGCCCGCTATGTCTGGGGTTAATTGAGCCACGCCCAGCCCGTTCAACGGGTGCTTCCCTTCCAATATTTTTATCCCTGGGTCATCTTGCTCTTGTGCCGTAACCCAGACTTCGTATATTCTCGGGGAACCATTAACCAATTCGCCTGACTTCATGTATCCAATCGGATATTTTGTCCCAACACTCATAGTCGAACAACGATAATTAAACTCCTGCTCCAACGACACCGGATTGCCATCAACTGAAATAATGATATCGCCTTTGCTTAACGGTAGCGATTTATCTAGCACAAAAACGACTTCACACCCCCCGGTCCGCAAGTAGTTTTGCAAAGACGGATCGACCGCGGTGACAACCAAAGGCGTGCGCGCCTTCTTTGCGCCGTGAATGACCCTGTTCAATGCATACACGATTGACCTCACAGGAAGGAAGAACCCCACCCCATGAGACGCGCCCGTTTCCGACAAAATCGCATTCGGGAGCCCAACCAAGCGTCCGTTTGCGTCAATAACTGCACCTCCAGAATTCCCTGGATTGATCGAAGCATCGGTTTGGTATACCACATGTTCTCCAATGGCGCGGCACCCCGCAGATAAAATGCCCTGGGTAACGGACACCCCTATGCCAAACGGATTGCCTATAACCAAAAGTTCTTCGCCTACTTGCAGTGGGTATTCTGCAATATGAATATAAGGCAACGGAGCCTCCGATCTTGGGACATCCAACATCAGCACAGCTAAATCTAACGATTTATCTAAGAATGCGACCTGTGCTTTAACTTTTCTGGCCCCAGTAACTACTTCAACTTGCTTTGCCCCGTTTACAACATGGGCGCACGTTACAACGTGTTTGGGACTGACCAATACACCGGACCCGCGCCCTGCGGTTGAGCGAGGAATCGCTACAAATCTGCGGAGCATTTCCAAAAACGGATGTTCTGAACCGACATCATTATACGTTACGTATATGCTGACCACAGATGGCAGAGCTTTTTGCGCAGCAACAGCCATTCGTCCTAACGGAGGCCTATCTTTCTGGATAAAATAATCGACAGGCTGATTGTTTTGATTGCCAGGCTGATTGCTTTGATCGACAGGCTGATTGCTTTGACTGCTAGGCGGATTGCTTTGATTGCTAGGCGGATTGCTTTGATTGCTAGGCTGATTGCTTTGATTTTGTGGTGCCTCAGTCTGACCCTCCGCACACACGTAAAGTCCACTTGCTACAGCAAAGCACGACAACAACACTTTTTCTAACTTGCTCATTGTACCCCCATTGTCAACTTCCAGTTTAATATCCTTCCTCAAATAACTATTTGTTAATTGGCTGTTGTAAAACCAACATCCTCAATTTAGAGTAACGATTGCCCGCATTTTTTTCAATACTCTCATAAATTGGGTCAATTTTCGCTCTGGCAATCAACATAGACGTCAACTGCATGCCCGTTTCGGTGTACAACAGCTGGTGCTTTTCGTTCCCAGGCAACTTTTTATTCAAGGTTAGCAAGAACACAGGATCAATGAAACTATCCAATAAAAAGCCGACCGCTCCACGAACTGTCGTTGGCCCCAATCCTGGCACAACTAAATACGGTCCAGGAGTGGCGCCCCATGTTTTTAACGTTTCTGTGAAGTTTGTTGAAACGTCGTGCACATTCATTTTCGGGGCCACATTTATTAGCCCCCCGACTCCAAATAATGTATTTGTCACAAATGCGCCTGCCGTTTTGCCGGCAGCCTTTCCGTGTCCTTGCAATAAATGGCACATGACCCGCAGCGGCGCAGTCAAATTCCTAAGAAAGTTAGATAGAGCGCGTTGTACAGGGGACGGCAAAATTTTTGTGTATGTCAGCGCTAACGGACGGATAAACAATAGGTCGACGCCACGGTGCACGCCATACAGGAACACGTTCGCTTTTTCCCACGGATCCGCCTTGGCACAGTCAATTGCGGGGGCGGTTATGTCGTCCAGCTCCGAGCACAGTTCGTCGTCGAATTCGTCGTCATCGGCCGAGCTTCCATGGTGAGCCGCGCATTCATTGGAGACGTCATCGGCATCAGCTTGTGGGCTGTCGAGCGACTCGCCAGCATTTGGGGCGCAAACTTCGCAAGAATTCGCATGGGGGCAGCTTGATGCACAAGCTGGCTCGTCTGCGAAATTCCTTGATGCGCGCGAGCATCCCGACGCCAATAGGAGCAACAATATGGACATGAACGCACAGGAGTAACGCGGCAACAACGCGTAGGAATTACGACGCACGCAAGAATAATGTCCTAAACTTTGCCTTCGTGCGATCATCCCTTTACTGGCCCTTCATTTGCACTCTGTTCTCTCATAACCCTCAGCATATTTGTCCCTTGCAGCTTCTTCAGCATTCGCAAATTAAATTCGCTGCCAAATTCTTCTTCGGGGTCAGGCTTAATACACGCGTTCACTACAATCCTCAGTCCGGTATTTTCAATCTTCGTGATTATCAGACTGGGGGAAGGCTCATTGTCTTCTATGACAAAGTCGCGCCACTGTTCTTCGCGCAACATTGAGTCGAATACGTCTTCTGTAAATTTTTGAAATTTTTTAATATCAGCGTCCGTTGCCAACGAAAAATTACACTCCATCGTATGCGATCCTAAGGAAAAATTGCGAATGGTCCCAATCTTCGAATAAGGAAAGAACTCCAAGCTCCCATCAAAATGACGCAGCACTATCTGCCGGATCGTCAAGTTCTCCACGTAGCCAACCTCGCCGTTTATGCACAGGCAATTGCCCGGCGCGATCTTCCCTTCTATGAGGGTTAGTATACCGCGGATGACGTCGGTGAAGGTATCCTGGGCGCCCAGGGAAATGCCGACGCTGGCTAAGCCAAGGCCGTACACGATGGGGCTAACGGATATGTTCACTGCGGACAAACACGCCAACGCGCCGACAACCAAAATCAGAAAGCGAGCCATTGATTCGCTAACGGTAATTGTGGTGAGCAACACTTGTGCCGTCCCTTCGTCGAGCGTTTCGTCTTCTTGAGATTTTTTTGTCCTATCCATTAAGCGATTTTTGAGTTTTCGCACAAAAATTCGCGCACCAATACACACAGCTACTATCAAAAGAATTTCTATGATAGACCCCTTGCTGATACTAACTCGATCGAAAAAACCTTGAGATAGTAACCCTGTTTCAACAACTTCGTCGTTCATTTAGATCACAATTTAGTACATTACTAGCTAATTGTACTTCAGAATGCTAGACGATGAATAGACCTGTTGTACGTGCCCATAAAAACAAATGGAATTTTTATCTTAGCTGATGACAAAACTTTACAAGAATACTAATTTCCACATATTATTGCGTTATGTCAGTGGGTACTGGGCAAAGAATGAATACTGTTGATTTCGCCATATTGGGCGTAATTTCTATCTCAGGAATAATTGGTTTCGCCAAGGGATTCGTCCGCGAGTTGTCTTCAATCTTGGCGTGGATATTGGCTGGCGTCGCTACGTTTTGGGATATTCCGTTCTTGAGAACGTTTATGCAAGCCCACTTTGAAACAGCGTTTATCGCAAACATCGTTGCGATTGTGCTGGCGTGTGTGATTGCATTCACAATTGTCTCGTTTATTGGCACAGTTTGCGCAGGATTTATTCGCGGCACAATTCTTTCCCCCATTGACCGCATTTTTGGGGCGCTGTTGAGCTCCGGCAAATGCGTACTGCTGCTGAGTTGCGTGGAGATTGCGACGGGCTTTTTTGTGACGAGGGAGGCGGTGCCGGATAGCATTGCGCAGAGCACGCTTATTGTGTGGATATACTACGTGAGCGACCAATTACAGAAAGCTATGCCCGAAAAGGTTCAAACATTTATCAAGGATTTTGCAAATCAAAAGAGCATTCCCGATGACAATTTCGCGGATATAAGCAACAGCGATCCTGAAGTCGAGAACTTGGGGACGCTTGCCCCGAAGACGCCTGACGATTTGACAAGTGGGGCGTACACGAGTGACCAAAGGGATCGCCTGAATATTGTTATTCAGCAGAATTAATTACGTTTCGCCATTGCGACCTTTCGCCGTTTGACGCGCATGTGCTAATTGCGTATACTTAAAGAGTGTTTGGACGGGTGGCCGAGCGGTTAATGGCAGCAGACTGTAAATCTGCCGACGAGAGTCTACGGAGGTTCGAATCCTCCCCCTTCCACCAGATACACTCTCTACGTCGGACATATTCCTCGCACAAAATGCGCGCGAGCCACGCGTATTCCTCGCAAATATTGCAGACGTGCGTCAATTATAGCGACGAACCTTGCCCCCCCGCAGCACATTGCTTTCGGAATGCTGTGGATGAAGCAATGTGCTGATGGGGTTTCAAGGTGCGCAGCTATACCAAATGCGCGCCAGGTAGGTTACTACTTGTTCCATCGTTGGGCGATTCTCTGGGCGTGTCGTTAGACACCTTGTTAACAGATTAGTTATATAAGTAGTATAATTACCGTCTTCTATCTTGATCGGAGGGATTTGTCCATTCACTTTTGCTTGCGCGAGTCGATATTCCGATTGGAATCCCGTCCAAAGGTGTCTTCCTGTGAAAATATAATACATAATGCAACCAAATGAGTAAACATCGGCAGCGGCGGTGATAGGTTCTTGGGTGATATCATCTTTTTTTATTACTTCTGGTGCTTGGTACCGTAGTTCTTCGCAGCGAGAAACAGCACTTTCCGCACCACCTCCACTTAGCTGGACGATTCCACGTTGTTCGAGATTTAGGCGTCCCCAATCCCCTACGCTAGCCGCGCCATTTCTATCAAGCCATACGTAGTCTGGATTAAGACCAGCTAGTATAATGCCACGCTTATGTAAGTTATTTAGTCCATTAGCTAACCCCATTATTATGTTCCTCCTCGCCGCCTGCTGACCAATAGATCCGACCGATGATAGTCTGGTCTTTGGTGATGTAACGAACCATAAACCACCACCCACACTAAGTTCCAGTTCACCAGTAATTTTTCCTACGTGCACATACCGCTCAACATTATATTCATTGATAGCGAGATACTGCGGTATAGCGTCGTAGCAAGCCTGCTCCGCTGCCTGGGAGATGGTTTTTGGTTTATCATGCGCCCAACGCAATGGAACGATACTTACTCTGAAAGTCTGTCTCGACCCCATAGGATATTCAACAGTGAAATTGGGACAACGATCGTCTTGCTGCTCATAGGGCAAGTAGCGTGACGCCAACGCGGCGGAATACACCACATCATCAGGAATTTGCACTTGTGGCGAGATCGCGGCACGATCGTCCCACCAAGGATAAGAAGGTGCTTCTTGTGGAGAGGTTCTCCCTAAAATGTTACTTGGTGGCGATTTCGCCGCTGTGGCTTGATCTGACGTGACGGCAGCAATCAGCCCTAGCAACTGCGCGACTTTTATGAAATTTATTTGCATGTGTTCTCTCTCCTAAAATTAATGTTTAGTTATTTGTAACGCTGTTTTTTCCACTCAGTCAGACCATATCAAGGAAGTTTTCAAGCGACAAAGATGGCCGCCTCCTATCTGATCTCGTTTGGAAGATTCAGTCGGACAAATCTAAAATTATCTTACCGTACTTAATATAGCGAAAACTTCTAACCCTGTCAACCTGCAAACTGGAGTTGATCACCGGAGTCCTCATGAAAAATTTTTAATAAGAACCCTTTATACCTGTCCATAAAAACAGGTTGAATTTTTATACTCATCCAAGTCTTGTATGATAACGAGCTTCAAATTATTTGTTATGGGAACCCGGTGTACATTGTTTATAGGAAAATACATTTGTCTTTATTGCAGAAAAAATATATTTGTTTTGATTGCGCTATGTTACTACGTCCTGATATCCTCTTCGTAAATGGTGTATAAATAATAGGTTGCATTGACTATTCACAACATCATATGTCCTAATGTGAGTAAATCAGTTGTTTTTTATTAGGAAGGTTTTATGTCCGCATTCGGATATTTTGCAAATGGGGGTTGCGTTTGTTCGTTGCTATTTTGGGCTGTTGGAAGCGCGTATTGCACGGATTATATGGCGAATGAAAAAGATACGCTAATTGCAGAGGGTGCATCAATTACGGTATCCACATCACCAGAATCAATTACGTTACCCACGTCGCAAGAACAAATTACGATATCTGCTTCACAAGAATCAATTACGGTATCTGCGTCACAAGAATCAATTACGGTATCTGCGTCACAAGAACAGATGACGGATAACTTTTTGTTAGAGAGCGGAGCTAGTTGCCCACAGGGTCAACTTGAGGCGGACAATCCGTTGTATGGGGAGCAAGTGATACTGTGTCCCGAAAGCCCGTTCACAATTTGTCGGACTAAATTTACCAATCCACCGTTCTGCGAACAGGTTGTACTGAATCCCAACAATCAGTTTTCAATAACAAATACGGGGATCCCGTCGTTAAAAAGTGTAATTGGCGAATATAATGAGTTTGATGTTAGTTATTCGTTGTTTAATGGACAAGTTGTGCAAATTTTTGGGTGTCCATTTACAATAACAAAATTAGGGGAAGATGGTCTTCCTATGAATATAGTTTCCGCGGCAGATAGCGAGTCTGCGCGAATTTCGCAATGATTGCACGCAATGATTGCACGCAATAATTGCGCTATATATATTGTATTTGGGTCTGCGAGTTGCGTTCATTATACGTTGGAGGGATAAATGCCATCGTTCGAATTTGGTGACCAGATCGCCGCCTTGCACGGCCTGCCCGTTGCTGGCGTAGACGAAGTCGGACGCGGGCCCCTTGCTGGCCCAGTGGTTGCTGGAGCTGTGGTCATTACGGACCAGTCTGCGTTCTTAGCAAAGTTTGCGGACGTGAATGATTCCAAGGCGTTGTCAAAAAAACATCGCGAGCGCTTATCCGAAAATTTGACACAAAGTGATTGCGTGCACTTCGCCATAGGGGAAGCATCTCCGCAAGAGATCGACCGCGTTAATATTCGGAATGCCACGTTTCTTGCGATAGAGCGCGCGCTTGCTGCTTTGACGAATAAGCTCGGATGCCCTCTGTCGTATATAGTGGACGGAAATGCCCTTCCCGCAATTGCAATGCCGGGGGCGTACCTTGTGAAAGGGGATGCAAAAAGTTACCGCATTGCGGCGGCGTCCATTATTGCGAAGGTGTACAGGGATAATTTGATGGAGTCGTTGGGAAGGGATTTTCCCGAGTACAATTGGGCGGCCAACGCCGGGTATGGCACGAAGGCGCATATTGAGGCGTTGGTGGAGTTTGGTCCGTCTCCCCACCATAGGATGACCTTCGCCAAAGTTAAACAGTAGACCCACGCACAATAAGTTTATCAGTTCGTCGTGCTCATCGGGTTCCCATTCAACTAGTTAAATGGGGCCCCCCGAGCACCGAAACGACGAACTGATAAATTTTTGTGTTTGGGTATCGATTAAGCGGCGAGGTCTTCTGCTTTAAGCTTACACCGATCCTTATTATATTGAGCAAACTGTTCCGCCTTCAGATCATTCACCAGCTCGAGCACATTGTGCTTCTGCGTCCCCCAGCTTGTTGCAATGCGAATCACACTGCGCGCGTTATCAAGCTTCTTATAATACGTAAACGAATATTTCTCAGATAGTTTCTCATATGTTCGGTCATCAAATATTGGGAAAAGCAAATTTGTTGTATTTTCCACAAAGAATTCATATCCCAAGTTCTTTAATTCACTTCGAATCAGTTCCGCCATTTCATTCGCATGCCGCGCAATCTCAAAATATAGCCCGTCCTTAAGTAGTTCCGAGAACTGAATTCCCAGCAATCTTCCCTTCGACAACAGCCCGCCGCGTTGCTTTAAAATTGGCCTAAAATCCTCCGCAATAGCTTTATTCTTTATAACGACTGCTTCTCCAAAGAGGGCGCCCTGTTTTCCCCCTCCAATATAAAATACGTCACAACACTCCGTTAAGAATGGGAGGTCGACATCATTTCCTTCCGCAACCATCCCATATCCTAAGCGCGCACCATCCACATATAGGTACAAATCATTCCGCTTACATGCATCGTGAATGGCCTGCAGTTCCGCCTTTTTGTACAAAGTCCCAAACTCTGTTGGCTGCGTTATGTATACAAGCTTTGGCTGCACAACGTGCACAAGGCCTTCGTTGTTCCAATAGTCCTTACAGTACTCGTCAATTTGCGCCGCCGTAATCTTTCCGTCCACGCTGGGAATCGTCAAAATTTTATGTCCCGTCGCTTCTATAGAGCCCGTTTCCTGAACGTGTATATGTCCATTCGTCGGAGATATGACTCCCTGATGTGGGCGCAAGGACGCCGCGATCACTGTTAAGTTGGTGAGCGTCCCCCCCACGATCATATGTACATCTAAATCTTTGTTTCCACATAGATTCCGAATTATGTCTGCCGCCTCGTCGCAGTAGGGATCCAACCCGTACCCATACGTTTGCAGCATGTTCGTTTCAACCAATCGCTGCATCAGTCTTGGATGTGCGCCTTCGTTATAATCACTACTAAATTCAATTACATTTTTTGCCATGTTCACTCCTTTTGTATTTTGCGTTCTTGTACTTTCAGCCAAATATATCAATGATATTAGAGACACAGATACCTACCTCAGACACGAAACCATCAGTTTTGCCTAAATTGAATCCATGAATAACCATTGAACGCGAAGCGATCTGTGATGACGCTCAGCCCTACACTGTACTAAAAAACGTGAAGGGGATGCAACCTTTGTGTGAGGACGATTCAGATCGTATGCATGATTTTTTTTGCGCGGCATATTGCAATTTGAGCTATGTTTTTACAATATCAGCATTTTAGAACCTGTCTGCAAGGAATTTTGACGTCAGTATTTTCCAGGAGTCTCGAAGCACAGGCGCAGAGCTGTACTAAACGTACTGCTCAATCAAGGGACCCTATTCAACTAGTTGAATGGGAACCCAGCGAGGGACCCCATTCAACTAGTTGAATGGGAACCCGACGAGCATAGAAACGACGCAAAAAATACAAGTCAAAATTTTCTTGAAGACAGGTTCTTATTCTGGGGGCCCCGTATCGGTTTAGGGCCCCAGCATCATTTTAAACAAGTTGCATTGCAGGACTTCGTTTGGCAGAATCGCTGTACGAACGGCAGTTGCGCCCTCCCCTTTCGGGATGTATCCGACTGGGTTTGGATTGGTACCCTCACGGGGGCCCGGTATATACCCCAAATTGGCATATTAAATAAACGAGAGAGACTATGAAAATTACATTAATATCAAAAAATCAGAAAGAAATAATTGTGGAAGGCAATGTTGGCGAAAGGCTGATGGACGTGATCGAGCGAAGTGGTGTGCCGCTCATCCTGCCGTGTGGAGGGGCGGGTGTCTGCGGCGGTTGCAAAGTCGTAGTTAATGCCGCAGACAAGCTTGATGTTGCCGGCGAATCCGAAGCCGACATGCTAGATGAGCTTAATTTGCCCGAGTCGACCCGCCTGTGTTGCCAAGCGCGGCTTACGTCAGACAGCGATGGGCTGGTTGTTTATCTTTCTTGAGTAAGCATCCAAACACAATCTTGAGCGAGTACTACACACAATAAGTGAAGGCGCGAATTTACTAAATAAATCCGCCACAAAATATACGGAGCGCTCCCACAAACACGCATGAATATCAAATATACAAAATATTACAGGTAAAACATCGTCATTATTATTTTTTAATATGCAGCATATCTTATTCGCATTTCCTATTTTTTTTGTTAGCATTTAGGTATGGGGGAATGGACAAGGCTATAGGATGCGCATTTTATTTGTAGAGGATGACTTTGTTACTGCCCAAAGTGTGCAGAAAATACTTCAATTGGAAGGGTTCATTTGCGATGTGTCTGATACTGGCGAAGACGGGATTGAAGTGGGGCGCCTATACGAATACGACGCCATTATCTTGGATTTGATGCTTCCAGACGTCGACGGCTTTGAGGTGATGCGGCGCTTGCGTGCCTCGCGCGTAAATACCCCTATATTGATTTTGTCCGGGGTGGATGATACCGCGAATAAAGTAAAAGGCTTGAGCACAGGGGCTGACGACTACTTAACAAAGCCATATAGTAGAGAGGAATTACTTGCTCGCATAAATGCAATCATTCGACGAACCAACGGCTATTCCGAATCTGTTATAAAGGTTGGAGTATTGGAAATAAACCTTCAAACCCGGATTGCGTCTGTTAACGGCCGGATCTTGCCTCTTACCGGGAAGGAGTACTCTATATTGGAGCTGCTGGCCGTTCGCAAGGGGTCGGCGTTGACGAAGGAGGCGTTCTTGAACCATTTATACGGGGGGATGGATGAGCCTGAAGTAAAAATTGTTGACGTGTTTATATGTAAATTGCGCAGAAAACTTTATACATTGACCCAACAAGATGGCTATATTGAAACAATTTGGGGGCGGGGTTATATGTTGCGTGACCCGAATCAATATGTTCCTGTTGTCATAAGCGATGAATCCGTTGTGGAGGGCGACTTCTACGGAGAACGCGCCAGACTCAAAATGAGAGCGAAGCAGAAGCAACGAAGGCGATCGAAGCAGGTTGTGTGATTTCAGACACAAACACAAAAAGATTGTCGCGATACCCATGGGCAAAAACCTTATCGCGATACCCATGGGGCAAAAATCTTGTCGCTGTCCCATGGGCAAAAACCTTATCGATGAAAAGCTAGTTTTTTCGCGGCACTGCAGTTCTAAAAACTCACAATGCCCCCCTGCCCTTGCCCCTGCGGGCGGCGGCCTGCGATCTCCCTGCACACAGAGTCCCTGCTGCTGCTCCCTGCCGCGCCTCGCTTCCTGCTCCTGCTGCCCCCGCTCCTCGCTTCCCGCAACCTGCCCCCCGTCTACGACTCGCGAACCTCCACGATTTCAAAGCACTCCAGAATATCGCCCTTTTCGATATCGTTAAATCCATCCAAGATGATCCCGCACTCGTGCCCTTCTTTCGCGTCTTTAATATCGTCCTTCTCATGCTTCATTGTGTCGATCTTGCCCGTGAACACCACATCATTCCCTCGCAGCACCCTTATCTGCGAGTTCGAGCGACGAATCAGCCCGCTCAGCACATAACATCCCGCAATCTTGATGTACTTGCCCTTCGTAAACACGACGCGCAAATCCGCTCGCCCAAGCACGCGCTCCTCCAGCGTAGGCGCGAGTTGCCCCTTCAACATATTGTTTATTTTCTCTAAAATTTCGTAGATAATAGTGAAATAACTAATCACTATATCCGTTTTACTTGCTAACAACCTCGCTTGCGGAGTCGCCTTTACACAAAACCCAATAATGCACGCGTTGGATGTTTTCGCCAACATGACATCCGTTTCGTTGATGTCCCCAATGGCACCATGCACAACCTGCGAAGAAACGCCGCTTACGGACAACTTGCTTATATTTGACTCAATTGCCTCAAGCGACCCTTGTGTGTCTGCTTTAATAATGATGTTTAGCGTTTTCTTCTCTCCGGACGCAATCTGGCTCATCATGCTCTCGATTGAGTTCTTGTTCATTGCCAAGGCTTCCTTTTCCCTGCGCACCTGGCGGCGGTGGTCTGCGACTTCACGGGCTTTTTGCTCGGAATCGACAACCAAAAATTCGTCCCCAGCCATAGGCGATCCGTTAAACCCGAGCACCTCGACTGGACACGACGGCCCAGCTTCTGTGACTTGCTGCCCCAAGTGATTCTGCATGACTTTTACGCGTCCAAATTCCGCCCCCGCGACAAATATATCCCCACAACGCAGGGTACCTTGTTGTATCAATACTGTGGCGACAATTCCACGTCCTCGCTCTATGGACGCCTCCACGATGGTTCCCTCTGCAAGGCCAGATGGGTCAGCCCTTAGCTCAAGCAGCTCGGACTGGAGCGATATGGTTTCGATGAGTTTATCTAAATTCGTTCCTAACTTTGCGGATATTTCAACGGACATAATGTCGCCACCAAAGTCTTCAAGCACGACGTCATGGTTCAACAATTCATTCTTTACTTTTTGTGGATCCGCATTAGGCTTATCTATTTTATTTATTGCCACGATGATTGGCGCATGCGCAGCCTTGGCGTGCGAAATCGCCTCAAGCGTCTGTGCGTTAATGCCGTCATCCGCCGCGACTACTAACACGACGATGTCTGTAACATTTGCTCCTCGAGCGCGCATTTCACTGAAGGCCGCGTGCCCTGGGGTGTCAAAGAAGGTAATTTTGCCATCGGAATATGGAGTAACGATTTGATATGCCCCAATCTTTTGAGTAATGCCGCCAAACTCCGTTGCGGTAACGTTTGTCCGGCGCAGCGCATCCAGCAGGGACGTCTTTCCATGGTCGACGTGCCCCATGACCGTGATTACGGGCGGACGCACCTGCAGGTTGTCGGGCTCGCTTGCCACTCGCCTTAATCCGATTTCGATGTCGTCAATTGATGTACGCTTAGGACGATGTCCAAACTCTACGCAAATTAGCTCTGCTGTGTCTCCGTCGATCACCTGGTTGATTGAGGCTAACGTCCCAAGCTTCATCAATGACTTGATCACCAACGCGCTGCTGACGGCCATACGGTTGGACAGGTCGCTCACCGTGATTGTATCAGGAATCACAACGTCTCGGACCACCTTCGTTGGCTCAGTTTTGGGGCCGAAGCGCTTCTTTTGGGCTCGTCGATAAGATGCGACAGAACGAACGCGCGTTTCCTCCTCATCATCCATGACGCGCGTTAGCACATGCCGAGACAACCTCTTCGGAATTTCCAGCGTTGACTTGCGTGCATTTTTGCGATCAGACGATTCGGTATCGCTTGTTCCACGCCGCTTTGTTGGGCGCTCGACTCTGGGCGCGTCTGGGTTTGCAACGACACTCGACTCATATGGCAATGGGGAGCGCGGACGTTCCGGACGCCGAGGCGGGCGCCCAGAAGACGCGGACGATCCCTCGGATTCCTTCCGGCGCGCGAGTTCTGCGGCCTGGCTGTCCCTGGCGTCTCGCTCTTTTGCTTGCTGCCTGGCGCTGGGGCCGTAGCTTGCCGCCCGCAAAATGACAGGAACGATGCGTTCGTCCTTGGGGGCTGATTGGTCGCCTGCGCCGGGACGATAACCTTGGCGCGGGCCGTCGTTGCGGTCCCTGCCGTCTCGGGAGCGATCCGAATAGCCTGAGGAGCCTGAGCCTGAGCCTGAGCCTGAGGCTCCTGAGCCTGAGGCTCCTCCACCGTATCCTCGCGAGCCTCCGCGATCTGCATAGCCTCTGCCATCGCCACCAGCACCACCGCCATAACTTCGCGAGCCACCACGATCTGAATAGCCTCTGCCATCGCCACCAGCACCACCGCGATCCGAAGCACCTCTATTGTAATCCCGGGATCCACCGCTGCCTGAAGCGCCTCCTCCGTAACTTCGCGAGCCACCGCGATCGGCATAACCTCTGCCATCGCCACCAGCACCACCGTGATCAGAAGCTCCTCTATTGTAATCTCGCGACCCACCGCCGCCTGAAGCGCCTCCGCCGTAACTTCGCGAGCCACCGCGATCGGCATAGCCTCTGCCATCGCCACCTGAAGCACCTCTGCTATACGTTCCGCCGCGATCCGACGCGCCTGAGGCGCCTCCGCCGTCTCGACTATAACTCCGCGAAGCATCTCTGCCGCCTCGACTGTAACCTCGCGCATCCCCCTCACCATGCGAAGCATCTCTTTTTATATTTCTGTCATACCGAGACGAATCTTCACCACGTTCAGAAAAATGTTCCGTTCTCATATTTCTGTCATAGCGAGACGAATATCCGCCACGTTCAGAAGAATGCTCTGGCGCAGAACGATCCGCTTCGTCCACATGGGCTCGGCCTGCTTGATCGGTTGAATTAAGACGCGCGTTGCCCGTCGACTCTGAGGACGCCTGCGCTTGCGGAGAATCGCCCGCGGGCGCCGCCCCCCTTGGCTCACCCAGCTCAGCCAGCTCACCCAGCTCACCTGCTGCGTATCCAGCCATATCAGCCGGCGCGCCTCTGTCAGCGTGATCTTCCGCTAATGCGTTTTTCGCTCTTTTAGTTGATGCTTTCTTGGCTACGCGACCACTTCCGCCACTCGCCGCGTCCACCACGCCGTCTTCGTGTGATTGAGCAACACCACCATACGCATCTGTACCACCATGCGTATCAATCCCGCCATGCGCATCTGTTGCGTCACCACCCCCATGCGGCTCGGTTGCGTCGTCCCCATGCGGCGCCCCGTCCTCAGACTTTGCGGCCTGCGTTCGCACTCTATCCGGAATTCTCTTAACTGGAGCGTCCTGCCTCGATGCCTGACGCAGCGCCTCAATGCGGGTAGTCACCTCTGCGGAGCTCAAGCTCCCCGGCAATTCAGGATCACGCGCGCCCTCACCGAGCTTGCCTCCTTGTTCTTGTAGTGCTTTCTTGCGATCGAGTAAGCTCCCTTTCTTTCTGCGGACCTCTACGGTGACGCTTCCTCCGTGACCATCGCGATGTGGCGCAGATGATGATCTCCTTTCCGGTCTACTTCTACTGTTATCTGACATATAAACTTAACGGCCCTTCTTTTCCTGGTAATACTCAGTCGCAAATCTTAGATACTGCCTGCATGATCTTTGTCGGATGCCACTTACGGTTCACTGCGAAAGTCCTTTGAACCTCTGTGGGACGCCACTCACGTACAAAAGTACGCAGCTTGCTTTCATGAGAAGGCATACAGGCCAAACAATTATTGTTCAAATTATTGTGCCAACTATTGTTCATTCTCTTCGTCAAACCACTCTTTTCGTGCATCCAATATAACTGCATCAGCTTTACTACGTGGAAGTGCTTCCTCTCCCAGAATATCTAACAATTCGTCCGTAGACAAATCGGCAACGTCGTCACGCGTCCTTATGCCACTGTCGACAAGCTTGTTAAACATACCAATATCCAAATTTGGCAGCGTCAACAAGTCATCGCGAATATCTAATTCTTCACATTTATCAAAGAACTTCTTTTCTTGTTCTTCAACAAAAGCAATTGCTTTTTGGCATAAATCACGCGCCGAGTCTTCTTGGAACCCTTCAATTGATGTAAAGTCGCTTACGTCTGCCTGAGCAATATCATCCACAGATATGAACCCCTCCGACACAAGCAACTGCGCCAACATTTCGTCTATTCCTAAGCTATCGATCAACGTCTTGATCCGAGATGCCCGCTCTATTGCCCGCCTGGATGTGTCTTCGCTTTCCGCCACTACCATTATCTTCCAACCTGTCAATTGTGACGCGAGTCGGACATTTTGTCCACGACGACCAATCGCCTGGCTAAGAAATTCGTCTGCGACCACGACATCTATTGTATCTTCATCCTCGTCGATGACAACACGCTTTATATCCTGGAGCGAAAGGGCGTTCATCACATACGTAGCCGGATCTGATGACCACAGCACGATATCGATCTTCTCCCCCTGAATCTCGGAGATGATGGACTGCACGCGACTTCCGCGCACGCCAACACAAGACCCGACTGGGTCGACCCTGTTGTCAGGCGAATAAACCGCCATTTTGGCGCGGCTCCCAGGGTCACGCGCGATCGCCATTACTTTGATTAGGCCGTCGTATATTTCGGTGACGTCTTGCTCGAATAATTTTGTAATGAAGTCGTTGTGAGTCCTAGACAATATAAGCATTGGGCCATGCGACTCCGGCCGAATATCCACAAGCAACGCCTTGACTCGCTCGCCTACGTTAAACACTTGCCTTGGAATATTATTATCAGAGTGGATAACTCCTTCTGTACTTCCAATGTCGACGATTATTTGATTGCGATCGACGTGCTTTACTGTGCCATTTACTATTTCGCCCTTGCGCTCTAAGAATTCATCGAACTGCCGCACTCGTTCTGCCTCGCGTATCTTTTGGATGATAACTTGGCGAGACCCTTGCGCGGCGCTTCGTCCGAATGCGAGCGGAGGCAATATCTCTGTGAATTCGAACCCGACCTCTGCGTCCGGCTCCTTCAGGCGCGCATCTTCCAGCGAGATTTCGCACATTGGGTTTTCGACGTCATCAACGACTGTGACGACGCGCGAGATAACGATCTCCCCCGTGTCTCTGTCTATGGTGGCGCGGATATCGTGCTCAATGCCGTACTTGGCTTTCGCTGCGCGCTGAATCGCGCTCTCCATTGCGACAATGGACTCTTCTCGGTCTATATTTTTTTCCCTGGCTACGGCTTCTGCAACTTGGAGCAGCTCCGGACGAGGCCGCGCCGCAGAAGGGCCCGTGGTATTATGCTTGTTCAACTGCTTGTCCTCTTGTGTATCGAGCGATTTTACTTCAGTCTCATATTTGCATTTATAGCGTTTTTCCTGTAACAATCCAACCGATTTCCAACGTTGGGACAAGGTTTGTGCTTTTTGGGAGGAGGGAGCGGAGTTTTTAGAAGGAGAAAAGCCTTGTGTGGCAACGATGTTTGGAGAGGTTGAAGCAGCTTTCGTAGTAGGCGCAATACACTAAATAAAAACCGATTGGCTTCGCGTCTTATTATTGGCTATCATTGTAATAAGGAATAGTACTTCAGGCAAAGAAATGTATATAATGCACAATAGAAATATAAAATGGTTAATTATCGGAGTACTGATGAGCTTGAATACAAATTTAAACGCGTCCTTAAAAGATATGCTGCCGTACGTATACGGTTTGCTTGACAGAATTGATCAATTTAGGAAACCCTATGATTTTCCCACAATTTATAACGAAGATTGTTTATATTTAAACTGTCCTATTATATTCGGAAACGCGGCTGTTCAGCTACTCCCTTCGTCGGTCAAAGCTAATCTAGACCTGTTTTTGCACGACAAATTGCCCAATCATGAAGTAGGACTTCTGGCGAGTGATATATTTTATGCTATGCTAAAAAAGGATCAGAGCTGGTTCGGGATAGATAGATATATGCACGAACGCAATGTAAAGCACAATTACAAACGTGAGTATCGCAACAGTATTCTTATATTAAGAAATCACGTCCAATTGTGTATGTCCGAATGGTTCAAACGGGTATTGTCTCTCTTCGCCCCCCAAGTAGTGCAGTGTATTCGCGAGGGACGACTATTGTCACCTGACACAGCAAAGAATATAGCCCTAACATCATACAAAACAAATCATTGCTGCGTTCTGCAAAACGATAGGAATGACGACGCGAGCGTCTGGGTACACGAAATCTATGCCAAGGCAGAAGCAGGCGACGACGACATACTTGAAAAATGTAAGAATTGTATTGAACAGATAAATACTCTGAAGTCTTCCATTTCTGAACAAACGCAAGGTCATTTACAAGTATTCTTCACTGATCCAGAATTCAAAAACTTTAAACTTCATTCGTCTTACTTCGCTCCCGAAGTAGTGCAGTGTATTCGCGAGGGACGACGATTGCCACCTAAAAAAGCAATGGAAATAGCCACAGCATTATACAAAATAGATCATTGCTACGTTCTGCAAGAAAATAGGGATGACGACATTGACGTCTGGGTACACAAAATCTATGCCGATGCAGAAGCTGAAGCTAGCGACGACGACATACGTGAAAAATGTAAGGATTGTATTGCGCAGATAAATGCTCTGAAGTCTTTATATGCTGCAAAATACAGCAAGTCTTTACACGTATTCCTCCCTCGTGATATCCACGTTGGCAGTGTATATGGAAGAGAGATGCCGCACGAAGCATGTGAGGTAGTATGGAAAGCGTTCTTATTGGAGGAATGTCCGCAACTATCGCAACAAGAATGGCCTAATGTGCCATCGACATGGCGGCCTGGATGGCAAGCGGAATGGTGTGATGAATTTGAGCTAGCGTTGTGCTCATTGATGCCAGGAGTGGCACCGGACGATATACACAGTGCTGTGCAGCTGTCATGGGGTGATACGTCGCTAGACGTATTGCCGACAACACTTCCGCCAGATTTGACGTATGCACATCAGCAGAAGAGAGATCGTCATCTCTGTATATATATTCCGGAATCAGCAATAAATCAGGCGTGGCTGCACGCATGGAAGCATATAGGTGATAAGTATTTACAAATGACACCTGAATTATTGACACCTGAATTATGCTCGGAGGGCGCGCTCCCATGAAATATGTCTGTCGCGAAAGCCGTTGGAGGCCGCGAATTCCTGCGGAGCTGAAGCAGCTTTCGCAGTCGGCATAATAAACCTGTTACGAAAGCCATTTTGAGCCGTTGATTCCTGCAGCGCTGAAGCAGCTTTCGCAGCAGGAAGATATACTAAATAAAAAAACAATTGATATCGTGTATTATTACTCGCTATCATTGTAGTAGAGGGCGATACTATAAGCAAAGAGGTATGCATGATATACAACAAAAATATCAAATGGTTAATTGTCGGAATACTGACGAGCTTGAATACAAATTTAAACGCGACCACAGTAGATATGCAGCCGTACATAAGCGGTTTGCTTGACAGATGTGCTCCAAGTCTATCCATCGGTTGCATTCCTGCAGATAATGACGAATATTGTTTATATTTCGAATGTCCTATTGTCTTCGGAAATGTGGCTGTTCGACAGCTATCTCCGTCTGTTAAAGCCAACCTAGATCTGTTCTTGGACAAGCTAGACCTGTTCTTGTGCAACCAATATCCTATTCATAAAGTAAAGCTTCTGGCTAGTAATATATTTAGTGCGATGCTGACGAATGGTCAGAGCTGGTTCGGGATAGAGAGATATATGCACGAACGCAATATAAAGAACGGTTACGAAATTAAGAATTGTGAAAGTATTCTTACATTAAGAAAGATGGTCCAGTCGTGTATGTTTGAATGGTTCAAACAGAAGTTGTCTAAATTAGCTCCCAAAGTAGTGCAGTGTATTCGCGAGGAGCGACGATTGCCACAGGATGTAGCAGTGGAAATAGCCACAGCATCGTACAAAACAGATCATTGCTGCGTTTCGCTAAGTGATATAGTGAGGAATGACGGCGTTGACGTCTGGGTACGCAAAATCTATGCCGGTGCATATGCAGAAGCTGGCGACGACGACATCCGTGAAAAATGTAAGGATTGTATTGCGCAGATAAATGGGCTGAAGTCTTCCATTGCGGAACAAGACCCCGA
>JAISXM010000054.1 GCA_031270515.1 Holosporales bacterium | reverse complement strand
GTGCATTACAACGTGGCGATTGGCTGCGTAGACATTCATTTGGGTTTAAATTACAACACGCCCAAGTTCAGGATTTGGTCATACGCGGATTGGTACCAAACGGATACGCATCCACGTATATGGATAACTTTTCTGATAGCTCTGGCAAAATCCTGCAGGTTGAACGTCTAAGTTTCTCGGAAAAGCCTAAAAAAGCGAAGAACACACTGATGTCTGGAGATGTAGTTGTTTCAGTCAATGGTAAACTTGTTGGACCCTCCTTGGTAACAATTGAGCACCTCATGTCAGGCGAATATGTAGAAGTGGTAGTGATTCGTCGTAACAAAAGGGGAGTGCCTCAATATAAAACATTAAAAGTGCAGACTAAAGAAGTTTCAGGTTATGATAAATTCAAGCTTGTTTATTGGCAGAATACTGCATTTCTTTATCGTGACGGTGAATACTTTGGCCAAAAAAAGGGTGTATATGCTAAGTATGACTATATGTCACCGTTTTCTGGTTCATCTGGTGGGGTCATTTGGGCTTTAAGAGGTGACGGTCAATTAATGGAAATAGAAACATTAGACGATTTTTTTGCAGCAACAAGAATACTTTCTGGGAAAAAATTCGTGTCCGTTGGATACGGATCTAAAAAAAATCCTGTCTGGGTCAACATAACTTTAGAGCCGGATGCGAATCCAGCGAAGATGTATGTGTTTGATGCAGAAAAGAAAGCAATGGGAGTGCGCACAGCAGAAACCCTAAGCGCGAATGAATTGGCGTTATTGACCAAGGCACAATCCCCGGCGCATGTCAGTACTGCAAGTGACGGTGCTGGTGCAGCAGCTGATGGTGCAAGTGCAGGTGCAGCAGCTGACGGTGCAAGTACGGGTGCAGCAGCTGATGGTGCAGTTACAAGTACAGCAGGTGATAGTGAAGATGCAGTTGAGCCTGTCATTCCTTTCAGAACCGATAATAGCGCAGTGGGGACTACGTCATTGCAATCGCATAGATTCGAAATGGCCCCAGTCTACTAATAGACTCGTCTATTAAAGTCTGGTTTGTTTTGCTGTGTTGTAAACAAATGTGGTACCATCGCGCGTAGGTTGAAGTGTCTATGCCGGGTCCACATAACAACAATTTGTTGTGGGTCAAGGCTTTTGTTTGGAATGTATACATGAGTATAAACGGAAAGTTTTATTGCTTATCGTTAGTGGGGTTAAGTCTTTTGTGTGGTTGCGCATCAAAGGTGAAGTTACCTGGGGTGCGCGAATCTTTGATTCTGTCGGGTGCAGAACTTGAGCCACACCATGAGACAAAGCAGCGCCCCATGACCTTGCCCGAGTGCTCTGTCAGCAAGGACTGCACGCAGGCGCATGCGTCGTGCACACATGCCGCATCAAACCAATGCTTTGACGTAAACGGTGCAAAGTCTCGCTGGAGCATCCTCGTTGGAAAAGATTCATCCGACAAAGAGCGGCTGTTGTCCAATATTGTCGTATACAACAATGTCGTGTTTGGCGGCACAGTGTGCGGGCGAGTGTTTGCTGTGGATGCGTCGACACACAAAATATTGTGGAGCGTTGATGTTGCGCGAAAAGTGGAGGACGTCGCCAAAATTGGAGGGATAGCAGTCTCTTTCGAAGGCGACATTGTCGTAACACTTGCATCTGGAGATGTTCTTCTTTTGGATGGGAAGAACGGCGAAGTAAAGAAAAAAGTGAACTTATCCTGTTCTTTGCGCTCGTCTCCAACTATTGTGAACAAAATAATATTAATCCAAAGCAGTACAAATGCATTATTCGCCCTGGATTCAGAACTAAACACCATGTGGGAAAAGTACGAATGCCCGGAGGATATGGTGTTTTTAGGAAATGCGTCTCCGACATACAGCGAGGATCTGGTGTTTGCTGCGTATTCGACAGGCGAGTACCGCGCCTATGATATAAATACAGGCGCAGAAGTGTGGTTCGACTACATGACATCGCAGTTTCAGGACGATATAGTGGGCAACCTGCTGCACGTGTACGCATCCCAAGTCGTGAGCGACGGGATGGTGTTCACTTTGGGGCATGGTGGGCGCCTTTCCGCCAACTACGTCACCTCTGGGGATCGCGTGTGGAGTGCCACGTTTTCGGGGATGCACACGCCCGCGGTTATAGGCGAGTGGGTGTATGTGACGGACGAAACCGCATGTGTGTACTGCATCCATAAAAGGACGGGGAAAGTTCGTTGGAGAGCCGTGTTGCCGAGCAATAGCGACGCAATGAGGGATCCTGTATCCTGGACATCTCCGCTGATTGCCGGGGGGACGGTGCTCTTTGTAACGGAGTATGGGGATGTCGTTTTTTATGATGCGAGCGACGGACATATTGTCCGGAAGATTAGCACCGCAATAAGAACGCCCGCAACTGCAGTTATTGTGGAAAAGACGCTTTATGTAATGTCAAACCAGGGCATTTTATATGCTATTGGGTAAAATCGTCATATTGGGACTTCCAAATGTAGGGAAGTCGGCGCTATTTAACCGCCTCATAAGAAAAAGAGCCGCGATTGTGTTCGACCGCCCAGGGGTCACGCGCGATTGCCACGAGCGAGTCATCCAGTTGCCCAGCGGAAGTGCAACGCTGGTTGACACGCCCGGGGTGGAGGACTTGGCGGCGGCCCAGGAGCCGAGCGGTCGCGTGCGCGACCTCAGCGAGCTGCTTTGCGAGCAAACCATTAAGAGCGCCAAAGACGCGGCTTTGATTTTGTTCGTGCTGGGGGGGGATGTCGTGCCTGCGCAGATGTTTAGCAGTGTGAGAAAGCTCAGCAAGCCAGTGGTTTTGGTCGTAAACAAGTGCGATTTGCTCAAAAACGGAGCGCAGGCGGCGTATTCTCTCGGGCTGGATCCGGTGTTTGTGTCAGCAGAGCACAACACTGGCATTAGTGATCTAGTGCACGTTATAGATGAAACGTTGACTGCGGCTGCGAATACTGCGCTTCAAACGGAGGAAGAAGAAATTCCTGCAACATCCGCCGTTAGCGCGGAATCTTTGGATGAAGATGACTGCGAATTTTTTGAAACTGCTGACTCAGCCACGGCTTCTACTGACTCATCCCGTTCAGCGCGCTCAGCTACTTCGGGTGGCTCAACCACCTCGGATGAAGATGATACCCTCCGCCTGTCCATCATTGGGCGCCCAAACGTAGGCAAGTCCACGCTAGTCAACGCATTGATGCAAAAAAACGTACAAATCGTCGCGGACATCCCTGGCGTAACCCGCGACACCATAGAATTTGACTGGGAGCACGACGGGCGCAAATTTTTGCTCTCCGACACCGCAGGAATCCGCCGACGCGCCAAAATTACAGATTACCTTGAGAAAATCAGCGTAAGTCATGCGGTGGATTCAATAAACTTTGCGCACGTGTGCGTGTTGGTGATTGATGCCCCCGAAGTGGAAAATACTGATTACAATGAATTTGTCCAGCAGGATTTGTTGTTGGCATCCAAAGCCATGCAGGAAGGACGCTGCGTGGTCATTGCATTAAATAAGTGGGATTTGGTGCTCAACAAAAAATTATTGCGCGTGAGAATTGACGAATCGCTGCAGTATTGTAACTTGAAGTTTACGCCTGTTGTGTCTATTTCAGCCAAAAACAATAGCGGGCTAAGGGAATTGCTGCATGCCGTCGAACTTACGCACTTAGCATGGAACACGAGATTGCCCACGGCGAAGCTGAATAAGTGGTTGCGGGAGCTGGTTGCTCAGACGCCACCGCCTGCTAGCGCTATGCGCCGCTCCAAGCTGAAATACATAACGCAAACAGGAACAAGGCCGCCGGAGTTCGTGATATTCGGGACGAAGATGGATGACGTTCCTCGCAGCTATCGTCAATTCTTGGAAAACCAACTCAAGCAAACGTTTCGCATATCTGGGCCTGTACGTTTGCGCTGGCGTCAGCAGGGGAATCCGTATGACGACAAAAGCAGCAACAGCCATCAAAGCAGGGCACGCAGCGGAAGTGCACGTGGCGGAAGCGGAGGCGGTGCACGAAGGGTGCGACTATAATGAGCAAGGACGGTGCTGCTGGGGGGAATGACGATCGTGATGTCTGGGCTCACGTAACGGAGAAGGCCACACGCATCAAGCATGATACTGTGCCCGTCAAAATGACGCCGGCGCGCGCGAATCTCCGTATTTCTGTGGATACGCTCCTTGCTGAGCACGCCCCGCACCTGGACGGCAGTTGCTTTGGCCTGGAGCATTTGCAACAACGGAAGCAAAAGAAAAGGATAGTCCCTGAAGGGCACATTGATCTGCATGGCTTTACGCAGGTGGACGCAGCAAACGCGTTGCGGCGGTTTTTGTATGTCAGCCAGCTTCATTCGAAAAGTTGGGTCAAAATCATTACGGGAAAGAGCGGCGTGTTAAAGCAAACGGTGCCTATTTTGTTGCAGCAATTCTCGGAGTTCGTGAGTGGATATGCGGAGGCGCCCAGGGATGACGGAGGGGCGGGGGCTCTGTATGTTAGGATAAGGAAAACAAAAAATCTATCATAGCCTTTGCTGCTAACTATTTTTGTTATTTGGTCTAGTAAAAATAGATTTTAAAAATCGCGATAAAAAAAAAGAGAGAGCCTAAACTCTCCCCTTTTTTTGTGTTAGCCTTGTTCTAAAGAACTAGTCCCCTATCCAGTTTTCCTAATTAGACGCCGCAGAGAACCACTTTCCTTTTAAGGCGACAATGTCGTCATTCCTCTTCACCATTGCATCAGCCACCAGCTGCGTATGGTGCGAACCTTTGCCCGTCACGATACCCATGCCAAGCACGCCAATATCCAGAGGAACCAGCTTCAGGCCTTGAGTCCTGTCAACAACGTGCTTTGCCGAATCGGCATCCAGCACATACGCTGCCCATTCGCCCGAACGTATTTTCGCCACGATGTCGTCCATTTTTATTGGGCCGACGCTCCGGACAAGCAAGTTCGGAATGTTGATCAACGACGCCTTCACAGCTCCTTCTTGCCATGTGCCTTCCCCAACGCCAAGAGACTTGTCGCTCAGGTCCTTTAGGTCGCTCGATGTGGTTTCCAACATGATGAGAGCAAAACCGCCCTCGTGATACGGAGCAGAGAAGTCAACCAGGCGCTTCCTGTCCTCAGTTATAGAGATCGCGGCGATTGCGATGTCGCCCTCTTTGGCCTGAACTTTTTTGATCAAGTCGTCAAATGGGACAGTCTTTAGGTCGATTTGGCGGCCGATTGTCTCTGAAATGAGCTGGATCAAACCAATGTCAAACCCAGATAAATTGCCATGTTGGTCAACAAAAGAAAACGGAGGATTTGTCCCCGTAGTCAGGACTACCAGAGGGGGCTCCTTTTTCCCGCAAGCGGAAAAAAACAAACAAATTGCACAGCACACAGCCGAGCAGAAAGAACGAAACGATGATATTGTCATAGGGGGTTGCCCAAAAAAAGCACGTCACTTATTGCATGATACAAAAGAATCCGAATCCATGTCAAATCGATCTAAACATTTCCATAAAAACAATTTGAATTTTTTTGTCACGGTCGGAATTTTCTTGTCACGGTCGGTCGTGGGTCCACATAAGAAACAATTGGAATCTTGTTGGAATCTTGCGTTTCAAATAATCTCGGACTATTTATTATGAATATTCGGTATATATTGATATTATTGCCAAATGTTGCTATTATAATATAAGTGGATACTCTGTAGTATGAGATGTAATATGTTCGGCTTTTCTTTGGTGTGCATGTTTTATACGATTGCTTCGTGTTCTATGATCGGCGCAGGGAGACCTAAATTATGTAGTGATACATTTATCGAGGACGTTCCTTATTCTGAAAATACTCCGACTGAAAATATTCCGTCAACCGATGACGTTCACTCTTCTGGAAATATTCCGCTAGAGGATGTATTCTCTTCTGACAATATTCGATTCCCTAAAAAAATTTTATCAGCGGAAACACTTTCATCAATAAATCCAATCCCGCAGATTAAGCGCGTCTCAGTCAAAGGGATTCCGTTTATTAAGATAACTCCACATGCTAATAAAACTCCACTAACAGGGGAAGTTCACGCCCTGCTAAAAGAGGCAAGTCTTGCGAAGGGGCTAGTACCAGCTCGTACGGAGGGGCCAAGGAGTGAGATTGATTTAACGCTAAGCATGTTTCACGATTTTGGTCGTTTGTATGAATATGCTTGGTTGGGGGGTTATAAACTATCTCCTGCCCAAATAATAGAATCACTTGAATTATTGCATCAACGTCATCCAAATAATAAAGAAGTTGCGTTGAATTTATTGAACGCTTATTTTTGGCATAAGGATAATGAAGTCGCGTTAGCTGGCATAAAGTCACTTGCTAATGATGACAGTGTTTGTTGCAATAGAGCTCGCTTGTATTTGCATCTATTTTATTAAAAAAATAATGCGACTCGTTTGTATACTTGCTTAAGCCTTGTAATACAACGAAATTTAAGCCGTTTATTTTTGGCCCCCCGGATACTCATCATAAAAACAATTTGAACTTTTGTTTTCGTTTAAGTCTTGCAATGTAACGAGATTCAAATTGTTTTTATGTAGGATGTAATTAAAGAAAATAGATACGTTCACTAGAGCCCATATGTGTTCACTAGAGCCCAGATATGTTTACTTGAGCCTAACCTCCCATGCTCCTGTAAGAAAAAGGTACCTTGACTCGGAATAATTCAGGCTTAGTCTTAACACAAGCAGCTATCACTTCTGTTTCTGTATGGTTAGGGAAGAACGTCGTCAAAATGGAATATTTTGTCCAAAGTCACCCATTAGTATGAACAGACGCTCTTGGTCAATAGGCTATGGTTGGTCAATAGACCTTAGGCGCTTCAAAATATAAGAGTAGCGGCCTACGCATGCTATAGCGCTTCTGTTGTTCATCTGCCTAGATATCTCATACCAATTCTCAATTCCGTATATGTTTACTAATTCCATCAAACGCAAGTCTTCTTCTAGCGAAAATGCCATCAAATGCAAGTCTTCTTCCTGCACAGCATTCTGCATACTGTCGCCTCGCGCTCTACTATGAAAGTGTGTTTGCATGGCAGAACAGTATGTGAACTGTGGTACAGGAATGTATATTTGTGGATATGGAAAAACAGGATCTCCCCAGCCCGAGTTCCCGCTCACAATGTAGACTTCGTATTGTCCCTGATCACCATTGCCACTACTATTCAGTTCCGAATTATAGTTACACAATAATAAAACCGCAAATGCATGCATTAAAAAGTGTTTCATGTTTTATCCTCATTAGTTTTTATTGTCATTTTTTTCACTGTCCGTCCCTTATTACACTAGACCTGTTGCGAAAGCTGCGTCAACACGGCAGGAATCAACGGCTCAAAAGGGCTTTTGCAACAGGTATATTACGGCGCCCGGTGTATCAGCTTATGATTAAAAATTTAAAGACGTTCAATTACGTTCACTGGGCCTAATCCATTTCCTCGTTAGTAGCAACCCATATCTATAAACGCCTTTTGAAAATCCCGCAGAGCTTTGCGTTAGGAACACTGTGATGAAGCAAAGGCACTGCTAGGTTTTCAATTACCTGGGACATAGGCTTGGTCGGGCCTCAACTTATCAAAGCGAGCTTTGCATGCGCCAGGGCTTCTATCCATCAGTACAGATATCTCATCCCAGTTACATCCTGACGTAACTAATTCGATTAGATACAAATCTTCTCCTCCTGTATACCTACGTCCTCCGTTTGCGTAGAAAGTCCTCTGGTTTGTTGGCCCGACGCTGTATTGCCCTTCATTGCGTTCAGACAACGGAAGAGGAGCAGCAGGTCTACCAGCAGGATATGGATTCCAGCCAGTGCTAGGCGTGTAGCTCATATGGGCGACTTGACCTCGTCCCGGACCATAGCCGCTACTATTCAGCTCCGAATTATAATTACACAATAATAAAACCGCAAATGCGTGCATCATAAAATGTTTCATATTAAATTCTCCTTAGTTTTTATTGTCATTTTTTACTGTCCTGCCTTAGCCGCACTGTATTGCGACGATACCGAGTCACCAGAACAAACAATTTGAATATCGTTGTAAAACAAAGCTTCGACAATGATAAAAATTCACAACGTTTGCGCGATTGGGTATATACCTCATGTCGCAGTACTTTAAGGAATATGAACACTTTTTTTAGAAAATGCAACCCCATTTTGTCAAAAAAAACATAGCTAATTCCTTGCAATAAAATGCTAGCTAATTGCTCGGAATTGACTCTGATGTTGGGAGATCACCCCAATACAGCTATTTCTTCGTTTTTCTCCAATCCTCAATACACAGGAAAATAAACTCATCCACCTCTTTTTTCTGCTCATCCGAAAACGCGCCTTCTTGCTCAAACAGCGCTAGCAGATCTGGACGGACCTCCCGCAGCGTTTTCAAGTACCGCGCTTCAAGCGATGCAATCTCCTTCACAGGAACATCATCCAAATAACTGTTCGCCCCAAGATATATAACGGCGACTTGCTCGGCATTGGACATAGGGTTGTATTGAGGTTGCTTTAACACTTCGATCAACCGTTCTCCGCGGTTCAAAAACTTCAGCGTGTTCTCATCCAAATCCGACGAAAACTGAGAAAACACAGCCATCTCCCTGTACTGCGCCAAATCCAGCTTTATGCGCCCAGACACGCGCTTCATGGACTTGGTCTGCGCAGACGACCCCACGCGACTAACGGATATCCCTATATTGACCGCTGGACGAATGCCTTGGAAGAACAAGTCCGTCTCCAAAAATATTTGCCCATCAGTGATGGAAATGACGTTGGTCGGAATGTAAGCCGACACATCCCCAGCCTGCGTTTCAATGATAGGCAGCGCGGTCAACGACCCTCCGCCCTTCGCATCACTCAGCTTGGCTGCCCTCTCCAGCAAGCGCGAATGCAAATAAAACACGTCCCCAGGGTAAGCCTCTCGCCCAGGCGGACGGCGCAGCAAAAGCGACATCTGCCTATACGCCACAGCGTGCTTCGACAAGTCGTCATACACGACAAGCGCGTGCATGCCCCTATCGCGGAAGTATTCGCCCATTGCGCAACCCGTATACGGAGCCAGATATTGCAACGCCGCCGAATCCGACGCAGTCGCCGCCACAATAATGGAGTATTCCAGCGCGCCGTAGTCTTCCAATGTTTTGACAAAGCGCGCCACGGACGACTGCTTTTGCCCAATTGCAACATATATACAAAAGATCTTGTTGGCGCTGTCGTTTGCAAGGTGGTATTTCCTTTGGTTGATAATCGCGTCCAAGGCAATCGCCGTTTTGCCCGTCTGACGGTCGCCAATAATGAGCTCGCGTTGCCCGCGCCCTATGGGAATCAGGCTGTCAATAACTTTGAGCCCCGTGAGCATCGGTTCACACACGGACTTGCGTTCGATTATCCCAGGGGCGCGGCGCTCAATTTGCACCTGCTCGACGTCGAACAATGGGCCTTTGCCGTCGATGGGCTCCCCTAGAGCATTGACTACTCGCCCGAGCAAACCCCGTCCTGCTGGCGTGTCTAAGATGCGGTCGGTGCGGCGCACGATATCGCCCTCTTCGATGCCCGTGCCATTTCCAATTAGCACGATGCCGACGTTGTCCGCCTCCAGGTTCAGCGCCATGCCGCGCACCGTCTCGCCGGTTTTGGACGACGTGCACTCGACCCATTCCCCCGTGCGCACGTTGTCCAGCCCCTGGGCACGGATAATGCCGTCACACACAGAAAGCACAACCCCATGTTCATATACATCAACAGTGGGGGCTAATTCTTCAATTTTGCGTTGAAGAAATTCGGAAATTTCAGCGACTTTTGATTTCATTTTAGCTCCATTAAAATGTACCTTATCTTACGTAAGCAAATGACTATTGTTGTACCCTACGTTGTACAGGCAAATACCGATTTTAAACTCTATATTACGTAGGCAAGTGCCTCTTTTGAAAATTTTTCAATCTGGTGCTTAACACTCGCATCAATTGTCAACGAATCAGACTGCACGACTAAGCCCCCTAATATACGCGGATCCGTTTTGTATGTAATGCTCAACGTATTCGTGAATATTTTAGCCAACTTATCCTCTATAACTGAAGTGTATTTGCTGGGAATAGGTTCAGCCGTATACACAGTGAGCGCAACACGGTTGAGTGCTTGGTTGGCAAGCGTCGCAAACAAACGGGCAATATCTTTAAATAAACGCAGCCTGCCATTCGTGGCCACCAGCTGCAGGAATTTCACAAAAAAAGGCTGGAACACGTTCGACTCGCGCAGCTCCTCGACTCCGCAGATGTGCCCGCGCAATATGCGGGAGAATAATGTTCGATATGGGGATTGCAGATCGAGCAAAGCTGCGGCGGCGTCACATTCCGCAATGGTGCGCTCCAAGGCGCGCTCGTGCCGGGCCACGTTGAATAGCGCAATAGCGTAGCGTCCTGCAATTGATGTACATGTCGCCCTAGCTGGGGTTGCGTCCACTGATGTATATGCGCCCCTCGGGTTTTCGTCCATTGATGCGCATGTAGCCCCCGGGTTTTCGTCCATTGATGTATCTGTATCTCTCGCTGGGATTGCGTTCACTAATGTATCTGTATCCCTCGCTGGATCTTCGTCCACTTTATCCTCGCTGCTAGACTCTTAGGCACGTAGCAAATGTGCTGCCCCTTCGGTTAATGGTATCATAGTGCAGCAGGAAG
>JAISXM010000011.1 GCA_031270515.1 Holosporales bacterium | reverse complement strand
ACTTCCGGCATGAGATTCGCCAGGTAATTCAGTGCCCTCTGAGGAATTTCTTCCGTATTGTGGCATTGAATTTCGATATCCAACTGAGTTCCGTCGTCGATGGTGGCTCTCACATCCAGGCGATTGGATTTGCCGTCGTGCCTTGTTTTGCAAATGTCTGTGTTGCCCAGAGTAAGGCTTTTAACTACGGGATTACCTTTGAACAAAGAGTTCAAAAACGAGATGAGCAACGGCTCTTTGCCTTCCACACCAAAGATATTCTTGAAAACAAAGTCGATTTGCGGGCTTAACAATGAAGACATCGCACATACCAAAATGCTGTCATATCACTACTATTAATTGTACACGATACCTGCCCATAAAAACAATTTGAACTTTTACTCGAGCCTAAGCCTTCTAATACAACGGCTTTCAACTTGTTTATTGTGGGGGCCCGCGGTCACCGAAACGACAAACTGATAAACTTATTGTGATTGGGTACATACCGGGTCCCCATAACAAACAATTTGAAGTTCGTTGTAATACAAGGCTTAGGTGATGATAAAAATTCAAATTGTTTTTATGGGCAGGTATCCTGTGTGTGGGCTTGATTTTGTTAGCCAACAGCGCAAGACTTTACTACAGGGCGGCAAAACTTTAGATAACACGTGCTATCGATACTAAGAAGAAAGACACCAAAGTTTCCTACAATTGATTTACAATTAAGTGTTCATTCTGCCGTCTCTGTGGCTCAAGATGCTAATGCTGGCGCGGCGGGGGCGCTTGAGCCAATCCTGGCGTCACACGCGGATTTTGATGAGTCACATGCTGGCACGGGAGCGCTTGAGCCGATTCTTGTATCACACTCTGACTTGGATGAGTCACACGCGGATATCGAGTCACTGTATACGCCTGCTGAACAACTAAAAAATTCACAACAATCTCTCTATTTTGCAACTCAACAAAACGTTGACATCATAAAAATTCATTCCACGGCTGTCCCTTCTAATGCAACTTCTGCAACTCCTCATCCCACTGTGGCCCCTGAACAACCACGGCAAACGCCATCCGACAGCCCAATCTCACCCACCGCCCCTTCATCGCGGCGCCATCATACATCACGCATGCACCGCCACCATGAAGTTGTGCGCGTTCAGAACCACATAATATTACGTAAGACGGTGCAATTTTTCACACTACTTGCGCAAATAACCATATTCACGACAACCTCTTTGGGATGCATTACAACCTTTATACTTTGCAAATACGGTAGAAACCTGCCCGATTATTTATTCCTAACGACCTACAACCCCCAAGTCATCTCCCGGCTATACGACCGCCTCGGCAACCCAATCCACGACCTTGCTGAAGAGCGCCGCACATACACGCACCTTTCCGACATCCCGCCGATCTTGATTCGCGCATTTCTTTCTGCAGAAGACAAAAATTTCTACAGCCACTGCGGCATAGACTTCATCAGCCTGGGGAAAGCCATCGTGCAAAATACGCTTGCCCGTCGTTGGCGCGCGAGCCCCTTGGGAAGTTCAACCATCACGCAACAAGTCGCGAAAATGTTCCTTGTCGGGAACGAACATAGCTTTACGCGCAAAATAAAGGAGGCAATTCTTGCATTCCGCCTAGAAAACTGCCTCAGTAAAGATAAAATATTAGAGCTGTATTTAAATCAAATCTACCTTGGACTCGGCAGCTATGGCGTAACCACAGCCGCCCAAACCTACTTCAACAAGCCCATCCGTGACATAACGCTTGCGGAAGGCGCGTTCCTTGCGTCGCTCCCAAAAGCTCCCAGCCACAAAAAAACGCGCTACCAAAAGGTCCTCAGGCGACGCAATTGGGTGCTTCGGCAGATGACGCAAAATAAAGTTATCTCTGCGGCAGAGTACAAAGCCGCGTTGTCGACAAAGCTTCCTGAGTTTGATTATTCTGCGCTCTATAAATATTGCAGCAATACATATTATGTAGAAGAAGCTCGCAAAGAGTTAATCCGCGTATTTGGCGAGCGCGCGGCCTATAACATAGGAGTCGAGGGCACGCTTACCATTCACCCAAAAATACAAGCGCTCACGGAAAAAACGATGCGCCACGTGCTAGAAAAATATGATGAGCGGCATGCCTGGCGCGGTCCAATTGGCGCAATCGACCTTCCCAACACCCCAAATTGGGCGGGCAAGCTTGCGCAAATGCGTATCCCAGGAATAAAAATGGAGCCGGCAGTCGTGCTGGCGACGGTGCCGACCCTCCAAGTCGGACTCCACAATGGCAAGCAAGTTCCCCTGGACAAAAATGTTTTTTCGCCCAAAGCACGGTCCTTAAAAAAGGGCGACGTCGTGCATGTGCGCTGCAAAAAAGGCAGGTGGTTCCTCTCCCAGATCCCAGAGGTGACTGGAGGGATGATTGTGCTGGATGCGATGAATGGCGAAGTCCTTGGCATGAGCGGCGGGTATTCATTTGAACTGAGCCAATTTAACTGCGCGACGCAAGCTCTGCGGCAGCCTGGCTCGACTTTCAAGCCGTTTGTCTATTTAGCTGCTCTGGAGAATGGGTTTACACCAAACTCCATTGTCAACGAGCGACCTGTGTCTATCCCCATTGCTGGGGGGGGATTTTATACTCCACACAATTACAACAAAAGCGTATATGGTGGCCCAATGCCAATCGCCATGGGGTTAATCAAGTCAAGGAACGTATTAACTGTAATCCTCGCAAACAACGTGGGGATGTCACACGTTACGTCAATTGCGAAAAAACTGGGCGTTGCGGAATACATCCCGAACGAATTGTGTGTTGCCCTTGGTTCGCATGAAACGTCCGTTATGCGGCTGGCTGGAGCATATGCGACGTTTTTTAACGGAGGGAAGGTCGTGACCCCTCGGTTGTTTCTGAATGTGTCGCACCTGTTTGGGCAGCAAAATATGGTGTACCTCCCAAAGCCAGCACTTAAGGGCGGCAAGGCTGAGGGGGTCAGCTGCTCAATAACGCCTCCGTATTCTTTTGAATCTCTAACTAGCTATAACGCGCACGAAAGCGGAGTTCGTAACGATAGCATTGCTCATATGAAGGAGCTGCTGGGTCGTTGCATCACCGAGGGGACGGGGCGCCAACTTGCCCACTTGCAACTTGAGTACCCAATCAAGGTTTACGGGAAAACAGGGACGTCTAATAACTTTAAGGATGCTTGGTTCGCTGGGGCGGTTGAGTTGGCGAGCCCAACAGGAGCAAACGAGCTGATAAAATATAAGCGTCCGATCGTCTTTGTCATTTTTGTCGGGCACCCCATACCTAAATCTATGGGAATGCATGAACATGGGGCAAAGGTTGCATTACCAGGGGCGAAGTACTTTATACGGAAGTTGTTTGATCGCAAGGGGGAATAGACCGGATTCCCATAACAAACAATTTGAAAGTTGTTGCGTATCAATATGTTTAGAGTGATCAAATTTCAAATTGTTTATTTGGGATCTCGGTGTCTACCCAAACATCATTCAGTTGTCCTTTATGCGTACTGCTCAAGTTTGCGCTTCGAAACGACGAACCAGACAACTTTTTATGCACGGGCATAAAGGGTTCTTATTAAAAAATTTTTCGTGAGGACGCTCGGTGCGATGGAAAAAAGTTCAAATTGTTTTTATGGGCAGATATTGTGTACAATTAATAGTAGTAGTATAGTAGCATTTTGGGATGTGCGATGTCTTCGTTGTTAAGCCCGCAAATCGACTTTGTTTTTAAGAATATCTTTGGTGTGGAAGGCAAAGAGCCGCTATACCCAATCACAAAAAGAGTTAGCAGCAGGAGTTTCGGAGAACGGGCGCAGAGCTGTACTAAACGTACTGCTC
>JAISXM010000108.1 GCA_031270515.1 Holosporales bacterium | reverse complement strand
GAGTTCAAAAACGAGATTAATAGTGGCTCTTTGCCTTCCACACCAAAGATATTCTTAAAAACAAAGTCGATTTGCGGGCTTAACAACGAAGACATCGCACATCCCAAAAAACTGTCATATCACTACTGTTAATTATACACGATACCTCCACATAAAAACAATTTGATTTTTTTCTCCTCATCCAGGTCTTGCATGATAACGAGTTTCAGCTTGTTTGTTCTGGGAACCCGGGTTAGTGGCTATTTTTTACTATGGTTAAAAAGTGTACGATTCTCAAAGAACTAGAAACAAAGGGTTCTTATTAAAAATTTTTCGTGAGGACGCCCGTGTGTGGGACGCAATACACAGATGCGAACATATTATAATCTGTGCTATGCTGACTTAGGACGCAAGTATAACTAAATGTATATAAGCATGCTAAAGAAAATGGCCAAGCTCATAATTGGCTCCGCAAATGATAGATATGTAAAGCAATTTGCCCGCATAGTGAGCAAAGTAAATGCGAAAGAAAACTGGGCCGTTAACTTATCAGACAACGACCTTCGACGCCAATCTTCGATTTTTAAGGAGCGCGTTGCCAACGGAGAAAGTTTGGATAAAATCCTGCCCGAGGCGTTCGCAGTCATGCGAGAAGGGGCAAAGCGCGTCCTTGGCCAGCGTCATTATGACGTCCAGATTATGGGGGGCATAGCTCTGCATAACGGTATGTTGGCAGAAATGAAAACTGGAGAAGGAAAAACTCTGGTCGCAACGCTCCCTGTCTACCTGAATGCTCTGACGGGGAAAGGTGTCCACGTCGTCACGGTGAATGATTACCTAGCTCAGCGCGACGCAGTCTGGATGGGGCAAATCTACGAGTTCCTGGGGCTGACTTACGGATGCATCTTGCATGGCTTAAGCGACGAACAGCGAAAGGCTGCTTATAATGCGGACATCACTTACGGGACGAACCATGAGTTTGGCTTTGATTATTTGCGCGACAATATGAAGTTTAGTGTAAACGAACTGGTTATGCGCCCGTTTAATTATGCAATTGTTGACGAAGTGGACAGCATCCTCATAGACGAGGCCCGGACTCCGCTGATTATATCGGGGCCCGCCGAGGACTCGTCCTTATTGTACCAACAAGTGGACGTGGTTATCCCTACGCTTTTACCTGAAGATTTTGAAAAAGACGAAAAGCAGCGCACCGTGATCCTCACCGAGTCCGGAGTCGAGCGCGTAGAGCAGGCTCTGCAACATGCTGGGATATTAAACGGCTCCAGGTTGTACGATTCGCAAAATGTGACGGTAGTGCATCACGTTAACGCATCGCTGCGCGCCCACAAGCTTTTCGCACGAGATGTTGATTATATAGTAAGAGATGACGAAGTTATAATTGTCGATGAATTTACGGGACGCACAATGGAAGGGCGCCGTTATTCCGAGGGATTGCACCAAGCTTTAGAGGCCAAGGAGCACGTAACCATACAACGCGAAAATCAGACGCTGGCGTCGATTACGTACCAGAATTTCTTCCGCCTCTATCCAAAGTTAAGCGGTATGGGTGGAACAATTGTCACAGAAGAGGCGGAGTTTGAAGAAGTTTACAAACTTAAAGCTGTCGAAATTCCGACGAATCGCCCAGTAATAAGGATAGACCATGATGATGAAGTGTATTTAAAGGCCGCAAATAAATATGACGCTGTTGTGCGCTTGGTGCGGGAATGTCAGCAACGAAAACAGCCCGTGTTAATTGGGACGACTAGCATTGAAAAGTCGGAGCTTTGTTCCGCTATATTGAACCACGAGAAAATTCCTCACGCGATATTGAACGCCAGGCATCACGACCGAGAGGCGCTTATCATCGCGAATGCGGGGCGGCTTGGGGCCATCACCATCGCAACAAACATGGCGGGGCGCGGAACGGACATTAAGCTGGGCGGCAACTGGGAAGCTCGCGTTCAAATAGAGCTGGCCGGAGTTCCTGAGGGGCCCGGAAAGCAAGAACTCATAGACCGAATCAAAGCCGAAGTCGCCGAAGAGCAAGAGGCCGTGCGTGCGGCAGGGGGGCTGTTTGTCATTGGGACGGAGCGCCACGAAAGCCGACGCATCGATAACCAGCTGCGCGGCCGCTCTGGGCGTCAAGGAGACCCCGGGGGGTCGAAGTTCTTCATCTCGTTGGAAGATGACCTTATGCGCATTTTTGGATCTGGGCGGATGGATGCGATGATGCGACGCGCGGGAATGAAAGAAGATGAAGTGATTTCCCATAAGTGGATCAGCAAATCTATAGAGCGAGTGCAAAAGAAAGTTGAGGCTCATAACTTTGAAATTCGTAAGCATTTGCTGAAATATGATGATGTAATGAATGACCAGCGCAAGGTTATATATGGCCAGCGGCTTGATATAATGCAGGCGGACGAGGTGTCGGACTTGATTGAGTCCATTCGCGACGAAACGTTAGAGAGAATGATTACGGAATCTTTTCCTGCGGACACCGTTCCGGAGGATTGGGATCTTGAGCGCATTGCCCGTGATTTTGCGGACGTGTTTAACATAGTGCTTCCCGTGGATGAGTGGATGCAGCGCCAATCTATGACCACAACCGACGCGCGGGTCGCAATCGAAAACCTGGTCGACGCGCAAATCGAAGCGCAAGAGGCGAATGTTCCCGAAGTGATGCTTAAGTCGTCGGAGCGCAGCTATTTGTTGCGCAATTTGGATCAACACTGGAAGGACCATCTCCTTGCGTTGGATTACTTGCGCCAGGGGATCGGGCTGAGGGCATATGCTCAGAGCAATCCTCTGAATGAATATAAGCGAGAGTCGTTTAATATGTTCACCGAAATGATGCAGGGAATACGAGTCCAGACGATAAGTAAATTGTCGCATCTTGAGTTTTCGGTGGATGATATGAACCACTTGCTGCGGATGTTTGAATCGTTGGCGCCGTCGGGGGAACATTTTATGGACCAGCTGATAAACGCTGGGGACGACGATTTTGACGACGGGGACGAGGATACCCCTTTGAAGCGTGACGATCCTTTTGCAAGGTTAGGGCAGAACGCCCCAGAGCGCGATCCCGACTTTTTTGGGCGCGATCCGTTTGCGAGCGGTTTGTATGGGAGCGACTCGCCGTATGGGGAGGATCCTCTGGCGAAGAGGGAGCCGTCGCGCAATGAGCCTTGTCCGTGCGGGTCGGGGAAGCGGTATAAGTATTGTCATGGGGCGGATTCGTAGGCGGTGGCAGCAGGAGGCTTTGGTGGAGTATCAATTTGTAAGCAATGAATATCCACCGCCTGGGTAACAATGAATATCCACCGCTTATGTAAAATCGCAGTTCAAACGTGCATTGCATTGGCCGTCATGCTGGTTGGCGTATTTATTGACGTCATCGTTGGCGACCAATGCCGCGCGTTTCGTACGCACATGTGCATCGTTATCATATATTTGATCGTCATCTTTGGCGTGGATCGCTCATGCGTTTTTGGCATTTTCCTAGCGGGATTCGCAGCCGACCAGCTGAATTGTGTTCCTTTGGGGTTCCACTCCACATTATTTTTGGGCGCGTACATTTTCATATCCGCATACAGGAACTACGTGAAAAGTTGGAAAACCTCCCTGGGGATGTTTGTTGCGACGTACCTTGTGTATTACGCCGCGTTGCGGTTGGAGCAGCTGGTTTGTGGCATACGGTGCGAGCATGCGGAGGTTGCGGATGCGTTGGCGACAACGGCGCTATATGTGGCCAGCCTGTTTGCGACGAATCAGGCAATGAAACGGATGCGGACGTATACCGGGCATCCGTAATGAAGCGAATAAGGAGTCGACGGGGTTTCGTGGTGCTTAGGCTATACTAGGCAGTAACGTTTTTTTGCCTTAGTTATAGCTTCGCCATTTAGTGCCCCGCCTGCAGAAGACTCAATTGATGTCTCATCCAATGCTCATTTTCTGGGACTGGCCACTTATTATCGTTCGTTAATGCTAATGATTGGAAATGGCTCCCCGAACCTTTAATTGTTTGCCCGAAGACAACAAATGGAAAATATGGACTTTGTACGTAAATGTCGCGTATTCGCATTTGATTCAATGGGAGAGACGAACCTATTTTAATATTGCAGTAAAATAACGCGAATACAGCATTATTTCTACCAGCGAATGCTGTTGGACATGCCCAATTGACATCAAGCGCGTTATTGTTTAGTACACCCTTCACTGAATCATCTAAAAAAACTTGCGGCCAGTTGAACATTTTGTAGGGCGTTCTTGCGTCACACGATACCAGTACAAAACTCCGAGACGGAATTACACCAGCTCTATGACAATCTCCAAAGGATTGATTGCACGGAGCTCTAGTTGCGCATGAGTTCTTACACAAACCATCGTCTGCACCTCTTTCTACTGGGAATAAGGGGGTGGACGGATGGTTTGTTAAGAACTCGCTAAACTGGAAATTAACTTGATTCATTCGGTTTACATAGTTGTCTGCCATGATCTTTGCTATATGCAAATTTGGAGGGTACGGATAGAAAAAGGTCTCCAAATCTTTTCGATCTCCTCTGTCGTAGATATCGTTCAGAGAGCCTTTTGTCTCTATATTTTCTAGTATCTTCTGTGCGGTGTCATAAGGTTGAAAACTGTTAAGTAGAGATGCAACTGCGGCAATATCATTAAGTGTGGTTTTAACGTTCTCATTAAATTTAAAAGGTGTTCCTGTTCTTGTTCTTGTTTCTGTTCCTGCTTCTGTTCCTGCTTCTGTTCCTGCGTCTATTCCTATTCCTACGTCTCCGGGGTTATCCAGTATATTGCGCATGGACAAGCTAGATTGCTGCATCAATACAAATGTCTCACCGTACCTACGTGTTGCTGTTTCTGCTACATCCTCGCTGACACTAACAAACGTGGACCTATTCAGTTGTTGTGCAATTAAATTGTTTATTATTACCACATAGTCGAGTAATCCCTGAAGCATATAGTATTCCAGCACTCCTTTGAACAACAAAAGTGTGGCGTACCACGAAGCGACTTCGCACACTAATGCGACCTTCCTTACCGTTTCGTCTAAGCTTGAGCTGATGACTGAACTAGCGCTCAAGTGAAACAATCCAGCTGGGTCTACCAGAGGATCTCCGCCTTCCCCATGGTACTGAAAGATGCAGCCGGAATTATGCACTCCTATTTCGTCAAGCTGCTTTCCAAAGGACTTCTCAACAGAACGGAAGGTTTCGCTCCTCTGTTGTGTTGTGAGGGGACTTGTCGCAGCTAGGCATATGTTACTTCCGTAACTCAAAGAAACTGCTGCTAATATTATAAATATTGTATTTTTGTTCATGGTGCGTGTATTTTTGTTCATTATGTGTGCCGTCTTATTCATGGTGTGTTCTTTTTTATTCATTATGTGTGCTGTCTTGTTCATGGTGTGCTCCATTTTGTATGCCCAACGTACAAGCTTAGTGTACTCCATATTAAGGGAATTTGTCATCTTCTTTTGCGGAGATTTGGAAGAATAATTTAAAGTGTTACTATCGTATAGGCATTGTATTATAACGAAAGCCAAATCGTTTGTCATATAAAGGCAGCTATTATCGTTAAATATAAGTATTATCCGGTCGATTTTTCAACAACTTGATACATCCCACGATTGACACTAATACAACAAGCGACAACAGCGCAATCACACAATAATCTTCGGCGCATAAGGATGTACTAAAAAATGTATTTTTCTTGATTAATGCGCCAATAAACGAGCTTTTCCAAAACACAACTGACATCGCCCCACATAAGCATCCGCCCCAAATGCCCGCGCAAACGAGCTTTCTGTCGACCGTTCTTCGTTCGGGGATTTGTATGTCTTGGAGTTTTTCCTCGTCTTTTGTTGTGCAAATTGGAACGAGCGCAGCACACGTCGCAATAAACAGGCCCCAAAGTATTACTACGTAGTAAGCATAAAACGCAACAAACAATATAAGTAATTGCAAAGAGATCCAGACTACAGCAACCAATTTATTCGTCCTCACGAACGCAACGAACGACGATACAAGTACGTTCCCTAAGGCGATGACCATTAACGCTTCGTTTATATCTGCCATATTTATATTTCGTCCTACTTAACCTTTTGTCCCACTGAACCTGCGCCCCAGTCGTCCTACTTAACCTTTTGCCCCAATCGATAGTTCGACGCCGACTGAATCTCTCCAGACGACTTATACATCGTACTCACTCCGTTAAGCTGCCCGTCTTCATAATTTGACGTTCGCAAAACCCCGCCCCCATCTTCCTTCGAGTAATACGCCTTCATAGGCCCGTGAAGCTTATCGAGTTTGAAATTGAATTTGCTCGATATCTCTCCTGACGCGTCATACGAAGACGCCGGCCCGTTAATTCGGTCGTTTTCAAACGTGGTGACGCTGGACAGGACCCCGGCCCTGCTGTAGCGCTTCATTTCACCTTGCTTTACCCCGTTTACGAACCGCGCCTCGGTGACAACGAATCCCGATTCATCGAATTGTTTGAATACGCCATGAACCACATCCTTATCCATTTCGAATTCTTCCGTGAGGACCCCATTTCTGTAGGAGCGGCACCGTCCGCAGAGTTTGCCCTGCACCATGTGTCCGTCAAATTCCAGCTTATTATTGGCGTCGTATATGTGAACCGGTCCATCTAATTCTTTGTTTTTAAAATTAACGGAGTGTCGTTTAGAACTGCTGCCTATGTATTCGTAGGGCCCATTGTCCGGGGGGCCTTTGCCCGATGCATCTTGAGAATTTGCGGACTCGTCCTTGGGGGCAGTCGGCGCATTGGGGCCGCCAGCCGCTCCGCCAGCGCCGCCGCCAGCACCGCCACCGCCAGGGGAAGCATGCGCGAATTCCTCCCCGTCGGCCAGCACATGCCCGTCAACGCCATGACTTCCCGACGTAAGCGGGGGCGCATATGGAGCAGGCTTGCTTTTAGGGGGCGCGTCGTCTTCTTCATCTTCGGGCGTTTTTTGGGGGGCAGGCGTTGCTTCAACAGCAGCATCCGACTCGGGGGGCGCGTCCTCCGCAAAAGCTGCGTCTACGCGGTCCTTGTTCTCCGGTTCAGAGCGAATTCTTTGGTCGCCAGCTCTTTTGGCGCCAGGCGTCTCATCAGGTCGTTCACCAGGCCTATCGCGAGGTTGTGTGCGAGACGTCGATCGCTCACCAGGCCTATCGCGAGGTTGTGTGCTAAACGTCGATCGCTCACCAGGTATACGACGAGGTTGTGTGCGAGGTTGTTCATTGCGAAAATCTTTCCCTCCGAACGAACTCGCTCCAGAAGCAGGAGCATTCACCCCCGCCCTTCCGACGTCATTTCCAGACTCGGCCGAATCCACTTGATTGGCGGCTTGTTTTAATGCGTCGTCTGTATCCATTGCGGTTGAAAAATCACAAAAGCACCACTCCTAAAATATATACCGGGCTTTCGTAATAGACAAATTGAAATGCCTTATACAGCCACCATCGAAACAAGTTGACGCTCGTTGCTGACCGATGCTTCTCTACACCAAAATTTCAATTGTTTTTGTGCAAAAATTTACACCGGGTCCCTATAACAAACGATTTGAATATCGTTGTAATACAAAACTTAGACGAGGATAAAAATTCAAATTGTTTTTATGGGTAAGTATACCGTCCCACACAATAAACAAAGAGCAGGCGAAGGGCTGTACTCTAGCTAAACACTATAAAAAACCAGCAGCGCATTGCTTTCGAAACATTGTGAATGAAGCAAAGGCGGTGCCGAGCTTTCATAGTGTTTCGCTATAAACGTTCTGCCCGAGGCCCGGGTGCCCATTCAACTTGTTGAATGGGGTCCCTCGAGCATAGAAACGACGAACCATACGTCTTTTTATGATTGGGTATAGGAGCCAATCATTAAATATTCAAACTATTCTGAATGAAGTAAAAAATCTTGCGAGGTTCATTGGTACTTAGTTATGTCTTACCCTCGGTACAAGTCCTCGCTGTATAAGAACCACGCTCATATCAATACAGCCTTTAAAAACGTCTCTAATTTGTTGAGCAGAGAGTTGAACCGAGGGGGGTATATTCATACACAAAGAATCACACCCAGCAAAAGCATTATTCTTAATGTTTGTGACAGAGTCAGGCGCATCTACATTTTGAAGGAACCTGCAAAATCGAAAAGCAGCTTCCCCAATAGTGGAGATTCCTGAAGGAATCTCCACATATTGCAAATTAGGACACTCGAAAAAAGCTCCGTCCCCGATCTCGCCCAATTCTGATTGAGATTGATTTAGAGAATCATATATCCGTAATTCTCGAATATTCCAATTTCTATAGAACGCATAGGCGCCAATACTCGCATTGTTCGGGATAAAGACAACGCACCTATTATTAAGAGGACGCCGAATTCCATTCTTATCCCGAGCTTCATTATAAAAATCCTGCTCATATACTGATTCTGAAATAAAACTGTTGTCATACTTAGCGACTTCTTCTGCTACTGACATAATTTTAGCGACATCTTCTTTATTGATAATGGGAGCGTCAATCTTAATTACATAAATGTTACACTGGCAATCAGTACGTTTAATCGACTTTTCTTCAAACACGGAACCCTTTTCCCAACAAAAAGACTCGTCACACGCGTCACGCGGATTCCCCTTGCCATCTATTGCTAACACAGGAGTATTATACGTAACGTGACCATCTTTAACGTGTGCTTTATGCGAGAGTGAAAAATACTCGGCACCTTTAAACCTATAAACGTCAAATTCTCCGCTGGCAATTTTCCCTTGCGCAACAAGATTAGGATGATTCCACAGTATTACGCTAAAATATTTCGAAAAAGGAGCATCTTCTTCTGCGGGCGAAGTAGGCGCACCACCCTGCGTCATTTTCTTAGCGACGTTTGTCATAGGCGTAGATGTAGACGAAATAAGCTTCCGACTAGATGCGTTACTCGATGCGACAATCTGTTGATGGAATGCACACGCATAGCACAGAACAGATATAAAAACTTTATTTAATGATATCTTTAGCATAGAATTTCCTTCATTTAAATATATAACAATATCCACTGATCGAAAGAATGTCGATTGAGACGCATTCTTCTTCGAAAACAATACTCTTCTCCTATTGTCATTATGACATCAAGACGCAAAGGACTTCAATTTACTTATTGAGGCTTTTATTACAGTCATTCAGTATTCCATATCTCAGCAAGAATAGTTTAAGTTTTAACCCTGATAAAAACATGTAATTGCGACGAGTCGCAATCATTTATTATGGTGCCCTTGACCTACAAAACGCTGATATCGCGAAGTAACTTGAAAACTACCTAACGCAATCTCTCTTTTTGTATTAGACTTCTTTCCAAACTACTCAGAAACTGGCTTTGGGTGCGTCGATCCGGTGCTCGCGGGACCCCATTCAACAAGTTGAATGGGAACCCTCGTGGGACCCCATTCAACAAGTTAAATGGGAACCCTCGTGGGACCCCATTCAACAAGTTGAATGGGAACCCTCGCTGCTCATGTCATCTCTTTAATGTAGGTTCCAGGAAAGTTAAAATGGAACCGGTTGGTGGAGAGAGGCCGTTGCTCACGTCGCGTTTTGAAGCGTATGACATACATTCCGCCCCTCCACCTGAGGCTGTTTTTCAATGATTCGACCACTACAAAAAAAACAAAACTGAAAACTATTCTGTTTGTGTTTGGGTATCACGGCTTCTCTGCTATAAGCGAAACCTTCGCAACCCCACTCTCTGCAATGCGCCCCATAATATCCATAACGGCGGAATATTTCAAATTTTTATCCCCGCGCACATACACGCACGCATCCCTATTGCTCCCCAGGATGCTCCTCAATTTCTCAACCAAGTGTTCAGAATTAACCCGCGTCTCCTGGATATACACCTGCCCCGACACATCAATGGACACAACAATAGGCTCGCTCGCCTCGTTCAGCGTCGCCGCCGACGTTTTCGGCAAACTCACGTCAACGCCAACCGTAACCATGGGCGCCGTCACCATAAATATCACCAACAGCACGAGCATCACATCCACAAGCGGCGTCACATTTACGGTACTATTTGGGCGAAAAGACCTGTCCCTTTTTCTTGTACTTCTCATACTTGCCCCCGATCATCCCCGTTCTTCGAGCAATTGCCTAGCGACGATCGCGTTGAACTCGTTGCTAAACGCGTCCAGCCGACTCGCATATCGGTTCAAATTATTGGATATCGTATTAAACGCAACCGCAGCCGGAATTGACGCAACCACCCCAATCGCCGTCGCAAAAAGAGCCTCGGCAATCCCAGGCGCGACAATGGCGAGGTTCGTGTTCTGCATCACAGCAATGGCTTGAAAGCTATGCATTGTCCCAAGCACGGTACCAAACAACCCCACAATTACGCCATTTGCGCCCAGCGACGCCAAAAAGCCCAAGTGCCGCTCCATCGTCGTAATCTCGCGGCTGATGACCAGCTGCATAACGCGATCGATGCGCTGCTCGATGTTTCCGGTGCCGCTCTTTGCCAGGGAATAATTCCACTCCCTCATGGCTGCGCAAAACATCGCCGACAGAGGATCCGACGACTGCCCCTTCAACCGCTGATATAGCGACTCTAGCGTGCCAGCGCTCCAAAACATTTCTTCAAATTCATCCGCAGCTGCGTTTAGCTGTTTCAAGCGCTTGGACTTGTTGATGATTATGGTCCAAGACCAAATGCTTGCCAAAACAAGCGCGACAATCACCAGCTGCACAATGAATTCGGCCCGCAAAAACAAGGCCCACATACTTGTATCAGACCTCAACGTGGTTACACCCTCAATAGCAGGCGACGCCGCTAGCGAAACCGAGTCGGGGCGGTTTGCGCAAGCTCCTGGAACGAAGCCAAGCGCGATAAGTACTGTAACAGCAATAGTTTTGATAAACACAATAAATCCAATACGACAAATATATTAAGGAGGTTACAATAAACAAGTAGAATGACAAAACTTAGACGAGGATAAAAGGGACGAGTCGTTTTCTATATATACAGAAATACATTTCAACAAAAACGATTTGTTTTTCCCGCAATCAACGCACCGTCACGCACAGTCACACAACGCGCTCCAACCTGTGATTCGACCTGCGGCGAAAACTGCGTCAACACAGCAGGAATCAACGACCCAAAAGGGCTTTTGCAACAGGGGCCCAAAAGGGCTTTACAACAGGCCTATGTGGGCACACGGTGAACGCGAAAATACTACTCATACGGGAATATTACTACTCATCAGTTTATATCATCAAGTTAAATCGATACAATTGCACGGGAGTCCTTACGAAAAATTTTTAATAAGAACCCTTTGTTTCTGGTCCTTTGAGAATCGCACACTTTTTAACCGTAGTAAAAAATAGCCACTAAAATGGGTCCCCATAACAAACAAATTGAAACTCGTTATCATGCAAGACCTGGATGAGGAGAAAAATTCAAATTGTTTTTATGGGTAGGTATCGTGTATAATCAATAGTAGTGATATGACAGTTTTTTGGGATGTGCGATGTCTTCGTTGT
>JAISXM010000064.1 GCA_031270515.1 Holosporales bacterium | reverse complement strand
ATGAATACATTGAAATATATTAGCTCGGATAAGAAGTTGCGGGAGGCGGCGCTTTTGAGGCAAAGGGAGATCAATGATCGACATAGCGAGATGACTGTGGCAATACAGCGGGGAATGGCCATAGGAGAGGCCCGGGGAGAGGCCCGAGGAGAGGCCCGGGGAAAGGCCATAGGAGAGGCCCGGGGAAAGGCCATAGGAGAGGCCCGAGGAAAGGCCATAGGAGAGGCCCGGGGAAAGGCCATAGGAGAGGCAGAGATCAAGACAAAAATCGCCATTTCTATGCTAGAGAAAGGATTATCTTTAGAGACTATTAGTGAATACACAGGGATGTCGATCCATGAAATTAATACTATTCAGAAAGATGGCAAGTTGAACGCTGAAATGTGATCAGGAATCTTCCCCAAATCACAATAAGAGTTAGCAGCATTCAAGGTTCTTAATGCATGCAAGCAACCATCAACATATCCACCATGCTTGAAAAAAATTTAACGGAGAGAAAAAGAATTAGCCTTGAAAAATCGAGGCGCGTCATTGGTATTACTCGGCGGATGGCGCATAGCGCGGGCTCGATCAGCTTAAATAAAGTGCCGTAAATTGTATATATTAACGGATTATTTAAATTCAGCGCGCCTATGTGTACGAACAAATTCATAACGAATTCGCAGATGACTATTACCCAATACATACGAAGGCATATGTCCAATACTTGTAGCAATGGGACAGTTATTATATAGAACGGCATTCAAACAAGAAAAAGAAAGCCAACCCATAAGCATTTTTACTACAAAATGAGACCATACCCAAACACAAAAGAATTAGCGGCAGGAGTCTCGTCTCGCAGGCCGGGACCTTTTGATTGGGGATACATATTTTTTTTGTTACACCGCATCATTTCAATGTTATCTTTGTTGAGATCGAGATCAACATGCGAGTTTTGTCGATGCGTCTACTTAAGCTGAGCATATTAGCGTTCCTTTGCGCATCAACTGGCGCGCCGCATCTTCTCGCCAAGCCCCCCGCGCCGCTGCCCCGCATAGCCTGCCTCAAATCATCAAAGGCGAACTTGCATGTCGGCCCCGGACTTGAATATCCTGTTGATTGGGTGCTAACCTTAAAGCATATGCCTGTAATCATCATTTCCGAGTTCGGCCAATGGAGAAGAATTAAATTATTCGACGAAACAATTGGCTGGGTACACAAGAGTTTATTGTCGACAAAACTGACTGCTATGATCAAGCAAGAAACCAATTTGCGTACATCCAAGTCCGAGCGAGCAAATAAAATCGCCGTGCTGGGGAAGCATGTAGTTGTGTCCGTGCTGAAAAGAAACGGGGCATGGACCAGAGTTGTTGTAACAACTCCTTGCGGAGATAAGGTAACCGGATGGGTAGGGTCGCATGAACTGTGGGGAAATACCTCTCAGTAAAAAGACTCGGGGGATACACAATTTGAATTTTTATCCGCGTTTTACCTTGATTCGCAACGGATTGCCAATTGTTTGCTGGGGGTATCCGGAGGAATAGCGTTCGTTATTAACGTTTTTTTTGTAGTTAGCGTTGTATGATTATATTTGTAGAGAGTTATTTGCGCAGAAGATTCAGATTGGCTTTAGAGCAAACAAAGTTAGGTCATTTGAGCGAAAGGGCGTCGTTTCGTCTACCAAATGGCTTCTAATCGAGAATTTGAAGATTGTTACAAAGTGATATAAGGTCCCCATGGTAAACAGTTTGAAAGTCGTTGTAATACAAGATTTTGCGAATGACAAAAATTCAAATTGTTTTTGTGTTGGGTATCCCAATAACAAAAAGAGTTAGCAGCAGGAGTCTCGGAGCGCAAGCGCAGATCTGTACTAAACGTACTGATCAAGATCGGGTGCCCATTCAACGAGTTGAATGGGGTCCCGTTGAGCACCGAAACGACGAACTGATAAACTTTTTGTGGTTGGGTAGAGAGGAAGCGAGGAAATTCAAATCCGTTTTGCGGAAGGGGAGCATGATGGTGTTGTTCTGACAAAGAAGACATTCTACTATGACCTTGTACCGCCGCAAATGTAAGAACAGAGAGAAGATTTTTAATGGCTAAAGATTTTGACAATTCCCCCAAAACAACGTTGTACTGCTCCTTTTGCGGCAAGAGCCAACATGAAGTAAAAAAACTTATAGCTGGCCCATCTATATTCATATGCGATGAATGCATTGAATTGTGCGCGGATATAATAAAGGACAATTCGCAAGAGGCATTGCCCGCAAGCGCTAGAGAGGTGCCGACCCCAAGAGATATATGTAGCACTCTAAACGACTACGTAATAAACCAGGATAATGCAAAGAAAGTGCTGTCTGTGGCCGTGCACAACCACTACAAGCGCTTAGCACACTTGAACCAATCAGATATAGAAATAACGAAGTCCAACATTTTGTTCATAGGCCCAACCGGGTGCGGGAAAACGTTGCTAGCTCAGACGTTGGCAAAGATCATAGATGTCCCATTTACAGTGGCGGATGCAACAACGCTAACCGAAGCAGGATATGTCGGAGAGGACGTCGAAAATATCATACTGAAACTGTTGCAATCCGCGGATTATAACGTTGAAAAAGCCCAGCAAGGCATCGTATATATCGACGAAATAGACAAGATCTCCAAAAAGTCAGATAATCCCTCAATAACAAGGGATGTATCCGGCGAAGGTGTGCAGCAGGCGTTGCTAAAAATTATGGAAGGAACCGTTGCGTCGGTCCCTCCTCAAGGCGGACGCAAGCACCCGCAGCAGGATTTTCTTCAGGTAGACACCACCAACATCCTTTTCATCTGCGGAGGGGCATTTGCTGGCTTAGATAAGGTGATCAGCGCGAGAAGTACCGGCTCAAGCATAGGGTTCGGCGCGAAAGTCAGCGCTCCGGATGACCGCTCAACTGGGGAAATCTTGAGGGAAGTGCAACCAGAGGATTTACTTAAGTTTGGACTTATTCCGGAGTTCATTGGGCGCTTGCCTATTCATGCGACTTTGGATGACTTGGATGAGCAAGCACTGAAGCGCATATTGGTCGAGCCAAAGAACGCCCTGCTGAAGCAATATGTGCGCCTGTTCGAAATGGAGGGCGCGTTGTTGAAGATAGAGGATTGCGCGCTGACGGCGATTGTGAAACAAGCAATTAACCGGAAAACCGGAGCGCGCGGGCTGCGATCTATAATGGAGTCAATATTGCTGAATACTATGTTCGATTTGCCCTCCGAAAAGGATATCATCGAGGTGGTCGTGACGGAGGATTCAGTGATCAATAGGTCGGACCCGATTAAAATCAAGGGCAAAAGGAAATATGCGCAGCGCAAGGCGACCCAAGAGAAAGCATTCGCATGAAGGATCCCCAAACACAAAAAAGTTAGCAGCAGGGGGCTCGTATCGCAAGCGCAGACTAGCAGAAGGAGTCTCGTATCGCAAGCGCAGATCCGTACTGTACTGATCAAGCGAGGGACCCCATTCAACTTGTTGAATGGGAATGAGCTCGAGGGACCCCATTCAACTAGTTGAATGGGGTCCCGGCCCGTTATCCGAAACGACGAACTGATAAATTTTTTGTGTATGGGTATACTGCATGTTATTTCTTAAGGAGGCGCATGCACTTTTTTATTATCGCGACAAAATAATACTTGATGTTTAATTGTAAGGCGTGTATTGTGATAATAGAGAGCAATAGTAGACGACCAGGAGTAAATATTATGCGAGCTGATAAAAAAGAGGTGAGGAAAGAGCTGAATTCTAATATTCTAAAGGCCATTCGTCAGACATTTCTATTGTCCATATTTGCAAGCGTTGCTGCGAATGCGGGCGAAAATCCCCCACCCGACGACTCGGAGTATACCGTTGCTGCGAATATCGAACGGCTCGAAGATAACGCGTTTACGGGGCGCAGCTTTCCCAGGGGAGTCACTTTCGAACCAGGAAGTAGTCTACTCAGCATTGGAGAGAATTGTTTTAATGGCGCATTCATACCAAGCATTTGTATACCTCAACACGTTAAAATAATAATGGATGGTGCTTTTTATGAATCAAATGTAAAAGCAGTTGACCTGAGCCAATGCCTAGATGTGAGTTTTGGCCGGGGTGTTTTCATGTGCAGTCGCAGCCTTACAACTGTAAATTTACCAATCAACATGATATCTGTACTTGAGTATATGTTTGCAATCTGTACTAGCTTAGCATCGATTGACATACCTGATTCAGTATTAGCTTTACGAGATGGTTGTTTTGAAGACAGCGGGCTAAGTGAGATAAAGTTACCCCCGCACCTTGTCTCAATTGGCGATGGGGCGTTAGCGAAGACTAACATGAGACATTTGGTCATACCGTCCAGCGTCTTACAGATAGGATCCGAGGCTGTGTGTGGAATCCCCGAGCTGACATTTGAACCCTCAGCTGAAGCACGATGGTTCAGTAATGATATGTGGGAATGGGGATGGGAGGACTGCAGAGGAAGAAAAATTGATGGAGCGTTTTTAGTGAGTGAAATCCCCTTGAGTTATTTGATGAATTGTCAAGGTTTCAAAGAGTTTGCAGCGCTAGTAAATTTAGATCAGGCTAATCCAAACCATTCGGTATTAGTCCGTTGGTCATTGCAGGATGGCACATTGGCCCCTGTATTAAACGATGTTCCAGATGATCTAAAATCGCAAATAGCCCGAGTGTACACGTATTCTAAATACATATACGTTCCTGGGAATAACGATACCAGTCAATTCCAACAAAACTTGATGAACGGAGAATTACAAGTCGTTCAGACAGGTTTCTGTGATCAACAGATAAAGGCTCAAGCTCAACAAGCCCGAATGCGGATTGACGCAGCAGTTCAAGCGCGAGCAAAAGCAAGATCAGGCACGATGAGAAGAAGCAGAAGCTCAGGCGCGGTGAGCAGAGCGGGAAGCTCAAGCGTGAGCAGCACCATGAGCTCAGACGCGGTGAGCAAACCATAAGCTCAAATTGTTTTTATCAGGTATGTAAAACAATTACGGCTGCTACCGTTGTGCATTATTAGTTAAAATGCTACAAAAATGGTTGTACCCATATATTACAAAGCCGTATTTTATGAAATTCCTAGATGAAGCTAAAATCTTTATCAAGTCAGGAGACGGGGGCAACGGATGCCTTAGTTTTCGCCGCGAAAAATTCATAGAATACGGGGGCCCAAACGGCGGAAACGGTGGGCGTGGCGGCGATGTATTAGTCGAAGCCGTCAATAACCTAAACACGCTAATAGACTACCGCTACCAGCAGCACTTCAAAGCCGAACGAGGACACGGAGGCGCAGGATACAGCCGCACAGGCGCCAATGGGGCGTCGGTCACGTTAAAAGTCCCCGTTGGCACGCAACTCTTCGAAGACGATGACGAGACTCTGATTGTCGACATGGATACCCCTGGCGCAAAGTATTGCTTGTTGCGCGGCGGAGACGGCGGGTTCGGGAACGAACACTACAAGACCTCGGTCAACCAAGCCCCACGCCGGGCGGATACAGGATGGCCGGGCGAGGAAAAGTGGATTCGCCTCAAGCTCAAGCTTATTGCGGACGTCGGCATTATAGGGCTGCCGAACGCTGGCAAATCCACGTTCCTGCAGGCGGTTAGCCGCACAAAGCCGAAAATTGCGAACTATCCGTTCACCACGTTGCATCCGCAGCTTGGGGTGGTGTATTGCTTCGACAAAGAGTTCGTGATTGCGGATCTGCCAGGGTTAATTAGCGATGCGAGCCTGGGGCGCGGGCTTGGGCACAAGTTTCTGAAGCACACAGAGCGCTGCCGGGTGTTGTTGCACATGATTGACGCCAGCCTGGAGGACCCTGTGGAGGCATACAACACGGTACGACGCGAATTATATGAGTACAATCCTGAGCTTGCTTTAAAGCCGGAGATAATCGCGTTGAACAAGAAGGAGCTGCTCCAGGAGGATGCGACGCTGCACCTGGCGAAAAGGTTTCGAGCATTAAAGAAGTCGGTGTACTGGGTGTCTGCAGCAAGTAGGGATGGCGTGAAGGAAATAGTGGAAAAGTTGTGCTCTACAGTTTTTACATAATTACTCTGTCACAAAAAGAATGGATGGCCGTTTTTTTGCACAATAGCAAATTCTGGATAGACCAAGTCGAAATACTTCGCTAATCTTAAATAGTACAGATTGCCTTTTAAAATAAACACGTGATAATTATGAATATTTGCAAGCATAAGCCCAATCAGCAGGAACGTATCTATTTTCTCAAGTCCTTGAAATCGCGAGCATCGCTCCTGTTTGCGCTGTTTTTCCTTGTGCCGTCGACAAACGTGGCGTCGTCGGCAAGCGCGAGCTGGGTACCCCTTGCTAACCAGTGCAATGAAGTGGCAGCGAGAATCGTTGCGGAAATGGGTACTCCTACGCAGACTGTGTATCGGTATTGTTGTTATTCCAATGGCAAAAAAAAGGGAGATCTCGCATCTGATGAATATGTGCGAAATCTTCTGAATTTGCAACGCAAATTTGAAGGTATTGGTCAGAACGGACGTGATGCTGAAGGAAGGAGTTGTATATCTGATGATCATTATAGCCAAGATTACGAATCTCTAAAGAGTATGCAGCAGAACATCATTGAGTTGCAAGTTTTTCCGTGGGAAAAGACACATAATGTTGTGCATATTGGTAGGAACGGAAAATCCTTGGAGTTCAACATTCCAGTAGATTATCGCACCTACGATTGTGATTATTTACGAACGTTAATTGCTATTCATGCCATAAAATATATAGATAGATTTATACAAGTGATAGGCCGCAAACAACCTATTACACGTATTAGTACGGATCGACGACTTGGGGCGTATTCTTTT
>JAISXM010000036.1 GCA_031270515.1 Holosporales bacterium | reverse complement strand
TAGTCTGCTCCGAAGCGCGTTCGTCATACAAACTTGCGCACTCAACACTGCAAAAGCCGAAAACCCAGATTGTCAGCATCAGCATGCGACACAGTACATTATTTGGCATATAAATCTATATCTATTGATCCACTCTAATTGTCATTGTATTCTACATCAACATTCGTGTCAATATGTATATTCCGGATATCACTGCACTATTTTACGCGCATAAAGGCGCAACATTTAGGCGCAACATTGCAATATATTTCAGCTTTTGAAGGTGGAGACAGTATTCACTGTTAACTATTTATTAACAATTGTTTGCCATAATGTACTTTAGTGGGTTTTTTATTGGACCTGTTGCAAAGGCTGCGTCAACACGGCAGGAATCAACGGCTCAAAAGGGCTTTCGCAACAGGTCTATTGTGTAACTAGCCAAGTAATAAATGAATTCGTGCGGATATACCGGGTCCCCATAACAAACAATTTGAAACGCGTTGCGGTTTAAGGTTTTTATCGTGGTCCAAGTTCAAATTGTTTTTATGGGCAGGGATAGGCGTCGTATGAGGAGAATATATGAAAAAAATAGAAATATATAATTTGTGCATTGTTGCCGGGTTATTCGGGTCGTGTGTATCTCAACGCTTGTACTGCGACCCTATGGTGCTGGAACGAGCGGACGATATTTTGGGTACCTATCCCAGGGGTGTAGGTCGCAGTTCTTCTCACTTTAGCGTAGATAGCAGGACTCCTCCCATCGACGGTGATGCGGCTGATGATGTAGATAGCAACCCTCCTGGTGATGCTGAGGATACGCCGTCACGATATCCTGAAGCCACTAAGCGGGCTGCGAAGCGGGCTGCTAGGGGGGCACGGGCTGCGGCACCAGCGTCTCTTTATGCTACACGGGCTGCGGCAACGCCACCAGCTCATCTGGAGCCGGACGCATCACCAAGTCCGCTAGCAGATTTCGATGCGGCTGATGATGTAGGTAGCAACCCTTCTGGTGAAGATGAAGGCGTCACTGCTGAGGATACGCCGTCACGATATCCTGAATCCACTAAGCGGGCTGCGAAGCGGGCTGCGAGGTGGGCTGCACGGGCTGCGGCAACGCCAGCGTCTCTTTATGCTACACGGGCAACGCCACCAGCTCATCTGGAGCCGGACGCATCACCAAGTCCGCTAGCAGATTTAGATTATGAGGCGCTGCTTCACAGTTTAGGGCCATTAATCGACGCAGTTAATAACGCGGAGTCGCCAAAAGACAAGGCGAAAGCGATTGCTACGTTGTTGGCGAACATGATTATCTTGTCATTCGAGCCGCTTCAGCCTGAATTGATTGAACGTTTTGGTGATTATCCAAGGGCCCATCTATTCATAAAAACGGTTATCGGCAAAGTAGATAAAGAACGCGTAAGCGAGATAGGACGCTTTGCGATTTTTGTGTCTCAATCCGCTGTGTCTCAATCCGCAACGTCAGACGATGGTCTGGTAGCAACTTATCTGGCCCCAGTTCTTAATGCGAATAAAAGAATGGATAGGATCGCTACGCTTTTGCGGGCTAATGAGGCTAGCATCCGAACTTATTTTAGAGAAATAGGTTTGTGCGCGAATAGCATGGCCAAGGAAGCGAGTCAGCCTCCTGTGAAACGTATAAATGCGGAAAGAGTGGGAATCTTACAGTACCGTATGGACCGAGATGCGGCGCCAACAACAGAGCCGATTGGCAAACTAAATGGTACAGGACATTTGGCAGACGCAAAAACGACAGAGCCAAAGCCGTTGGATGGCAACGCTTCCACAAAGACAGGACGTCCTGATAATAAACGTAACGAGGAGTTGCCAGATTTTTCAGCGAAAAAGGAGCAATCATCGGTTAATCAGGGTGAGCAATGGGTTGATCAGGATGAGCAATGGGTTGATCAGGATGAATAATGTGGTGTTTAATAACGGAGCTTTTAGTCAAGTGTTGTTGCAGCTAAATTGTTAGCTCAATACATTATTAGATCTGTCGCGAAATATGCTTCAACGCAGCAGGAATCAATATCCGAATACGGTTTATTTGGTTAGGTCTAATAATTCGGTGCTTTATAATAATTAACTATGGATGAACAAATGTCAAAATTTTCAAAAAAAGCCATGTGTATTTTGGGTGTTAGCTCAATACTTTTAGCAAGTATCGTGTATTGTTCTGCTTCCGAGGAGGAAGCACAGGTTGGACAGGATTCTTCGCCTCCGCCTCCGCCTCCGCCGCCGCCTCCGCCTGCTGCGGAAGGCGCTTTATGGACACCTTTTTATATGCCGACAGGTATGGCAGAGCTCATGTATCGACAAGTATATGAGCGAGCTCCGTTTAATAGGGCACGTAAGGCGTTCTTTACATATTGTGGTGCTGGTAGCGACCGTGATCCATCGCCTACTGGGTTTTTTAACGCAATAGTTTTGGCGTGCAATGAGTTTCCTCGTTGTGTTAATGAGCATATGCACCCACTGATGGTCGAACTTGCTGCTTTGCAGGCCAACTTGTCGAATACTGATAACGAACTCCGCGCGGTACGTGATGCAGATACTGATTCGTTTCTCTATGATTATCTAGGTTGGGTTAGGCACACTGAGGATATGAACGCACGCGAGACGTTCCTCTGTGAGCAGTTAATGTCTATTCATAAGGATATACATGAGTGCGAAGAAAAGATAAAAGCGCACCAAGCTCTACTGGCGTTGCCAACGGACCATCTCATTTCTAAGCTTACACACGATTTACGGAATAGCGACGGTCATTTGCTAGCTAGTTGGTCGGAAGTTGAGTCACACGCGCGAGCAGCTGCGTCAAAAGCACGGCTCGGTTCAGTTGCTACAGTAAAGCAAGTTGAATACGAAAGTCAGTTTAAATTTGTGCATTCAGCTCTTCCAGGTTTTTTAATAAGCCTTTTGTCGGCTCATGCAGACGAGGGAGGGTGGATTGTTCTTAATTCAGATGGGAATGATAGTGTATCACGGATGATGACAGCTCTGAATGAATTGTTTAATATCTGGAGGAAAAAGGAACTTCTCGAACTTCTTATAAAATATCACCCTATAAGAAGTACAAAAAGTTCAGTATATCGTTCACAAAAAATCAGCGCGATTCCTCTATGGATCGAGCTTAATGAGCTGATTTCAGTAACGTTGGCGGGTCCTGCGCGTTTGAATATTGTTCCTGTTCTTTCAGTTCATGAAGGAGCATGTGTAGTGGAGGTCCCTGAAGCGATTACTTTGATACGTAATGCATTCATGGCAAACGCTGCCCGGCTTGAGGAAGAGTTTGGGGGACGATTCCGCGCGTGGGATGTCGCGTACGTACTTTTCTATGGCAATGAGGATGAACGAATGGAATTGTTGCGCAGAGAAGACGTACGCAATTATCTGAATGTTTTACTCAACAAGAAACTGAACATTATTGACTGTTTTTACGG
>JAISXM010000004.1 GCA_031270515.1 Holosporales bacterium | reverse complement strand
GATCATATCTGTCCGCGCTAAAAAGCTGCGCCGTCGCTCCGTTGCTCCAGGTCAAGCGCCGCTTTGGATACTCGAGACGTGCCTCATCCCGCGGTGGAGACACGGCCATAATTCCGCTGACCCCCTCGACCATGACACTGCGCGTCTCGTCAATCGTCTGCCCAATCAGCGCCACATGCATCGACGTTTGCTGCGTAACCAGCTGGCGAACCGACTCCGCCCCCGTGCGCGTCTTCCCAAAGCCTCGCCCTGCAATGATCAGCCACGTTTTCCAGTCGCCATCCGGAAGCTTTTGGTTCGGTCTAGCATTTTTTGCCCAGTCGTACGTGTCGTCCTGTGCTTCGTGACATTTAAGCCGCGCAATGTTGTACGTAACTTTGTGTCTGGTGGTCATGCTTGGCACAATCTTTTGAATAACGTTGTAACTGGTGGTCATGCTTGGCACAATCTTTTGAGTCACGTTATGCCTGGTGGTCATGCTTGGCACAATCTTTTTAATAACGTTGTACCTGGTGGTCATGCTTATGCTTGGCACAATCTTTTGAAATTCTAATACGTGTATGTGGCTAACACTTGGTTCAATTGCAAACATGCGTTCCTCTTTGGATAGATATACCCTATTTCTTTAATTATAGGGCGAACACAGCATCCTTTTTCAAGCTTACAGAAATCCCATTTCGTCCCACTTTCATATAACTTTACATCGTATGAAAACTTGGACCCGGTATACCCGTCCATAAAAACAATTTGAACTTTTATCCTCACCTAAGCCTTGTAAGACAACGAATTTCAAATTGTTTGTTATGGGGACCCGGTGTCTTCCCGAAAAACGCGCTCTATCTCTTCGGGCGGCGTGGCAATAATGATGCGTCGAAGCGCGGATTCGTCGGGAACGCGGCGCCACTTCAGTTTGAAAATTTTCTTTAGCGTTTCAAAATGGACTTCAATAAAGCGGTGCACATCAGCATATGTCTTGGCTTTGTGTAAAATAGCAAGAATTGTGAAGTATAAGATGTGGTGTAATCTGTATTCTCTTCCATGATAACTTCTGGGGTCTTCGATTCGTTCAAGTAGTTCTAATAGCATGCGGCACCTTGTAGTAAATTTGAGTCACTTAGTGCATTTTACTTGATTTTGACTCTTATGCAGCGCTAATTACTTCTACGTCGTGGCCCTGGTATCCTTGTTGTACTAGGACAAGTTAATCCTATTTTTTAGTTTTTTTCGTTTGTATTGAAATATTTCAGAGCAAAAATCAGACAAACTATCGAACATATCAACGTTCGCCTCAGCATCTACCACCAAATGCACCACATCCGAAAAAACCTTTGGCGGCGGCACAAACGCTCCTGGCGCCAACCGCATTACACGCTTTCCCGTTGTGAAGTACTGGCACAAAACGGCCAGCCGCCCATAGTCTCTGCTTCCAGGCTTTGCGAGCAAGCGTTCGGCTACTTCTTTTTGGAACATCAGCGTCATACTGGATACTCCGTGCAGATGCTTCAATAGGTTCGTAAATATAGCCGTGCCTACGTTATATGGCAGGTTCGATATCACTTTGATCGGGCACGCACTCTCTGCCGCAGGCGTTGGCCGCATTTCCGTTTTCGGAAATATTTTGCGCACTAACGCGGGAATATCTGGGACGTTTCTTGAGTCGAGGTCCATGGGCGAGATAACGCCACCCTGCACAGCACGCTCCAGCGCCTTCCATATATTGTAGTCTGTTGCGATTGGTTCGCTTAAAAATGGTTCACCCGCGATTGGTTCGCTTAAAAATGGTTCACTCTCTGCAATATGCCGACACTTGTCAAAAGTTGCGATGCCATCAACAATACCCTGTGTGGGCAAAGGGCGGTGGACGTTTGCGATTTCTTTTATTATGCCAAAGTCAAACGTCACTGCATCCTGGTTAAATATTGTTACCCCAAGCGGCTTTAGTGCATCAATCATTAGAGGGTCTTTCTCTATGACCACAACTTGTGTTGGGTTTCGCTTCAATATTTCGCGAGTTAGCCCTCCTGGGCCTGGGCCGATCTCCACGACGACGGCGCCCTGCAATGGCTCTGCTGCGTCAACGATGCGCGCTAATATGCGCGGGTCTGTTAAAAAATGCTGCCCGAAGCGCTTTGCTCGTTGGCGATTGTTTAGCATGCCGAACGTTTTGATAGCTTGCGTGGTTTCGTTTTGCATAATACCCAAACACAAAAAGTTTATCAGTTCGTCGTTTCGGTTCTCAGCTTGAGCAGTACTACAGTACAGCTCTGCGTCGGGTGCCCATTCAACGAGTTGAATGGGGTCCCGGCTTGCGATCCGAGACTCCTGCTGTTAATTCTTTTTGTGGTTGGGTATATACCTTCCCACAATAACGATTTACTTATTATAATAGTCATTTTGTTTTATCTGGAAGTATTTGAACCATTGTCCGCGATTTGAAATTTTTAAATATCCGCTCCGCATACACTGCACGAGCAGAATGCTCCAACTCCGCCTTTACTTCTTCTTTATTTGTGTGAAACTCTGATTTATTCAGCACGATCTTCGTCGGCATACGCGCGACAAGCACTTCACCTGTAAACACTAGCGGCATGCACTTATTCAGCGCAAAGTCTTGTGGCAATTGATTTAGCGTATTAACAATCGGCAGCGTTTTGTACCCGAACGTGAGCGCCACGGCTTTGAATTCGCTTTCCGACTTACACTCAACTAATTTGTCGTAGCACTGTTGAATATGCAGCTGTTCTTGTTGCGACATCGACGGATTATACGGAATAATCACAGCGGCCAACTCTACTCTCGTTTCGCTATCAGGCAAAAGTCCCGGACGCTTTATATCCGCCAAAAAATAAATGCTATATTCTCCGCTGCGCACCTTTAGTGGCCGCGTATATTGACCAACCTTCAGCGCTGCAATTGCACTCATGGACGCTTTATCCAAGTCGTCCTCGCTGACCCAGCCTCGGACTCCTGCGTTTTTTGCCGTCGGGGATTGGGACAGCTGGGTGGCTAAATCTTGAAACTTCGTCGAGAGAAGACTTTGAGGGTTTTCTACATCATTGCTGTCACCGTGCGCCTGCCGCTCAAGTTCGGCGTATGTATTTGCCGCCGCCCTTTGCACTTCGGCGTCGCTTGACGTTCCACTCTTTGCATAAAAAACAATTTCCAATATTAAATATTGAGTAGTTTGGTCACGCTTTTGCATTTTTTTGATTTGTTCTTCAACTTGCTTTTCTGTAATACGCACCAAGTCCTTTTGGCACGACGACATGTTTAATATGGACGAAAATATTTGCGCCCTAATCATCTGTACAAATGTGTCATACAAGTTTTTTTGCTTTAACAGCGCCACAAATTGTTCTTCCTTCAGACCACACCTTTCGGCGTAGTTCTGAATTGAGCTGCTAATGTTTCGTTTATCCATTCCCCACGAAGAACTTTCAGCCAACAATTCATAAATTCTTTCATCTATCAATTTCTGGAGGACTTGCTCATATACATTCGCAACAAATGGCGAGTCCGGCTCGCTTGGCTGCCCAGAAAATGTGGCGACCATTATCGCGCGCATAAGCACATCGAGGTTGGATATGACATGCTTTCCTACTTTAGCAACAATTTGGGCCTTGGGGAGCGCTACTTTTTTGGGCTGATGAGGCATCTTAGATGCAGGGGTCTTAGACCCAGGGGTCTTAGACCCAGGCGTCTTAGACGCAGGCTCAGATGCAGGCGTATCAGACCCAGGTTTAGTTTTATCCCCCGCACCCGCAGGCGTCTTAGACGGGGTCTTAGACCCAGGGGTCTTAGACGCAGGCTCAGACCCAGGGGTCTTAGACGCAGGCTCAGACGCAGGCGTATCAGACCCAGGTTTAGTTTTATCCCCCGCATTCGCCCCCGTCGCAGAATCAGAATCCTTTTTTGGGGCAGTACTCCCGGAAGAAGCATCATCCTGCCCAGAGTTTTGATGCGCAGGGTTGCTTCTACTCACAAAAAACGACCCAATTTCAGGGGGGGCCGTTATAATCGCAGAATTCAACGACGGTGCAAAATACACAACAGCGCTAGCGCTCGCGAAAAAGCATCTGCTTAGGATGCGTCTTTGTGCACGAAATGCGCGCCGCAACAATAGAGTTGTTGCTAAAACTGCGTCAATACAGCAGGAATCAACTGCCCAAAAGGGCTTTCGCCGCAGGTCTAATGTGCAAGCGCGGCGAATCATGTTATACGGGGAGGATAGATTTAGCATATTTAATAAAAATAAAGCAATGAACTCTTTACAAACCTCTCGCACATATTTGAATACTTCAGATGAAGATTACAAATACGTACAAACACTTCAGCGGCAAACACTCTTCAACTCTAATAATCAGAGTTTTCCTTGTAGCACTTCACTGCGTTGCAATAAGTTCTTAATAAACAGATATACATGTAAGGGTAATAGAAATAAGCGCGTTTGTGAATGTATTTTTTCGTGTCGTCCTGTTGCGAACATTGTTGTAGACCTATTGCACGCTATCGTAGGCCTGCTGCGAACACTGTTGTAGACCTATTGCGAATGTTGTCGTAGACCTGCTGCACGTTGTTGTAGACCTGTTGCACGCTATCGTAGTCCTGCTGCGAACGTTGTCGTAGTCCTGCTGCGAACACTGTTGTGCCTGCTGCGAACGCTGTTTCCTTGCAGCAATAATCAATGACCAAAAACGGATTTCGCAGCAGGTCTACCTACCCATAAAAACAATTTGAATTTTTATCATCACCTAAGCCTTGTATTACAACGAACTTCAAATTGTTTGTTATGGGGACCCGGTATCTACTCTGTAGGCTCACCAATTATTTATCCACGCTTGCTCAAGTGACGCTGTGCTGGGGCATATCCTTGTTCAGCACTACGCCGGAAATACTCGGCTGCTCTTATTTCATTTTGCTCAACTCCAGTTCCTTTTTCCAAACATAACCCATAGCGAAACTGAGCTTTGGCATTTCCTTTGTCAGCACTCTGCTGAAAAGACTCGGCTGCTATTCTATCATTTTGCTCAACTCCAATCCCTTTCTGAAAACAATACCCATAGTTGAACAGCCCCATAGCATTTCCTTGCTCAGCACTAAGCCGGAAATATTCGACTCCTTCTTCCTTGTTTGGTGCAACTCCAATCCCTTCCACTAAACATTCACCATAGCTGCATTGCGCCTTGGCATACCCTTGGTCAGCACTGAATTTGTAATATTTTATTGCTTCCTCTACATTTCGCTCAACTCCAGTCCCTTTTTCCAAACATTCTCCATAAGTGTATTGCGCCTCGGCATTTCCTTGGTCAGCACTAAGTTTGTAATATTTTATTGCTTCTGGTTTATTTTGCTCAACTCCAGTTCCTTTGTCAAAACATTTCCCATAGAAGAATTGCGCCTCGGCATTTCCTTGGTCAGCACTAAGTTGGTAGTACTTGACTGCTTCTACGGCATTTGGTGTAGTTCCCAAACCGAATTGTGAACGGTACCCATAGCAGAATTGCGCCTCGGCATTTCCTTGGTCTGCACTAAGCTTGTAATACTTGGTTGCTCCTGTTTTATCTTTATCAACTCCAATACCTCTTTCCAAACAGTACCCATAGCGGAACTGAGCTAGGGCATTTCCTTTGTCAGCACTGTCCCCGTAACACTTGGCTGCTTTCCTTTCATTTTTTGCAAATCCAATTCCAAATTGTAAACATTCCCCATAGTTATACAGCCCACCATCATCCTTTTGCAGAGCACTAAGCTGGAAATACGTGGCGGCTTCTTTTTCATTTTTCGCAATTCCAATACCTGATTTCAAACATAACCCCAAGCTGCATTGCGCTTGCCCATTTTTTTGATCAGCACTAAGTTTGTAATACCTGACTGCTTCTTTTTCATTTTTCGCAACTCCAATCCCGAATTGTAAACATTTCCCAAGGTGGAATTGCGCCTCGGCATTTCCTTGTTTCGCACTAAGTTCGAAATACTTGACTGCTTCTACTTTATTTTGCTTCGTTCCAATATCGCTTTCCAAACATAACGCACAGCGGAGTTGCGCCTCTTCATGTCCTTGATTCGCACTAAGTTTGTAATTTTCGGCCGCTTGTTTTTGCATATTTTTAATCATTTGGTCCAAATAGTCTGCATAACAGAATTGCGCTTCTGCATCTCCTTGGTCAGCACTAAGTCGAAGAAACCAGAGTCCTTCATATTCATTTGGCTCAATTCCAATCCCAGAAAACAAACATTTCCCATAGCTCAACTGCCCATAGACATACCCTTGGTCAGCACTAAGTTTGTAATACTTTACGGCTTCTTCTTTATTTTGCTTAATTCCAATCCCATAATACAAACAGGTTCCATAATTGTATTGCGCCTCGGCATACCCTTGGTCAGCACTAAGTTTGTAATACTTTACGGCTTCTTCTTTATTTTGCGCAACTCCAATCCCTCTTTCCAAACAAACTCCAAGGTGGAGTTGCGCCAGGGCATTTCCTTGCCTAGAACTAAGTGTATAGAGCTCTACAGCCTTTTCTTTATTTGCTTGCGAATCTTCGTTTTCCAAATAGACCCCGTAGCGGAATTGTGCCAATGCACATTTTTGTTCAGCACTACGCTTGTAGTACCGGATTGCTTGTGCAACATCTTTCCTAACTCCAGTGCCATTTTCTAAGCAGTCCGCATAGTTGCATTGCGCGTAGGCATCATCACCTTGCTCTGCAGCACATTGGAACAGCTTTGCTGCGGACGTCATTTCATCGTTTTTATGTAAAAATATCCAATTTTTTAAGAAAAAAGCTACGGCATTAAGTGTGCGACAATCGTTGTCAGTTATAAGCTGGAACCGCTCTCCAGTACGCTGATATGACTCTGCGGTACGCTGATACGACTCTGCGGTAAACTTGGATAGCTCGCTAGCTACACGTGAGGATAGCTCTGCGAGACTTTGCGATAGCTTTGTTGTGTAAATTACGACATGATCTTCGCTGAAATCAGCGAATTTTCCCAAGTTTTGCTTTAAAAACTCTGTCGGAACGACCTTACAATTTGAATATTCATCACTATATTTCAACGCTAACGTTCCACTGCTCATATGCTCGGGAAATCCCTTCACGGGACTAGTGCCATCAGGCGGGAGCAATATTGGCGCAAATTTTTGCAGATCTACGGATATGCGCCCGTCACCAAGTGCCGTCACTCCCTCCAAAAGGCGTCCTTTAGGGATATCTCCATGGTTCAACACATCCAACAATGACTTCAATATATCTATATCCGGTGTTATGTCCAACGTCGCTGGTTCGCTAGCACATATTATACACGGCAACATAGTGCAACAAAAAATAGTAGTACAACGCATCGTCCGCCCAATATAATCAATCTTTATATTTATATATTAGCGCACAAATAATTACTCGCGCAATATAAAGTTGCAATTTTGAGCCTGTGAGTGAAACACTGTTCTTCGCCCATTTATAGTGATGCTACCTCTTAAATCGCAAAAAGTCCTGGAATAGCTTCCTTCTTCCGCAAAAAGTCCTGGAATGCCGCCCCTTATTTCGCAAAAAGTCCTGGGGTCCCCCCCCTTATTTCGCAAAAAGTCCTAAAAGAGCATACTTATTTCGCAAAAAGTCCGATATCATGAACGTATCGCGCCCTAATAACGCAAAAAGTCGGAGTTTGTTCGTTATGGATTCAATGATATTTCCTGAAGTTTTTATATCAACGGCTGAAAACAAGCGCCAAGTTTATTCGCTAATGAAAGCCGGAAAGCTAAGAAAACTGTCGTCCAAGTTATACACGCCAAATATTGTTGATGATGCAGAGAAAATCGTCAACCGCAATCTTTGGAGAATTGTCGGGTTGCTGTATCCGAACGCGCTGATATCGGACAGAACCGCTCTCGAACTGAAGCCAACCCCCCACCCAAACGGCACAGTCTTTATCATTTCGGATAAAACGAGACCGACGACAATCTGCAATACAATTATAAAACCGCGCAAGGGTCATCCCCCGATTGAGGGAGATAATCGTTTCATGGATCATCTTTTTCTTATGTCCAGCGAGCGCGCCATGTTGGAAAACGCCCGCGCGACAAGAACTCCCCAAGGCGAAGTTCCGCGCAATCTGAGCGACGTTGAGCTTGAGGAATATTTGGACGGTCATCTTACCAAATATGGAACAAACGCCGTCAACAAAATGCGCGATCGCATGAAGGATATTGCGCGCCAAATAGGGTTGGATAAGGAATTCGAAAAAATTAACGGCATGATCGGGTCGCTGCTGTCCACGCACGATATCAAACTGAAGAGCACGGCCGGCGTTGCACGGCAAAGCGGATACCCGTTCGATGTTAAAAGGGTCGAACTGTTTCACAAGTTGTACAGAGAAATTCTGAATTTGGCGCAAAATATTCGCTACAATACGCAAACAAAACTTGACGCACTATACTTTTATGAAGCGTATTTTTCTAATTTCATAGAAGGAACAGAGTTTGCCGTTGAGGAAGCAAGAAATATAGTGTTTGAAAATTATATTCCGCCTGCTCGTCCACAAGACGCCCATGACGTACTTGGAACGTTCAAAGTCGTTTCAAATGGCGATGCGATGGCCGTTCGCTACAGGAATTTCGAACATTTTGTAGACGTGCTTCGGGCAAGGCATGCGACCATAATGGACAGCAGAAAAGATAAAATGCCGGGAGAATTTAAGCATATTAAAAATCAAGCTGGCTCCACAGTTTTCGTAAATCCGGAAAATGTCGTTGGGACACTGAGGCAAGGATTCGATCTGTATAGCAAAATAGACACGGCGTTCGGACGGGCGGTGTTCATGATGTTCCTGATTTCCGAGGTGCATCCGTTCAACGACGGCAATGGCAGAGTCGGAAGAATAATGATGAACGGAGAATTGGTTGCGCGCGGGGAGCAGCGCATCATAATCCCAACAGTTTACAGGAACAATTACTTGTCGGCTCTCAGGGCGCTCAGCAATTCGGGATATGCGGAGGCTTTGATCAGAATGCTGGATTTCGCACAGAAGTATACAAACGCGATAGATTGGTCCAACTTTCAGGATGCAACGGATTTGCTGGCGCAAACGAACGCATTCATGAATCCGAACGAAGCAGATGAAAACGGCAGAAGACTGCGGTTCCCTAGCGAGATTGCGTGACTTGTTCTAAAAAGACGCGTTCCTTCTCCATACGTCGCCGTTTATTTTTTTGAAAATTGCCAATTTTGGACGCACCAGCGTTTTTCGGAGGTTACGCTTCCAAGCTGGCGTTATAATCATCAATCGCCTTCTGCTGCGCATCTGCGATCGCCCGGAAAGCGTCATCCGCACTGATAGACTGCAGCGTATCCATCGCAGCGCCAATTTCGTCTATCTTCAAAAATTGCTTATCCATGTGGGCCGGATCTTTCAAAAACGACAACCATGCCGTCAACGGCTTCTCCGGATCCGCCTTTTTGGGGTCAAATTTCGGCATCTCAATCAAAATAATTCGTATGTCATCCGTCATCAGCAACGGATCCGCATCTTTCTGATGATACATAAGACATGCCTCCTGGATCACGCCCTCACGCTGAGTAACGCTCTCTCTAAGGATCCAAATTCCGACAGCTTGATACTTTCCATAGACCCCATATATGCGCATATGCCTATCAATGATCGTACTCAGAGAGTGAATGGCGCGCTCAGGAATGTCCCCCGTATTTTTGTACGGAATATCAATGCCTATATCGATCTTATGATTAGACGTCGCCCTCATCTCAAACAGACTCTCTTCGCACACTTCAAGGGATTTCTTCACATCAGTTTCCAGCGTCATGTCCGTTATTTGCGGCTTGCCTTTGAGCAGCGCATTCAAAAACGACAGAAGCAAAGGCTTGCTGTTCTCTTGTCCAAATATTGTATTAAACACGCAACCCAGCGTTGGATCCAGTAACTCAGCCATAGTACTTCCCAAAATTCACCGTCCTACGCAGATGATACACATCTGTAGTAACAATTTGAATACCGTTGTTTATCAAAATTTTGTGACTGCTTTGTCCCCCGGGCGTTCTACAAATTTAAACGTTTGCTAATTCTTATTGCGACGTGGTGCTTTGCTGTCTTTATTATTGCGCGCAGCTGTCTTTTCTTGTGGTGCTTTGCTGGTTTTTCATACTGCCCAGCGCCCCCTTCCGCGCCCCGCGCCTCGCACTCGATGCACCGCCCGTGCATCCAATCGCGAAGATCCGTAGTAAAGCAAGCCAATCTAGGGTAAGCTTAATGCGTGAATAGTGTAAGGACGTTGGCATCAAATGGCTAACAAAGCAAATACAAAAAAGGTTCCCGTGCTCGTGCTGCGAGACACCGTCATTTTTCCGCACATGGTTGTCCCGCTGTTTGTCGGGCGCGCTCGGTCCGTAGCCGCCGTGAAAGCCGCGTGGGAGCGCCCAGATCGAAGCCTGGTGCTGTTGTCTCAAAAGTCTCCGTCGGATAATGACCCTGACCTAAACGACATATATACCATTGGCACATTGGGAACGCTGAAGCAAATGCTGGAGCTGTCTGACGGTACGGTAAAAATCCTTATAGAAGGCCAAAGCCGCGTTTGCGCACGGAAATTACAGTGCCCTGATGCGTACATTAACTCCGCGATAACGGAGATCCCTGATTTTGTCGCAGATGTAAACGAAGCAATGGCCCTGCACAAAGCAATCCTGAGTGAGTTCGATAATTTCGCGAAAGTTAATTCGAAATTCGCGCAAGATTTTTATGCGGAGCTGTCAAAGTTAATGGACCCTTGCGCGCTTGTGGACGTGATTATGTCAAGCTTCTCCATGAACGTCCATGATAAACAGGTCATGCTGGAAAATCCAAATGTAATAGAGCGGCTGGAAGCAGTACTTGCTCTAATTCGAGCAGAAAACGATGTGTATTCAGTTGAAAAACGCATACACGGACGAGTAAAAAAACAAATAGAGAAAAGCCAGCGCGAATATTATTTGCATGAACAAATACGCGCCATCAATCGCGAACTCGGAAAGGGAGAGGACATTGAGGACGACTTTTTCATATTGGAGCGGCGCATCGCGCAAACGAAATTTTCAAAAGAAGCCAAAGATCGCGCGGTCTCCAGGTTGAACAAGTTGCGCAGTATGAACGCAATGTCTGCAGAAGCAAGTGTTGTCAGAAGTTATTTAGAGTGGCTGTTAGATATTCCTTGGTACAAAAAGAATAAAATCAAGCGGGATATAAATGCCGCAGCTGAAATATTGGACAGAGACCACTTTGGCTTAAAGCATGTCAAAGATCGCATCCTCGAATATTTGGCAGTGCAATCGCGCGTGGACAAGTTGCCGGGACAAATATTGTGCTTCGTGGGCCCTCCTGGCGTGGGGAAGACGTCTCTTGGCAAGTCCATAGCAGAAGCCACAGGACGCGCATTCGTCAGGGTTTCCCTTGGGGGCGTGTCGGATGAATCCGAAATCCGCGGGCACAGGAGCACGTACATTGGCGCAATGCCTGGTAAAATTATCCAAGGCCTAAAAAAGGCGAAGTCCAGTAATCCGCTGTTTTTGCTGGATGAAGTCGACAAGCTGGGGCGCGACTGGCATGGGGATCCGACGTCCGCCTTGTTGGAGGTGTTGGACCCAGAGCAAAATTACGCGTTTAATGACCATTATATAGAGGTGGATTATGACTTGTCCGATGTGATGTTTGTCGCGACGGCCAACACACTTAATATGCCTCAACCGCTGCTTGACCGCATGGAAATTATTCGTATCTCTGGGTATACAGACGATGAAAAGTTCCAAATCGCCAAAAAGCACATTGTCCCAAAACAAATGCGTCTGCATGGCTTAAAAAAGTCCGAATTTTCGATTGAGCCTGAGTCCCTGTATGAGCTGATTCGGTCGTATACAAGGGAAGCTGGAGTGCGAAATTTGGAGAGGGAGATCGCGTCGTTAGCCAGGAAGTCTGTAAAAGAACTTGTTACGACATCCATTCGTAAAATCGCAATTAATCACGAATATGTACTTAAGTATTGTGGTATTCCTAAATATACTTTCGGTAAGATGGAGTTGTTTAATGCTCCTGGAATATCCACAGGCTTAGCGTGGACAGAGGTTGGTGGCGACATCTTGTTTATCGAAGTATTGGTGCTGAGCGGCAAAGGGCAAGTCATACAAACCGGCAAGTTGGGGGACGTGATGAAAGAGTCTATTCAGGCATCCGTTAGTTACATTCGCCTGATGTCGGAGCAATGGAACTTACCGGCGGACTTTTTCGACCGACACGACATCCATGTCCACGTTCCGGAGGGGGCTACGCCAAAGGACGGTCCTTCGGCGGGGACGGCGATTTGCACGGCATTAACTTCTGCATTGACGAAAACAATGGTTCGACACGATGTGGCAATGACGGGCGAAATAAATTTGCGAGGGCAAGTTCTGGAAATAGGGGGACTGAAAGATAAGTTACTTGCGGCGCACCGCAGCGGAATTAAAACTGTGATCATTCCGAAGGATAACGAGAAAGACCTTGCGGACATTGATGACAAAATAAAAAAAGAAATGACGCTGATTACGGCGTCAACGCTGGACGAGGTGTTGCATCATGCGCTGTTGACGCCGGAGAGTATCGGGCTGTGAGCCTGTACTGAGCACGGTAAATATATGTTAGGGGGGTATTTTGTTTAAGAGCCCCCTTTTTGTTTATGTTTTGGGGCTCTTATTTGTTTACGTTAAGAACCTATTCTTTGTTTGTCTTGGGCATCCCGAATATAATAAACACATAAATGTGCAGCCTAAATAAAACGTATACTATTTGCTTGCGCGACAATCTGAGTATATAATGGATTATATACGATAGATTTGGAGCATTATTGTGCGCAATATATTTTTATTTATCACTATAATATCCGTCCTAACAGGGATGCAGCTACACTCGCATGATACGACGACTTATTTTCAAAACGAGGAATCTCGTATTTGTGCTCTACTAATGCACGGTAATCTTGGTTTCTGCGTTAAATCCGAGTGCATGAAGGACGCATCAGTAATAGAAAAAGCCCAGAATGTTCTTGATGACACGGGAGGGCACTATGCGGCACTCATTGCTATAATGACTGTAATGCCATCGTGTAGGCTTCCTGTGGAGCGCCTTAAATGTCAAGAAGTATTTACTAGGATATTAATGACATCAACCATTTGCGAGACGCCTGTTGATCCATCCGAATTGGTGTGCCTTCCTGAGTTAGTAAAAAATGTATTTGCGAAGGGCGACGGCGAGTTTGACTTTGATAGTTTAAGATTGTCTTTTCACCAGTTTGAGGTGTGGTCTGCAGGCTGGGGCGTTGGCTCTAAGTGGTTTTCTAATAATGGACAACCATTCACAAAACGCGCGGCACAGAATTACATACGTAGTGGTGAGGGTCATGTTATACATGCTAGGGATTGTATAACAAATGAACCGTTAAATATCAATGAATTTGAACGAACAGGCACAGTCCTTATAAAAACAGTGGGCAATATACTTGCAGAAAAATTTGCAGAACAGCGTACAGATGAAAATGTCAAAGTCAAAGATCTCATACACAAGATTTCATCATCAGGCGATTTTAGTGAAATCGGAAGTCTTATGGTTGCAGATGAAACGACAGCGTGGATATGCGCGCCGCTAATACTTTTTGCCAACACACTGTTCGATGTTATTTACGAAAATTGCCTGGGGCAGGTTATGGTAAAACTCTCTACACAAAGAAGCGATTCCTGCGATCCCCCCGATCTGACATACATCGAAACAATAGGACTACCTCTCCCTCATTGTAACATTTTTCAAAGGAGCGAACTCGTTGATGGCAGTAGGATGCTGTACCTTTTCGACAAAAACAACACTTATCCATCTAAAAATATACCTCCGAAAATGTCTTACGCCACTCAAACGGGATTGAAGGATTATTTAGAGCCAATAAGTGACAATCCTCATCAGTATGAAGCTAGGGTAATTTTTCCTATAAGGTTGGATCTGTGTGGGAGTTTTACTAATAGCACTCTCATTCGCGTTGACGGCTGTGCTTCCTATTATGACTATTGGATTCAGACCGGATATCGTCCATCAAAAGAACCAGCTCTAAGGTTAAAGCCGCACATAAGTGCGTTCCCGAGTGCTGCTCACAAAATGTTGATGACGCTTCAGGGTGCTCTACCAAAGTCGTTCAAACTCAGCCAGACCCTTCCTGCGATGCGTGAACTGTATTTAATGTCGCTTTTTCAAAATGTTGGTCAAGGAATTAGCCAATATGGAAAATGGATGACGATATATCCGTTAAAGAATGAAGAATGCGTATCGTTTGGAAAAAAAGCAGACGATATATTGTCGGAAGCCATACTAAAAGGAGTCCTTCGCCCAGAATACTTTATTCCACTTATTGGAGATGCGAGTATGGGAAAATCTGGAGGTGTATTTGTGAGAGATGAGAAAGCCGGGAGGAATGCTCCAGGAAAAGGCGAGCCTTGGCCAGACTACGGTTGTCAATTTTTCTTCAAAGGAAAGGAATATACAGAGCATTTCTCGCCTGAAGAAGTTAACGCAATAGTTGCGCAGCAGCCTGAATTTGTAAACGAGAGCAGAGATCCTGACAAATTTAGAGCATATGCTGAAAGGCATGGACTTATGTCTGGACGACCTTGCAACGAACTGGAAAATCCAATTCAAAGAGCATGGCGGATTGAATTGGAACAAATGCGGGGAGCGGGGAGCCATATATAGCTAAGCATATAGAAAACTCGGCACCGCCTTTGCTTCATTCACAATGTTTCTAACGCAATGCGCTGAAGGGTTTTCATGTGGCTTAGCTATAACAACGAATTGATAATTTTTGGTGATTGGGTCTTACCCTGTGCGCTCGATCCAGCCGCCCCCCAGCACTGTCCCATCCAGCATGCGAAACACCTCTGCTTGCCCAGGAGACACCCCATACTGCGCATCGTCAAATGTAACAACAGGGACGCCATCCGCGCCAATCGCAAACGTCCCTGGTACGGGCGGCATTGCCGAGCGATATTGCGTCATCACTCTTATTGGCTCGCATGTAGGTTCGCATTCGCATGTAGGTTCGGATGTGTGCTCGCATGTAGGTTCGCATGTGCGCAACATTTGCAGCGCCAAAGGATGGTAATTGCAATCTTTCAGAAAAACTTTCTGTACCGCCAATTGCTCCAGAGGGCCGACATAAACGTTGCTCCCTGCGATTTTGAACACATAAAGTGGATGCGGCGCAGAAATCCCTAAGCCACGCCGCTGTCCCACTGTGTAATGCAGCGCGCCTTGGTGCTCGCCAACAACATGCTCATTTGCGTCGAGGATTTTCCCAGGCTGAATGGCCCACTCTTGGATATTTGATTCAGTCGCCGAATGAACGCCACTCCCGCAGGCCTTTGATTCCGCCGCCGAACGAACGTCACTCCCGCAGGCATTTGGTTCAGTATTCAAATGAACGCCATTCCCGCAGGCATTTGATTCCTTCGCAAAGTGTACTTCACTCGACCTGTTCTGCTTCTGCTCCTCAATATACTGCCGAATAAACGTAACATAGCAACCATCATACTCGGACAAAAAGCAAATATCCTGGCTGTCTGGCTTTTGCGCGACAGGAATCCCGCACTCCTTCGCATACTGGCGAACCTGATCCTTCGACGACACGCCCCCCAACGGAAACACCGCCATCTCCAGCTGGTGTGCAGAAATCCCGAACATGAAGTAGCTCTGATCCCGGCGCTTATCATTTGCGGGACAAAGCGCGGACACACCATTTATGCACTTTTTTATCGCGTAGTGTCCCGTCGCGACAAACTGCGCCCCAACTCTGTGGGCATGCTCACAAAACGCATCAAACTTTATGTAATAGTTGCACAGAGCACACGGCAAAGGCGTCGTTCCCGTGCAGTACGCCTCAACAAACGGGCGAATTACATGCTCATCAAATTGCTGGCGGTAATCAATTGTTTCAATCTGAATGCCCAACAACGAACCAACGCCTTTCGCGTCTGCCTCTGCGCGCTCCACGCTTTTAGCATTAAAAAGCTTTAAGTACACGCCATGCACTGTGCAGCCGTTTTTCTGCAAGAGCGCCGCCGTCGTCGAAGAGTCAACGCCACCGGACATCCCTAGCACAACATGAGAGCCAGGGGGAGGGAGCATACTGGAGTCACAAAATGGAGGAAACTCAGACATACAAGAGCCAACAAATATAAAGCATACTGCGCATTATAGTAAAAAAGAAACGCTTTCCAAATAGGGAACTTCCGCATAGCTGAGTATAGCTAAACCACTTCTGAAGTGTGCAGGAAATGCCATATGAAGTTGCGCGTTCCCTTTATCAATACCACATTCCACTGCACCATCCAAAAGTGTTTTAGCGATAGTAACAGAGATTATGCGCGTCCACACACACAGTCTCGTACGTTTCACTGGCCCCAAATTCTTCTGAGGCTTTTTTTATGACTGATGTTTGGCTCACCATGTAATTTGCCAAAGCTACCCAATAATCCGATGCACCACAGAGTGCGTCCTTCTTCATAGCCGTTGCAATAACAACGACGGGGACGACAACGTCATTTACAAATATCCGTGCGGTGTCGCTCAACTTCTGAGCTCCAGGCAATTGAGCGTCACGCGATATTGATTTACGAATGTGCATACTGTATTCCAACAATATTCCAATTTTCGGATGTTCATGATCCAATATTTTTGTAGCTACCGATACATCATATTTGTCTTGTATAGCTGCTACAGTACGTTTTTCAATACTTAACACTCTCCGCAACGTATTCTGCCATATCTTAACAATATCGATGCGAGCAGCGCCGCATCTCAGCAATATGCGCAGCACGTCACGATTATATTCTCTTTCTAGCCTAGCTATTGCCTCTTGCTCACTCAACATTTGATTCACAAATCTCTCCATACTGCAGATACAGGATATCAATAAGTCGTCTCGTTTTTGAAGCTCTTGCTGCACCTTCGAAGGTAGATTTTTTCCCAATTGGTTAACCCTTGTTTTGCGCTGTTTAAAAATGTATTCGGTGTTTGTCACGGTGTTTGTATACTCATCAATGTGGACCATTATTCTTTCTGACATAATATCGCCTTGTTGCGTCTTTTTCGTTTCAACGGTTGAACTAGTTTGTTCAACTGGACATAGTTTTTTAAACGATACTTCTACCTTTTCTTTTGCTAATATCAGACCGAAATATTCTGTATCACTGCTAATGAAAAGGTCAATCTTACCACTTGAAGATAGTACTCCTTTGTTTTCGAATAACTCACTTACCGTCAGACCAAAAGATTGCTGCAAATGAACTTGAGCGTCTGCACCCAAGCAACAATTACGAACGGGACATGATAATGATAAATGTCTTGCGACTAAATACGAACCGTCGAATACGGATATATTGCGAACGTATCCACTTAATTCGTTGCGAACTATCATTTGCCCACGAACAACTTCCGGTGACTCAGGCGGCAGCGAGGCTTCTGGGGAAGGACTTGACTCTGTTGACGTTGGCTCAGGAGGTATCGCACTCCCAACGCAAATGCTGCCACCAAACATTTGAAGGTCTTCAAAGTTGCTGAGGCCATTCTCAGTGTAGTCTAACCTTATTATTTGAACTTTCCCATACGAGAGAATTGTTCCGGAGTTATGTACAGTATTGTTTTTGTATTGAGCTTGTGCATACTGCAATACGGATGGATCGAAGTTGCTCCTTAATTCGATCACTTCTTTTGGAATATTGCCAAACTGCATAATGCCTGAATTGAACAAATAATGTTGTGCGAGAGTGCAGTGTTTTGACAGGAATGTTCCGTGGTTGTGGAACTGTTGTGCTGAAATTACAATGTCGTCAAACGCGACGTTTCCGATGTTTTCAAATGTTCCATATATTTGAAATGCGTACGTTTTCCTTTTGTAGTGTCCAACATCACTCCGAACACATTTCGACAACGTCATGTCACCGTTAGGTTTGACGAGGACCTCTAACGTTTCTCCCTCTTCTGTAATGTACCCCCACAGCACTCCGTTTTCGACTTTTATAGAGTAAAAAGGGCCCTGAGAAAATTCGTTAAAGGTTGTGGACTTTTGAGGAATGCAGGCTCTGAATATAGCGTGACCGTTTTCGGAGCCTGTTAGTTCAATGCCCAAGGATGTTTTTCTTGCATCAAAGAGTACGTCGGCTCCGCGAAGGCGTTTGTTCACGAAATCAGCGTCATTTGCTGCCGCCAACTTAGCAACGAAAACAACGAGAAAAAATAATATATGGCGAAAAGTAGTACGAAGGGGAATAGTCATAATCTTGCAAAAAAAAGAAGACCTGACGTACATTGTAGTTAGACTCTGGCAAAAACGCAAGCCTTTTTGTTGCGCGTGGGCACAGAAATAAACGCGTGCCGTATAAATCCAACACGCCTCTAACACCTACTACAACTTGGTGGTGGACGCATGCAAATGCAACCCACTCGCCGTTTTAGCTCAACTGGAGGAGACCCCACTGAATTTCCCTCCGTTATGGACTGCCGCAGTCGCTATTTACGCGTGTGCCGTCGTTCATAAGGTTGATGCAGATTTGCAACAATTTAACCCATTAAAGAATAACAAGGCTTTTCTATACAGCTTATTGTCTAGCGTTCCAACGCATCTTATTCGAGACCCTCGACGTTGGGAAAAAGCGTATGAAATATTTCGTCATGTGCCACAATTGCAGAAATCAGAACGTCGAATGTGTATCGATTGGTTACGCCTTTCTCCCATGCAGATGGCTTTATTGTGCGCTGAACGATTGTGCAAACTCACAGGCTGTGGGGTACCTGGTCCTCTGGAATATAGCTTGTCATCCGAAAATTTCCCAATTGCATACCACTAATCTGTCGTTGCCAGGTGGAACCCTGTCTCTATTATTACTTCGCCAGCTCATTCATATCCATTTTTACGATGATTGGTGTGGCTTTGTACGGAGCGTGTTAACGCTTTATTAACATTGAGCAATGTACAGTGGGGGAGAGGGATACCTTTCTGCGATTTCAGTGTTAAAGACGTTCCGACGCAATAGATCCATCACATCGCCTTCGAACGTAGTAACGCGGCTTGTCGGGACTGGAGCCCTCGCACACCACCCCCGGCATCTAGCCACGTTACCCCGCGCGTTTACTCGTTCTGTGCGCTGGCATTACCTAACGTTTGCATGTGCATTAACGTGTGCATTTTCGTTAAAGTCGTTCGCAACTACGACGCTGAGCGCAGACACGTCAAACGCCAGCTTTGCCAGCGTAATCGGCAGCAATACAACATTAAGTCTGAACAATTACACGTTAACGTTGACTGCCGCCAATACGTTAGCTAACACGGTTACCATCCTTGGCCCAGGCACTCTTGCTTTTACAAGCAATACGACCAGCACCATAGACGCTACGCTGTCCGACGGAGTCATTACAGTAAAGCAAACGACAGGAACACTGAACCTTAACGTCGCAATAGCAAAAACAAACATTATTGCGTTATCAAACGGAACGCTCAACGCAAATGCTCCGATTCCCGGAAAAATTACCATGGCCGCGGGGACACTAAACGCGACTGATAGCCTTGGCACGTCCGAAATTGCGCTGACTGGCGGCACGTTAGTTTTAAAAAACACGACAGATATTACCTATCCCAATATAATATCTGGAGCCGGGACCCTAACCAAATCAAACACCGCCGGAATCGTAACCTTTTCCTCCGCCTCACACACACGCACTGGCCCCACGAACGTGCAAGGAAGCCGCGTCATCACTCTAGCTCCACTAGGCACGGGTGCTGTCGCTATATCAGGTGCTGGAATATATGAGCTGGCCCCCACGGAAAACGTATCTTTTAACAACATAACGAACAACAGCGGCACGGGCTTTTTCATTAAAACTGGCCCCTTTTCCGCAACCTCCGCGGGGACATACACAGGCGGAGGAAGCGTGCGCGTTGAAGGAGGCGACCTTACCATCCCAGCGGCCACCGCAGACGGCAACACCCTGTTTGTTGCAGAGGGGAGCACATACTACGCTAACGGGGACCAAAAATTCAAAATCTTCGACGGCGCAGGCACCATTGAAGCCGGAACCTATAAGATTACCGCAAGTAACGGGACATCAACTTTTGCTGGGGTAATTAACGCTGGAACGTTTGAGAAAATGGGAGGCGGGACTACTACCCTTACCAATACCAACAACATAAGTGGGCTGACCACCATTACTGCTGGCACACTTTCCCTTGTTGGATCATTGGGATCAGGCGCAATTACAATCCCTGCGGCTGGCATATTAAGCTTAGCGCCCGAAGGTGCCTTCAGTTACCTCAACCCCATTACATTCAGTGGGGCAGGGTCGTTGATAATGTCATCCGACGGAGAGGCATCCGTTGCATCTCTAGTAGTATCATCAGGGGTAACCACCTTAATAAACGTCCAAAAAGGCACCCTGATAACTCCTTCCTTTGCTGGTTCTGCGAGCACGCTAACCACTGCATTAGGCGGCGAATACATAATGCTTGGCGACCAACAATTCAAAGACTTAGTCGGAACAGGATGCATCAATATCTGCGACGGGGTGCTTACAACAAACGCGTCCACAGCCAAGGTATTTTCAGGCGAAATGACCGGAGTCGGCTCATACATCCACAGGGCCGCAACATACCAATACCTCAATACGCTTGACTCGTCTTCGATTGGTGAGTTCTCAGTATGCGGTGTCCCTGGGGGCACGCCAACGATCGCCAACTTAGGGATCGGCATCAACGGCTACGGAGTCCTCAGCGTCGAAAGTGCACACATAACAAGCGCGATCTTGCACCTATCCGACACAGACAACGCGCTATCCGAAGGGCACTTCTACGTACGAACGAACATGGACATTGAGGCGGATTCATCGGTTATAATCGGAAACCTCCGTGGTCGCGGTGGGTTAAGCGTGGACGGGGACTTCACCAACAATGGTACCCTTACCGTCAATTTTATATCAGATAGGGCACAACTTTCCTTGGGGCAGTTGCTGGGAACTAATTCAGCTGCTCAAATATATCTGGGCACCCTAGTGGATATGATGCTTTCTGATGGTTCGGACGGCGTTTACCCAGGAAAAATATCATCCTCCCCGTATTCCTGTATTTCCAAGTATGGCCCAAAATCACAAGCTTTTGCCGATTTGGGAGCCCACGAAGGCGCATTGAACATACACGAAGGCAAATGCACGCTCCTTAGCCCAATTGGGGCCGGAAATATTGACGTAAAATACGAAGGCGTGCTCGAATTTGACCTTCCCCATAACGTAGATATGGTAAATACCCTGACCTGCTATGGCAAAGTCATAAAAAAGCAAACAAACGAAGTTATCCTCACCAATACTTCAGGCTGTTGTCGCGGAGTCACTGTATCAGAAGGAACATTGGCGTTGGGAGGGTTCAGTGCTCCGCCTGAGCAGACGCCTCCGTTCATTCCGGGCTTGCTGGAGGTATACCCGAGCGCAACTTACGTGATGATGGGCCCCCAGTTCTTTGCAGGAATAAGCGGAACCAGTGGCGGCAATATTAACTTGCAATGCGATACGCTGACTTTGTTATTACAAGATGAATCAGCCCTGTTTGATGGTTCGTTGACAGGGGTTGGATCGTTAGAAATCGTCCCATCTGCGGATCCCGATGTGTGGCAATATTTTGGATTCTTCCTTGATTCAAACATCCAAAGTATTGTTGGGGGCAACTTTGCCATCGGATACCAAGGGAACGACGCCCACCTGAGCGTGGATGCTATGCACATCACGGGCGGCAATGCAGCGTTCGCCCAAGAAGCATTTTGCGAGCTGTTGGTGCGCGAAGACCTGACGATAGACAGCTCGGTTGGGCAGCTTACGATTGGGGCCACTGGCGGATATAAAGGAAACTTGGCCGTGGAGGGGGTGCTGACGAATGATGGCTCGGTGTGTGTATACGATAGCGATTCCTTCACCGTTGGGGGATTGCTAGGCACAGGCTCTCTCGACTTAAAGGACAATGCATTAATTATTGATAATGAAGATTTATGCGATTACTCTGGTATTCTCAACTCCGAAGCCGCGTCTGTTGTTACAAAGACAAACGAAGGAACGCAAGTCTTAGGCGACACAACAGATGCGTATGGGGTGCTTCTTATAAACGGTGGCGAGATCGTATTAACGCGCAAGTTTGGAGAAACGGGCGTCATCAACGTTGCGGAAGATACAATCCTGACGCTCGCAAATGCTGCTGATACCGAGTACAATAACGCGATTACCCTTCGAGGCTTATTGCACAAAACCGATGTTGGAAATACATCTGTTATGGATGTTATTTCATTACAAGGAAGGATTTTCGTAGAAGATGGAGGATTGTGCGTCTTAACTAGTGATTTGGTTAATGACTTTGAATTGGAAGATTTGCAAATCGCACAAAATGGAAGCTATACGTTGTTATGCGATCAATACACGCGTCATCTTCATGGACAAGGGGCCATTCACCTATATGGGCATACGCTAACGACCCGTGCTTGCCCCGCTGAGTCGCTATTTGAGGGGGAGCTTACTGGGACTGGGACATATGTGCATTCATCAGATCAGCGTCTTATCTTTAATACGCTAAGTTCATCCAGCATAAGCGCACTTGTTATAGACAGCGATTCAGAGCTGTGGCTGGGCGCAGATGGCGCCGGAAGACTGAACACCGAAAGCACAACGGTTAACGGCAATCTGCGTATTGGGATGTTCGAGCATGCCGCAGGCAAGGGGTATCTCACAGTAACTCAACGCATGGATATAGTGCCTGGCGGAACCGTTATCTTA
>JAISXM010000095.1 GCA_031270515.1 Holosporales bacterium | reverse complement strand
GTTTTGCAAATGTCCGTGTTGCCCAGCGTAAGTTTTTTTACCACGGGGTTACCTTTGAACAAAGAGTTCAAAAACGAGATTAATAACGGCTCTTTGCCTTCCACACCAAAGATATTCTTAAAAACAAAGTCGATTTGCGGGCTTAACAACGAAGACATCGTACATCCCAAAATGCTATTATGCTACTACTATTAATTGTACACAATATCTGTCCATAAAAACAAGTTGAATTTTTCTCCTCATCCAGGTCTTGCATGATAACGAGTTTCAACTTGTTATGGGGCCCCATTTTAGTGGCTATTTTTTACTATGGTTAAAAAGTGTGCGATTCTCAAAGAACTAGAAACAAATGGTTCTTATTAAAAATTTTTCGGAGGACGCCCTGGGACAGGCATAAAACCCAATAAACCCGTCCCAAATAATCTGTTACAATGAAGGAACTTCGCATTCTAATATGCGTAACCTTTGTAACAGGGCGCCAACCGTTGCCGCAAATAAAGATCAGCCCATTGTAAGGGCGATAATCGTTGCAGCGAATAAACACCCGTCCCTATACAGTAACCCCTATGGAGAGAAGCATGAAGTTTAGTTATTCCTGGCTAAAAGACCACCTAGATACCAACTACACAGCACAAGAAATAGCGAACAGGCTAAATGAAATAGGCTTTGAAGTAGAAGAACTGAACGACCACATGATCCCTCTGCGCGACATAACGGTTGCTCGCATTGAAGCCGTAGAAACCCATCCCAACGCAAACAAGCTACACATCTGCCGGGTCTTTGACGGGCACAACACATTGCAAATCGTATGCGGCGCGCCAAACGTATACGGCGGCATGCACACTGCGCTGGTGCACATTGGCGGCTTTGTCCCCAAAGTGGGCGCCCCCCTGAAGGAAGCGAACATACGCGGCGTACTCAGCCAAGGGATGATGTGCTCGTACGAGGAGCTTTGCTTGCCGGATCCTTCTCAAGGCGACGGAATCATAGACTTGCACACGGACGTCGCCCCCGGCCAACCCATAGCCAACGCGCTGGGGCTGGATGATCCGGTCTTTACCGTGAGCATAACACCGAACCGAGGGGATTGCTTTTCTGTGCGGGGCATAGCAAGAGAACTTGCAGCCGCAGGAATGGGGACGCTGAAGCTGCTTAATTACGCACAACATTTTGATGACTTGGGCCCAATAGACCTGCTTTTCATGCAAGACTCGCCAGTAAAAATATCGATAGAAACGGAAAAGTGTCCATCGTTTATCGGCGCAGTAATGAGCGGCGTCCACAACTGCTTCAGCCCCTTATGGATCCAGAAGCGCTTAATGGTCGCGGGGCAAAAGCCAATCGACGCGCTGGTTGACGTCACCAATTTTTTGAATTTCGATATTGGGCAGCCATTACACGTGTACGATCGCAGACATATAAATGGAGATGTGCACATTCGCCAGGCGCGCGATGGGGAGCAGATAAAGCTGCTGAACGGTCAGGATTGCACGCTTTGCAGCAGCGACGTCGTGATTGCCGATGACAAAGCCCCGCTCACGATTGCGGGAATTATGGGAGGAGAGCTGTCCGGCAGCTCAATCGACACGACGGATATATTCCTTGAAGCGGCGTACTTTGACCCAATTTCAGTCACATTAAGCGGGCAACGACATGTGCTGCAAAGCGAATCCAGAACTCGCTTCGAACGCGGCGTAGACCCTAACCTGGCGCCAATCGCGATAGGCTGGGCGCTCGCGTTGATCCACAAGATGTGTGGAGGGGAAATCCTCGGAGGGTCGCATATGCAGCCCACGCCTCCGCCTGAGCGCCCTTGCGTTACAATGACTAGGTCGCGCCTCACCTCGTTAGGGGGGGATCCTTCGGCAAGCGAAGGGAACGAAGCGGCAAATATACTAAGCGCTTTGGGTTTTGAAATAATATCCAATGATGATGAGCAAATTACGGTAAGAGTTCCGTCATGGCGCCATGATGTATCCATAGATGCAGACTTAATTGAGGAAGTATTGCGCATACGTGGATACGCCAACTTGCCGATTCAGGAGCTGCCTTCGCGTATAGCAACGGCAGAGATCGACCCCATTGCTGAAATAAAAGCGGTCTTGTACAAACGCGGCATGGCAGAGGTTTATACGTTGCCATTCTTGAGCCAAGAAGAGACGCAGCTGTTTAGTTCGGGGGAGTCGGATGACAGCTTCATCGAAATACTTAAGCCGTTAAATGCGGATATGGCATTTTTGCAGAAGTCGCTAGTATCTGCATTGTTAAAAGTAGTGTTGTCGAATCAAAACAAAAATTGTTCGCACGGCGCAATATTTGAAATTGAGTCCGTATTCTCTCAGACATCCGAGGGGGCCCATGAAGCAAAAATGTTATGCGGAATGCGGTTCGGTGAAACAGAGCGCAATTGGCTGGAGCCCAGCAGGGCCGTCGATATATTTGATGCGAAAGCGGATTTAATTGACGTATTGGCACTGTGCCAAATCGATTCGTATCAAATAAGGAATGAAGGGTTTCCGTCATATTACCACCCCACCCGCAGCGGCGTAGTTGCGCGAGGGAAAAATGTGTTGGGGTTCTTTGGGGAACTACATCCGGCATTTGTAAAGAAATTAGGATTGATTGGGCCAATCGTAATGTTTGAGTTTTTCGTATCGGAGGAAAACGTTGGAGCAATAGCTAAAACCAATAGCAAAAATCAGAAACCATTTCATTACTCGAAATTTCAACCAATAACGCGGGACTTTGCATTCATTGTGGATAAAAGCTTACCTGCGCATAATTTGCTTAAAGCCGTAAAAAACACAAGCGACTTGATTGTTAATGCACGAATATTTGACGTATTCCAAGGCGCATCCATTCCTGCGGACAAAAAGTCGGTCGCAGTTGAGGTGGTAATTCAACCTGAGCAAAGTACGCTGACTGATGAGTGCATTCATGCGCTTACGCAGCAAGTCGTGGCGGCTGTGGAGAAAAACTGTGGCGGGCAAATTCGCGCATGAGGTGGCACGACGGGATTTTTATACCCAAGGATAAAAATTCAAATTGTTTTTATTGGCCAGTGTAATAGATAAGTGTAATGATTGATAATATTTTAAAATTAGAAGCTAATATACATTACTCATTCCGCGACAAGGAGCTTCTTTATGCGGCGCTTAGCCACTCTAGTGTGATAGCCAGCGCTCTCGTCATAAGGAGCTTTGACCGCCTGGAGTTCCTGGGGGACAGGGTGCTGAACCTGCTCGTGGCAGAGTGCCTGTACAAAAAGTTCCCAACCGAATCAGAAGGGGACCTCGCCCACAGGTACACAGTGCTTGTGTGCTTTGAAACGTGCGCAGATGTCGCCAAACGCATGCAACTCGACGAGTTTTTGGATGTCGCAGGTGGCACGTCCGTGGATGACCGTATATTAGGCGATGCACTTGAAGCTATGATTGGCGCGATGTATATAGATGGTGGACTGGCCCCGTGCCAGCAATTCGTGGAAACCAACTGGATGGACTTGTTCCTGCAGATCGCTCCACCGCACGATCCCAAATCGACTCTGCAAGAAATCGTTCAGTCCAAGGGGTATCCATTGCCGACGTATACTGTGCTGGAAAAGTCAGGCGACGATCATGCGCCGACATTTACCGTGGCCGTGGACGTAGAGACGTGGCCCACTACGGTTGGGAGCGGACCATCTAAAAAGATAGCGGAAAAAGATGCGGCGAGCAAGCTGTTGGCGCAAATGGAAAGTGCCGCCGATGCCACCCGAGGGAAACGCTCAAAAACACAAATATACACAATAAAGACGCAACGCAATCATGCCTGAATCATTACTAATACTAATGCCCGCCATCCCCGAAACCCTGCTTATTGTTGGAGCGATAGCATTGCTTCTTATTCCACCCAACGCGAGGTATATATACGGATGCGCGCTGTTATTGCTGGTGGTCGCATTCGCTTGCCAGGATCAGAATCCGGGACTAGATATCTTCCAAAGCATGGATCCAACCTCCAGCGTCACAACATTTTCCGGGATGTTTGTGGTCGATTGCTTTATTAAAATTCAAAAAATTGTTCTTTGTGTCTGGGGGTTAATATACCTACTAATTACACACGAGCGCAATAAAAACGTATTAACAGGTGTTGGTTTATTTAGTTTTTTAATAATGCTTGTGGGAGGAATGTGCCTTCTATCCGCAAATGATTTCAGAACGCTCTTTTTAGGCAGCGAACTCCTTGCGTTTGCGACAATTGCGTTTTTGAATTCGAATGATAAAAATCTCACATTTAAAGTATTTATCATTCAAGGAGTCGGAAGCGCCTTGTACCTATTTGGGTCTGCAATCCTTTACGGAGTATCCCAGACAACAGATTTCTCGCTATTGATCAGCAAGTTATTAGAGACCAACCCTTCCGCCCAGTACAATCCATTTGTTTGCTTAGCAATAATACTTATTCTGCTTGGGGGACTTACAAAGATGTTGTTCGTTCCATTTCACAGCGTTTTTATGGAAACATCAGAAAAGGAAGAATGGCCAATATTTACGGCGATCAACTTCATTTCCTCGACTGTATACATGTCGGTACTCATGCGTTTATTTGTGTCATTTAACTGTGATGCATTCAAGCCTATGCTGCTTATCATTGGAGAACTTGGCATGGGGCTCGGCTTTTTAAATGCGCTCAGGCAAAGCCAAATTCGCAACATAATTGCGAGTCAAACCATAGGCACCGCCGGAATGCTGTTGGTCGGCTTTGGGGTATCGTACTCAAACATCGTGTCAAGCGGACAATTCATTTTGTTTATGCATGGCCTATCCTGTTTGGCCGTATACGCGTGCGTATCTTTCGCGCAACGACACAGCGGCCCCATCGTGACGGTCAGCCACTTGGCGACGGTTCGGAGCCGATCCCCAGTGACTGCGGTCGTTCTGGGGTTTAGCGTGCTAAATTTGATGAACATGCCACCGTTTCCGGGGTTTATTCCGCTGTTGTTTTTCGCAAAAAATTTGATTGAAGAACGCGCGTTTATCACACTTGGAAGCGTAATGTTGTGCAAGATAATGTGCATGTATGTTGGGATTAAAATTGTGAAATCGCTGATGATTTGCGGAAAAGGCAGCAGGGTTCGGAGCCTGCCAATTGCGGCGACATGCACGGTCGCGGTACTCATTTGCGCAATGGTGCTGGCGGGGAAGGTGTTTAACACGTTTATGCTGAGCGAAACCGCGTTGAAGTGCTACGAGTATAGGTTCCGGCATTAGGAGGCGCGTGCGAACCACAGGATTTCATTGCGATCGCTATATTTATATCTGCACATAAAAACAATGAGGATAAAAAATCAAATTGTTTTTATGGGTATGTATAGATTATTTCCGATTCGTTATATTGACAATGTTCCACGAATTAATAGTATTATTAATTAGTATCTAACAATACTAGTTCGTTGGTGTAAGGTAGGATATGTCGTGATAAAAAGAATTGGGGCAGCTTACAAGTGATTTTATATATGTAAGGAGTATTTGTATTATGAATAATTTATTAAAAGTGTTAAAGGTCGTCACTCGACTTTGTTTCTTGTTTTTGGTGACAATGCCTACCCAAGCAAGTGACATCAATATGATGGTCAGCGGCTGTGATCTTGTGGATGGTAGGATCGTAAGCCGAGATGTTATGGCAGCTGCGGACTCAATAGTTCATTTCCCTAGTGATGATTGGATTTTCGTAAGAAGTGTCCAAATTAAGGACGCTGTTTGGTTTTTAAAAATATTATCTGGAGAACAAGAGCTAACGGACGCAGTTTTATCAGAAATAAGGGGAGAAAGTTTTTTGTGGCTAGCGAAACATTATAATGTGGACCAACGCCTTATACCACGTCAGATCTGTGAGAAAGCTGCACGTGAAAGGGCTATAAGAGAAGAGGCTGCACGTGATAGGGCGAGAAGACACGCAGGAGATGAGGCGCCCCCATCTAAATGGGCTAAAGTGTTAGAGGACCCCGATACTCATTGCAGAATGGTTGAAGATTGGCGGATGTTGGATTTTGGACATAGTACTCGAGTTGAGGTAACTTATTTAGAAGGTGGCGTACAAAAATCCGAAACTCTTGTTGTAGTAACTTTGGATTGCAACAACAAGGACAAAAGTGATCTACAGGATCTGTTTGACATAAATACGAATAACTATAAACAATGTGCTGCAGATTCTAATTCGCAATTAGCTGTAACCTGTCATTCTGTTCCTCCTGATGAAATGGGAGACTGTTCAGCCATTTACACGCTCCCTTTTATATGCACTTTAGCTGACAGGAGTAATAATCCTGAACAGCAGGAGAATATTAAACAGCTGGATAATCCGACAAGACTGGCAATTATATTGGATATGTTGACTGGGATAAGCACATTACATGAGAAGGGGTTCTTCCACGGTCGTTTGGATCCAAGTTGTATCTTTCTGTATTCCCCAAAAGATATCCATTGTATGCAGCGTAAGATTCCTACTCAGTACAGAGCGCGCGTTGCACATTGTCCTGTACGCACCCTACTCGCATTAAACATTTGTTCCGATCGTGGTTCGCATAGCAATAATAGATACGTATCAGATGATTATTATAGTATTAAAGACCACTATTTTTACACGTTGGAGTATTGTAACGCACAACAAAAGATCGATGTGTTTGCCGCGTGCGCTATTATTTATGAGCTTGTTGTTGGAGAACCACTCTTGTCTCCGGAGTTGGGTGCACATGAGATACGTCGCCTGACTCAAAGACCTATACCGATACCACGTTATTGGCACAAAAAATCACAAGATCTCATCCTCAGAGGGTTGGATTCAAATCCGTGGAATAGGCCTTCGATTGGTGAACTTTTGTGTTGTTTTGCCCAGAATGGCTTAGATTAAGTTGAGTTGGGTTGGGTTATTGGCTCCTAGGTGATTGGTCTAAGCCATTTATGAAAACCCTAGATGGCGCAGCATCCCTTGGATAATCATGATATAGCGAAGCCTCTTCTGGGCTGAGCAGGAAATGCCAGCTCAAGCTGCGCTTCGCTTTGGTCAGTTTCACATTCCGTTGCACGATCCGGAAGTGGTTTGGCTATAGTACGCTAGGAATAGGCTTTATCCAAAATGCCTTACCAAATGCATAAGGACCGGATTTCCGTAAGAAAAGTCACAGTGCATTGCAAATTCTTTTGCATACACCCTAAGCGTATCGGTTGGTATTTACACCGGGGGTACGAGCCTAACTACACAACACCTGACTCTTATTCATTTGATATGGAAAAGAATAAACCACTGCCACCTTTTGTAGTAATTGCAATAGCTCATATCCTGAGGGGGGGCATAACCGCAGCGAATGCCTGCTATTCAGAACATTTGGGATTTTCTCGAGAATGGATGAACTGGAATTGATTGCTAAGCCATTTTGAAACCGGGGGCCCATAACAAAAGATTTGAAGTTCGTTGGATCACAATGCCTAGGTTTTGCTAGAATTCAAATCGTTTTTATGAGGAGTTATACCGGGCCCCTATAACAAACGATGTTACGTTCGTTGGATCAAAAGGCTTAGGCAAAATTCAAATCCATGGGGACTTCTATACCTACCCATAAAAACAATTTGAATTTTTACCCTCATCCAGGTATTGCATGACAACGAGTTTCTACTTGTTTGTTATGGGGACGTATCTATTTATAAAAAAAACGGCCCCCTGTAACCAGAGAGCCGTAAATCAAAACGATGAAGACAACGCGTTAAAACTTATATCCGACAGATACAGACACGCTCATATTCCAAAGCGGCCCTGTCGAATATTTTTGAACCACATCACCCAAGTTGACATTTGGATTCGTGAGGTAATTACTAAACGGCATTGTTGCTGTTGTTAGAGTCGAAAAAAACGTAGACACGTGATTCTGAGTGTTTGCATCAGGAGCAAATATATGGGAAAATGACTGCACATTTGAAAAATACTTATTCAATGTGCCATCTTTCGTTAACGCAACTACGTTCCCAAGGGCTGCGCTCAACGCATCAAATGATACTGGTACATTTTTACTTGCAACAACAGGCCATCTCCTACTGACGCGTCCTTCAAGACGAACAAATAAACCTCCACTTAATGCATACTGAATTCCGGAACCGAACACAGCAACGCCTACCCACTTTTTCGCAGATAAATCTGGATCAGGAATAACCCCAGCCAACGCAGGAAGTAACTGTCCCGACTTAGTACTGGCATTCCGCAACAAATTAATAACCATACGACGAGCAAGAGCATCCAAGTCTGTAACATAGGTAGTCATAGTTGTGTCACTAGTTACATTGCCTTTTAATAAATTATAAGGCTCAATGCTTTGGAACTTTTGGCAAAAATAGATAAGGTCGTATAAATTACTACTGCTGACTCGCGAATCGGCAGTCATTGCACCACTATTCTGGTCAGCATACCATTTCTCTTTGGCTCCGTGAATTGCAGAGTCAAGAACCGCACGCATCATCCTGTTCCCAACTCCAGACACGGATACATCAAGCTTCGCACGAGAGACACCTCCACCGCCTAAGATATACACGGACATTCGCCCATCACTCCCCGGGACGATAACACCAGCCTTCATGACAATAGTGCCCGTAAATATATCATTAACACTGATCCGACAAGGTGCGCCCTGGTTCTTGAACGTAGTTGCAGTGGAATGCACTTCAACAGCATGCGTAGTTGCATTGGTATGGTACTCGACTAGATCCGGAACTTGTATAGATGTCTCATTCTTCGCATAAGCAACAGTAACATCCCCACGAGCTTCGATACCGATAAAGAAGTTACGACCGACCTGAATATCATATCCGGCGCCTACATGCACGCCTACACTTGGCAAATAAATAGGCTTAGACGTGTGCTCTCCAGACAACACCCCACGCACCTGTACAGGAACAGCGACTGGATTATTCGTGTTCTCTGGCAGTATATCAACTCCAACGCCGCCAACGTAACCACAACCCACCTTTGCTTGCACAGTAAGCGTCGTCCCAGCATGCGAGCTTTGGTCAATCAACTTGACCCTACTCGCACTAACGCTAGCACCCGCGCCGACGTAAAACCCTGTCACCCTAGCAGACGCATCCGTCGCCGCACCAACCAGCACTATCGTCCCCAATAATAAAGACTTTGTATTCATATTTATTCCTCTTTTTCATAAATAACAAAACGCAACAGTGCCGCTCAACTGAGCAAAAGCCGACGCGCGACTCAATATGCACTGGCACCACTATCGTCAGTATGTCAATCTGCGGAGGGTGGGTAAATTATAGAAAGCTCAATGCTTTTCAAAAAAAAACGTGCAGTCGCTTTTTAGCAACACGGATGCCGGGGTTCCATAATAAACGATTTGAAGTTCGTTGTCTTACAGGGCTTAGGCTAGATAACAATTCAAATTGTTTTTATGGGCAGGTATATGCTGGTTCCCATAATAAACAATCAAATGTCCGTAAATTCATTCGCCACCAAATCATACGACCTCCCCACGCTCACAACAATCTCGCGCCCCTCACACACGACCGACACCGCGCGCGGGGTTACCTGCACAATCTCAACATCCTTCCCCCCTATGCGAATACTCGGCTTATCGTTGCGACAAATTTCCTTGTTATTCACCCAAATCACCCACGAATCACCAACGAATAACACCCCAATCAACGAAAACAATTGACCATGGTGCGTGCCATACGCCTCGCTATATTCCGCGATCGTATCCGTCAACAAATCTGTGTTGGTGAGGACATTGTCGGCCATTCCGATGTCGCTCAGCCTCGCTATATCCGCGAAACCGCAGCCAACACATTGCAACGCGACACAAAGTACGGTCCTATGTACGATCCTATGTAATTTGTTCACCATTATTCCCCCCAATTAATTTACTACTCTTCATTTCCTAATTTATTCATCATTATTCCCTCTAATTAGCTCATCATTATTTCCCCCCAATTAAATACAACACATCCGCATGATGCTTCGACAATATCCCGACCACATCATCAAAATGTTTAAGTGTTATTGCGAGCGTGTCATTACTTTGTTGTGCAATGCTACAGTACAGACGCTGCAGATATTTGCTATTCACGTCCATCAACTCCCGAATCATTGTATTGGCAAGCACGTTCGCCTGATGCAACCGGTCGCGCCGCACGCCATCAACGCCCGCCGCGCGAGGATGCCCGTGTTCGTCCGCCGCGCGAGGATGCCCGTGTTCGCCCGCCGCGCGAGGACGCCCGTGTTCGCCCGCCGCGCAGGCACAATTCCGGTCCAAAAGCTCTGCCTGCAGCCGATCGATGTGGCAACGGTACACGCACTGGATCACGTTGACCAAGCCGTCAGCAACATCCTTATGGCTGACGTCATGCTCCAACTCGCCGAGAAGGCGCCGGACTGAATCAAACATATCAGAGCAAAATGCCTGCACTTCGCCTCCCTCACATACTTAGCAACACGCGGTCAATGCTTTCATCACATACGCGTCCAATGATCTCAATCACATGCGTGTCCAATGCTCTCAACCCATACTATGACCTGCTCTATACCTGCCCATAAAAACAATTCGAATTTTTACCTTAATCTAATCCTTGTATGACAACGAACTTCGAATTGTTTGTTATGGGGACCCGGTATATATGTGAAGCTTGGCACAGTTTTTTGGGACCACACAACCCCTAGTTTTCAACATCAACATGCATTCCCCAACCGCAAAAGATCGTCAATTCGTCTCTTTGGGTATATACGTCAGGCCCCCGTAGGAATCTATATGTCAGGAGTGCCCGAAGTGTCACCCGGATTGCCTGGAGCGTCCGGAGTGCCAGAATTACCTGAAGCGTAAGAAGTGTCCGGATAGCCAGGAGAACCATGAGCGTCCATAGTGTCCGAAGCGCCTGAAGCGTCCGTCGAAGAAGGGATCACCAATGGCTCGTCTTCAAGAAATGACAGAATCTCATTTACGGTAGGTCTGGCCAATGGGTCATTGCTAAGGCACCTACCGATCAGAGCCCTGAATTCTGGGGCCGTATCACTTGGCAGCAGGGATACATCTACATGTGCATCTGCACTTGCAGCTAAAGGCTCTCCACAAAGAATTTCGCAGAATATCACTCCCAGCCCGTACACATCGAGTTTTTGCACAGCAGAAATGAAGCTTGGATCATCATGTGCCAAATGCCCATTTTAAAAAAATCCTTGATATTCAGGCGCCATATAATGCGGAGTAGGACTCTTTCGTATGAACCCCTTGCACTGCAATGGAAACAACCACTGGCCCGTAACCATAGCCTTGAGACCAAATTCGTCTGTATCAAACAAAATATTAGATGCTCTTAAGTCGCCATGGTAAGAGTTCGCGTCATGTAATGCGGCCACGCCTTTCGCGATATGAGTCAATATATCGCGCTGCTTTTTTTTCCATACTTCAACAATAGTAAGTGCCTCTGTATCTGAAGGATATTCTATGCTTTCTGGATCTGGAGAGAGTTCGCCGTCTATTATCCAACCGGCTATCTGAAATTTCTCAAGCTGGGCATAAAGATTCCCCAAAGGGCAATAATCCGTGAACGCCACCACTCGATATACGTCAAGACCCAAGCGCAGAATATCCATGAGATATGGAGATTTAATTGTCGCTAAGTGTTGTACTGCCGGGGCGAGAGCCGGCGCATATACACTTGCTTCGTCATGTCTACACACGTACGGTTGACCTTCCATGTCTACAATATGAGTAGTGTGGTCCGAATTTTCATGCAAGCTCAGTCCGATAGCATAAGTCACCGGAGCAGACCCCCTCAACACATCGCGCCCAGTAATAGGATCGTTGGGCGGAGTCTGGCGCACCATGTTCGCATGAATACCGGGGTAACGCTCCTGTATACTGGCAAGTACTTGGTCTACGTTGACACGAGGATCTAGCGCACTAATTATACTAGGGGACAGATCTATTAATTTTTCTAGCGTAAGCTCGCTTGCGCGGTTCATTATATTTTGAATTATGAAATCGATGACACTACGCGACTTCCCGATTGTGTCTTGAGTATATGGATATTCACTAAAAAAATTCACTGATGTATCAAAATGACCACCCGAATTATTCCACGATTTCATTGACTTCCACATATTCGGACAACCGAATTCCTTCAGGATGAGTTTCAGTACAGAAAACACAAAGCAACGTTTTCGTCCATCTAATGACGAGTCATGTATCCACTTGCTGATTATATGGTGATCAGATGTTTTATCATCAGAGATTTTGGCGCTGCGCAAAAGACTTTCAGGTATGTCGCTGACGAATACTTGGCGTTTATCATTTAACAGTATGTTCTTTGGCGAAAGAACATTTATTCTGACTCCTTTATTGGCTAGCTCCAGCAATATGCATAGCGCTGATACAAAAGCCACGGCTCTTTGGAGTGGATCTTTAAGATCCGCAAAAGAGTATTGAAACTCTGCTCGTACAAGAATTGGCCCTTTCTTAGTAGGCGTTTCAATACTCAATGTTTTAGTAGGCGTTTCAATACTCAATATTTTATTAGGCGTTCCAATACACAATATTTGGGGCGCGCCGTTAACCGTTTTAGATGCTTCAATATAAGGAGCAATGATGGATAATCCTGTTGAAAAATCTGATAGCCAATAACGGTAGGGTTTGAATGTAACCCGTTGATCTTCAAGTTGTATTTCATTTTTAAGTTGTATTTCATTTTTAAGATTCTGAATCTGTCTCTCAACAATACTTATCCTGTGCTGTATATCTTCAATTTGTGCTTCAATTTGTGCTTTCTTTCGTATTTTTTCAGCCGGTGTTTCTTCAGGTGGTGTTTCTTTCGGCGGGACATAGACTGGCCGTGTTTTACTTTCTTCCTGTATCTGTTTATCAACCTCTTGATTATGAGCGAACCTACTAGCCATTGCAGCTAACCGAGCTTGCAACAACGCTTGCTCCTCGGGGTGGCGCTTCATATACGCCTCCAACTCTTGTTGAGGGTCTTTCTCTTCCTCTTCCTTTTCCTCTCCCTCTTGTGTAGGAGGCTCTGATGGAGAGCCTCCCTCTTGTGTTGAAGGCAACGGAATTGGTTCAGACAAATCCTTTTGTTGAGAACCTTCCTCAGGCATAGGACGCAACGGAATTGGCTCAGAAGGTTGCGCAATTGGTCTTGAATAGCGCGTCAATTGATACCGCATACAGCGAATCTCTTCATTGAGCGAACATTTCTCCGACTCTAACGTTGCTATATCCGACTTTAACTTTGCTCTTCGTGCATCATTACATTCTTCTTTGAACTTTTGCCCATCCATCCACAAAAAGACCCTGTCCCAGTGTGGTAGCATACGTTTTTTTGTCTTATAGTGTTTTTTTAATACCCCCCTTGGCACGAACAACGGTAGTTCGGAGCAGCAAGACATGCCATCTACGCCTAGCAACATTACACCTAGAAGCACGACCGAGCGACGTGAGAACGGACAGATTGCGAAGTGTTTTTTGAATGAGTTCTGCATAAATATAGCAATCAAGATCAGAAATCCTATTCTCATCTTATAGAATGCGTGATAATAAAACAATAGTACAACAGAGTCGTGTGCTTAATCGATATAATGGCACTACCCTCACAGCCGAACCACTGCATTATTCTCCGCCCACAACCGAATCGCGGCATCACTCCCCCCACAACCGGACCACGGCATCGTTACCCCCACAACCGGACCACAGCACTATAAGGTTCGCTTTTAAACAATTCGCTCATCCCCCAAACCAGTGCATCAACACGGTCTGGGGATTTTGACAGGTGGTCAGGTACGAAGCTGCACATTTGTTCTTCTAACTTAGGGAAAACCCTTGCATGAAACACCAACCCTTGTTCATATAAGGCGGAAATCGGCTCGGCTCGTGTGACTTTGCCTCGTGTGGCTCGCACTGCGGTATATGGCACAGTCGCATCAAACGAGCGCAATACTTCTTCGACCAAATCGCCGCCTTGGTTTACTTCGGCGACGACTCTGTCTGCGTTGTGCGAGTGAAACATTTCAACGACGCGTTTGCCCCACGTATGCGGATGGAATTGGCCGCTTGCGTCCTCCAGCACGAAAGCTTCGCCCTTCGAATTTTTGCCGACCACAACGATTCCTGTCTCGTCGCTGGCAGCGCTGTAGCTCACGGCAGGGTCCACGGCGATCACGATTCGCACCAAATCATCCGGTAGCTTATAGCGGATCATATTGCGTTGCCAAAGTGCGTTTTTGTTTTCAAACAACAGTTCCGCATATAATTCCTGGCGTCCTAATGTGCTGTTGTCGTATTTTTTCTTTACGTAATCGATAAACGACGGAGACAAATTTTGCGCGTTATCAAAAGTTGTTCCATGCGTGGTAACCGTCATTTTGTCATCCATCAGCTCCTTTAAAAAAGGAATCGGTCGCGGCGTAGTCGTAATAATGCACCGCGGACACGTCCCCAAGCGCAGCCCAAGCATCAGCTGCTCATACAAGCGCTCCGGGTAGCGAAACTTTGCAAACTCGTCGATCCACGCCAAATCGAACTGCGGCCCTCTGAGGCGATC
>JAISXM010000081.1 GCA_031270515.1 Holosporales bacterium | reverse complement strand
AGCGGAATGTTTTGATAACGATGGGAATCGTGTTCAGCCAGATGTTGATTACAATGGGTATAATGTTAAACTAGATGAATTAGCTCGCAGCAACAAGTATATACCGGCATATGATTACTGGGGAAGAGATTTCCTAAGAGTTATAAACTTCTCTAACGAACAGTACTTGGCTGTGCGTAGTATAAAATATTTTGAGCAGTGCATGAGCTTGCAAACAATAGTTCTGATATTGGTCCGTGCACTCCCTAATGTTATATCAAATATTGAAAACAAAGAATACACCGAAGAATACATAGAAACGCATCCCGCCCCCGGTGAAGACGTTTGGGAAACTATTTATATAATAAAAACAATGCTTCGCAGGTTTATTAAATTAGGTGGATATCGCCCTGCGTGCTCCTCTGTGCAACAGCTGATACAATATCCTTTTCTTCGTGGCGCGGAGATTGATGCATCCGCGATACGTGTTCTACATGCCGTACATGATGAACTCTACGCAGACTATATACGCCCTGGCTACTGCTCTACGTACAGTATATGATGAACTCTACGAAAACTATATACGCCCTGGCTACTGCTCTGCGTGCCGTATATGATGAACTCTACGCAGACTATATACGCCCTGGCTACTGCTCTGCGTGCCGTAATTGCAAGGAGTACGTGACGAACCCTGCAAACACATTGTGAGTTGTTCTTAGGGTAGCGGTGTCGCAAAAGAAAACGCCAATACGACTTGTTTTTGTGTATAAAGACATATACAATTACTAATAGGTTTGTACGTTCCCATCGTCTAGCGGTTAGGACATCGCCCTTTCAAGGCGGTAACACGGGTTCGAGTCCCGTTGGGAACGCCATTAGAAACCCTTGGCGACTGATAAACTTTTTGTGTTTGGGTAGACGCTAAACAAGCTGAGGAGGATAAGAAAAACATATGGCTGTACCAAAAAAGAAAACGTCAAAATCGCGCAGAGACATGCGGCGTGCGCACGATGGCCTGGCGCCGATCCGCAATTCAGTGTGCGCGTGCGGAGAAACAAGGCTGCCACACCACGTTTGTTTGAGTTGTGGGCGGTACAACAATAAACAAGTTGTCAAAAACCGCAAAGACGCTGTAGACTCTCCTGAAGAGTAGGACTTCGTTCTTGTGGGGTCGGATTTGACAGGAAGGTACGTTTCTTTGTTGGCGCCGCTACGAAAACGTTTCCTCGAAGGGGACGTTGATCCTGTGGGTGTGAACGATACATCTGCGGGGATTGGAATGAAATATATTGCCATTGACGCCATGGGAGGAGATTTCGGGCCCAGCGTCGTGGTGGAAGGCGTTGCCCTTGCATATACGCAGCTGCAGCAGAGCTCGGGCAATTGCGTGCGCTTTGTGTTCTTTGGGGACGAAGACGCCATCAATGCGCAGTTGGAGAAATATCCAAACCTGCTGTCTGCATCGTCTGTTGTTCATACAGACGTAATCGTAACAAATGAAATGAAGCCCATAGACGCGCTGCGCCACAAGGAGGACTCGAACCTGGGCATGGCGCTTCATTCGGTCGCCAGCGGGCGCACTCACGCCGTGGTGTCTGCTGCAAATACTGGGGCGTACGTGACGCTGGCAAAGGTTATACTCGAGACGCTCCCCGGGATTGACCGCCCGGCGATCCCTGCGGTTATGCCAAACAGGAACGGCATGAGCGTGGTGCTTGACCTTGGCGCGAATTTGGAGTGCTCCCCGGAGCGCTTGGTCCAGTTCGCCCTAATGGGGGAGGTCCTCGCAAGGGCCCTGCTGAAGAAGAGCTCGCCCACGGTGGGGCTGCTGAATGTGGGCTCAGAGGAGATGAAGGGAAACGCAATTGTGCAAACTACGGGGCAAATGCTTCACTCCATAGACAAGATAACAAAGGAAGACGCCAGTTTGGATAGGTTTAATTTCCGCGGATTTGTGGAAGGCAATGATATATTCGGAGGCGCCGCAGATGTTATTGTGACGGATGGCTTTTCTGGAAATATCGCGCTAAAAGCAATTGAGGGAGTGATTCTGTTCTTGTTTGATTTGATCCGTGAGTCAGGAAAAAAGTCGTTGTTGCATAAGCTACTTGCGTTACTTATGTTGCCATTGTTGAAGAATGTAAAACAAACTATTGATCCGCGCTTATATAACGGCGCAGTGTTTCTTGGGCTAAACAAAATTGCGGTGAAAAGCCACGGGAGTGCGGACCCGTTTAGCTTTGCGAAGGCAGTGTGTGTGGCGGTAAATATGGCGCAGTCGAATTTTTCGGATGAGATTGAACGTAGATTGCAATTAGTTACAAAAATTCAGTAGCCTTCACGTATAAAAATCCAGTAGCCTTAGCTAACAGAATTTTGACTCATCAAAAATGTGCCTCAGTACTACAGTTACATATCTGGCCGCGGAATGTTTGTGCCAGAAAAGAAAATGCTAAATGACGAATTGTCTCAAACGCTGGACACAAGTGACGAATGGATTCGCACGCGGACCGGCATCTGCGCGAGGCACCTAGCCGCGCCCACAGATACCGTGGCTGACTTCGGGACGAAGGCTGCGAGCGACGCCCTAGCGGAAGCCAACGTAGAGCCGGGCGACGTGGATATGATCGTGCTGGCGACAACGTCTCCGGACCACGTCATGCCAGCGACAGCAACGCATATACAGCACAACCTGGGTGCAAAGCGGGCGTTTGCGTTTGACGTACAGGCCGTTTGCTCTGGCTTTGTTTATGCTCTAGCAATTGCGGATAAATTTATCAAAACAGGCAGTGCAAACAACGTATTAGTAATCGGAGCAGAGATAATGTCGCGCTTGTTAGATTGGAGCGACAGGTCGACATGCGTATTGTTTGGCGACGGGGCGGGCGCCGTGTTGGTGCAACGCCGCGAGCAACCTGGGATCCTGTCCACTCGGCTATATTCAAACGGGGAAGGATATTACATGCTATATTCGGACGACTCTGACGCTCGATTTAAGCGAGGGAAAATCGTAATGAATGGGCGGGCGGTATACTCCACGGCAATCGAAATGATGGAGGCCTCGGTGCGCGCGGAGCTGGAGCGGCACGGCTTGAGCGTGGATGACGTGGACTGGTTTGTGGCGCACCAGGCGAATAAGCGAATCATTGACTCTGTGGCGGCGCGCTTGGGGCTGCCCGCGGAGAAAGCCGTCGTCACCATTGAATCATTCGCCAATACGTCTGCGGCGACGATTCCGATATCACTGAAGCTGACGAACATCAAAAAGGGCGAGCTGGTTGTGCTGTCTTCTATGGGCGCAGGGTTTACTTGGGGAACCGCGGTTTTGCGCTGGTAGTGAGGAAAACAGTTTGAAGTTCGTTGTATTACAAAGCTTAGGTGAGGATAAAAATTCAAATTGTTTTTATGGGGAGGTATACAATGCTTAACCAGGATCAAATTTCAAATTGTTTTTATGGGCCGTAACTATGCCGCCGCTTTCGCCAACACCGTCTCTATATTACCCGCCATAAAAAACGCTTGCTCTGGTATGTGGTCAAACGTCCCGCGACAAATTTCCTTAAAGCCTTCGATCGTATCCTTCAAATCGACAAACTCCCCTGAGATTCCGCTAAACGTTTTTGCTGTTTCAAATGGCTGCGACAAAAATCGCTCAATGCGCCTCGCCCTAGCAATAACCTGCTTATCTTCCTCAGACAGTTCATCCATCCCCAAAATCGCAATCAAATCCTGCAAATTCTTGTACGTCTGCAATATCCGCTGTACTTCGCACGCAACGTTATAGTGCTCGTCACCAACCACGCGCGGATCAAGTATTCGCGAATTCGAACTCAGCGGATCAACCGCAGGGAAAATCCCCAACGCCGCAATTTGCCGGTTCAACACTGTTGTCGCGTCAAGGTGCGTGAACGACGCGGCGGTTGCTGGGTCAGTGATGTCGTCGGCTGGCACATAAACAGCTTGTATACTGGTGATAGACCCCTTGGACGTCGTCGTAATGCGCTCTTGCAATGTCCCCATCTCGTACGTAAGGGTGGGCTGATACCCAACCGCAGACGGCGTACGCCCCAACAGCGCCGACACCTCTGCGCCTGCTTGCGTAAAACGAAATATGTTGTCGATAAAAAACAGCACATTCCGGTGTTCTACATCCCGAAAATACTCCGCCAGGGTCAACCCGGTCAGCGCCACACGAGCGCGAGCGCCGGGCGGCTCGTTCATTTGCCCGTACACAAGCGCGGCCTTGGAGCCCTTTATGTTCTTGGTATTCACTCCAGACGCAATCATCTCATTATATAAATCATTGCCTTCTCGTGTGCGCTCTCCGACTCCGGCAAACACCGAATATCCCCCATGTTTTCGGACCACGTTGTTGATAAGCTCCATCATAAGCACGGTTTTCCCAACTCCGGCGCCGCCAAACAACCCAATTTTGCCGCCGCGCGGGTAAGGCGTGAGCAAGTCAATCACCTTTATGCCGGTCATTAATATTTCGTTAGAAGGCGATTGCTCCGTAAACGGAGGAGGCTCTCTGTGTATAGACACGACGTCTGTGGCGTCAATATCTCCGCGTCCATCGATAGGCAGACCGACCACGTTGATGATGCGCCCAAGTGTGCCTGGCCCAACTGGAACCGAGATAGGCGCGCCTGTATCAAATACGACGTCCCCGCGCTTTAGGCCTTCGGTTTGGTCCATAGCGATGGTGCGGACGAGGTATTCGCCCATGTGCTGAGACACTTCAAGCACGACATCGGCGGACTCAATGCCGTTACTGCGGCGAACCTTTAGCGCGTTAAAAATGGCGGGCAAATGGCCATCCTTGAAGTAAACGTCAACGACGGCACCTATGATTTGCGAGATTATGCCGTGGGATGGTTCATTCGCGGCGGAGGGATTCGGCTCGCGCGTTGGGGACGTGTTTTCGCCATTAGAGAGAGAATGTTCACTCTGAGAGTGTTCACTCTGAGAGTGTTCATTGTCTATATTAGTGTGCGATCCCTCGACTATCGTATTCATACCACGCCTACACGAAAAAACCACCTAATTAATACTAGCGCGAATATACCCAACCGACAAAAAGATAATCAGTTCGTCGTATCCCATAATCCCATAATAGCCTATGGCGAAATCCGTTTGGAGCATATGACTGGACAACGCTGGCAGGTGATACATGCCCCCAAGCCAGCGTCACCTTTTATATTATTTGAGAGGTTGTTTCTGCACCTTATTCGACTCGAATTGTGTAACGCGCTGAGATAACGCCTGAACGATAGTATATATTGCCTGAACGGTCGTATGTATTGCCAGAACGATCGCCACCAATTGTTCAAGCGTAAGAGGAGGCACATGCTGCTGCTGTTGCCCTTGCTGCACAGGCGGCGAATATTGCACCAAAGGAGAGTTCCCCCCTGGAGGTACACCTTGCTGCACAGGCTGTGGATTTGGTGGATTTGGTGAATTTGGTGGATTCTGTGGATTCTGTGGATTCTGTAAATTCTGAAGCAGCTCAAGCACTTGTTTCGCCTGTTCGTAGGCCTTCATTGTTTTATTCACCTCATCCATCTGCTGTGGTGTCTGACCTGCCAACGCCTGCTCTATTGTGAGCACAGCAAATGTACTAATAATACTAAAAGTCGTTCTTCTTAATAAATTATTCATAATTAAGTGTTTCCCCCAAATTCCTTTCCATATATTGATAGTAATACGAATAACAATTAATTTGCAAATTAATAATGTTATCTAATTAAGTTGTTCGTTATTGAATTGAAGCCTGAACTATCGACTTAAGTTCTGAACTATCTAGTTAAGTTATTAATCATTAAGCATTTACCTGTCGGTATATATAGTCTCCTACAAAAACGATTTGAAATTTTATTACTGCAATATATTGACTCACAACGAATTTCAAATTGTTCGTTCTGATGACTCGGCGTAAACGCACGACAACGTATTGACGGAATCTCTAAATGTACGATACATTCTATAGTGTGCTTCGATGCGCCCAGATAGCTCAGTTGGTAGAGCAAAGGACTGAAAATCCTTGTGTCGTTGGTTCAATTCCATCTCTGGGCACTTGCACAACAAATTGCTGCCGTGCGCAAGGCTTCTCGCCGTGCTTACGACAGTGCGCTTGCAACAGTTTTCCACAGGACACAATACCTCATGGCAACGCATCGTCTGTGTCGTGTCACGATGAAGTGCGCATCATCGTCTGAAGGCTAAGCAAATCTGCTAATGCACCTGTGAGTCCTTGAGATACCGCCAGTCTTAAATAATGACCTGCGCGAACTAGATCTCGTTCAACGCCTTCCCCACACATTAAGGCGGCCCCATAGCAGTGTTGGGCGGGTGCGTATCCTTGATCTGCACTCAGTCGGAAGAAAGAAGCCGCCGCAGCTAGATTTGCTGGAATGCCCTCCCCATACGCTAAGGCGCGTCCATAGTTGAACTGAGCTACCGCACATCCTTGATCTGCACTCAGTTTAAAGTAAGAAACCGCCAGAGCTGGATTTTTTGGAACACATTCTCCTTGCATTAGAAAAAGGCCATAGTCACATTGGGAACTTGCGTCCCCTTGATCTGCACTCAGTTTTAAGTAAAGAACCGCCGCCGCTAGGTCTCTACGGACAAGTCCTTTGTACAAGCTGGCTCCATAGAAGTGTTGGCCACTTTCATCACCTTGTTCTGCGCTCCGTCTATAGTATTCAACCGCCTCCGAAAATCGTCCTTCTTTCATTAAAGACACCCCGTATACGGCTTGGGCAGGAGGATACCCCTGATCGGCACTTTGCTTCACGCATTCTAATATAAATACAGAAAAATCCGTCGATCGCTGAAGATACTCGGGCTTCAACGCGGCAGCTGCACAGAGTAGATACTGACCGGCTGAGTGTCCTCCACGTACAGCCATCCATAAGTAATCTGCTGCCAATGATACATTTTGCTGAACGCCTATTCCAAACAACAGACGACATGCAGAATAGTATGCGCAATCGAGATTTGTTTCAGCATTCTGTCTGTAAAAATGAGTAGCCTCTCTCTGAAACTGCATAGACTCGCTTCTATCTTTAGGGCGCATGTCTGCTGCGGACGGACTCCTCAACATACGCAGACAATGTTGATCTCCACTTGATGCCCCAACTATCATCAGACATGCCATATTCAGTGATTCTTGATCACGTGCGCTCAATGACGCAAAAGGCAGCCCGTCGCCACTGACGCGCGAACGCTCAGTGATTTGTTGCCGATCCTCGCGTGAAGTAGACTCAACTTTGTTGTATAGAGCGCCAACAAATTCTTCTAGTTTTTGTGGGCAGCGATTCGCGAATGTCTCCATTTTCGAGTTTATATGCCTGGAGTAACGCATTGGAGGATTCGCCCCCACAGACGCCATGCATGGCATAGCCAAGCCGCACAATAATATAAGACGCATCATCATAATATAACCTATGTTAAAAAATACATAATCTTATATACCACATCAATCCATCAGATTTCAATCATGATTTTAATCGTTTCACCATTATTATTTTGCAAAAGAATCGACTAGCATTCATAAAAAGCAGGGCTGGCAGGAGTCTCGAAGCGCAGACGAAGGGCTGTACTAGACGTACTGCTCAAGCGCGGGCCCCCATTCAACTAGTTGAAGGGATCCCGTCGAGCATCGAAACGACGAACCATACATGCGGGTATATTTGGATTTATTTTACACGTGGTGTACAATGAGCCATGCGTTGCTTTAGTAAATTGGTGGCTTATGTCGGACGAGCAAGACTACGCAATACGTCGATATATTCGTGAACTCAGGGCATTCTACCACGACGTCCTCATATGTGGCGCCATATCGTTTTTCTGCATTATCGCGTGGGGAGCCACCGGCGGCGGATTTTGGCCTCTGTGGGTGCTTCTAGCGTTCGCGATTCAGCTGTTGCACCACGCCGTGCGAATTGGCAAATTAAAATTATCCGACATAGGGCTTAGCCCACGCTGGATGTCATTTTTGCGGCCAGATTGGGAGGAGCGACAATTCCAAAAGATGAAGGCGCGCGCAGAACAAGGCGACTGGGGCGGCGAGCGGGAATGCCCGCGGAATTCAGACGACAGCGGCACCAATGACGACATCGACCAATATTATGCGTCCCAATATGATGCTCCTGCACGGGGATGCGGCGGACACTCTGCGCGCGACACGCACTCTGCGCGCGACACTTATTCCCGCAATGGCTACCGCGACTCCCCAACGCTTCGCGCAGAACAGAATCGCCAAGGCAGCTCATCCCCCAAGGCCGCGCGAAAATCCTCAGACTTAGCCGACGCGCACCATAAGTTTGAAGGGGGCCATACGCTGGAGGGGGGCCATACGTTTGACGGAAGCGCGCCATCCGGTTCGTCATATTTGGATGAGGCTGCGGCGGCAGCGTCTGACTCGTCCCACAAATATGACAATGCAATCGCCAAAAATGCATCGTTGGAGAATGAGGGATAACGTGAATACCGCATCCGTAAAAGGGGGATTCGTATTACTTTGTGTATTAATCATTGACCAAATTACAAAATCGCTTGTAATCAACAACTTGTCTCTGCATGAAATTATTGCAGTGTGCCCGTGTCTTAATATTGTGCACTTTCGAAATATTGGAATAAGCTTCGGCATGCTGAGCAACGGAAACACATGGCAACTCGCCGTCATATGGACGACGGTGGGCGCGCTGTTGGTCTATTTGATCCGCCAGTTTGTAACGGCGACGCATTGGATTCCCTCTGTGTGCATAGGCGGGATCATAGGCGGGGCGCTTGGAAATGTGGCGGATCGAGTGATTTACGGGTCAGTCATCGATTTTATCGATTGCTACATTAAAAAGCTGACCTTGTTTTCTTGGACAATTTTGGAGTGGCATTGGCCTGCATTTAACGTGGCGGATTCGGCAATCGTGGTTGGCGTGTGTTGCTTGATGCTGTATTCGTTGAAAAACAACAAAGGAAGTACATCAAAACGACGCTAGGCCTGAAGGGTCCAAATTGTTATAGTTTTGCATCGTATTGCTGTCTTGCGGAAGGGCCGTTTGCACAAGGCGTTATCTTTTATGCAAAACCTCGCGTCACGCTTTTGTGCGATAGTGCCTGATGTGCGCTAGTTCCAGCCCCGCGTCTCTGCGCGATCAAAAGCACAAGTCTCATGGATTTTATCGGAACAGCGCGACTCTCTGAAAAAAAGCGATTGACTTTTGATGTCGAATATCGGATATTAACGAACAAAGGTAGGGCGTTCGGGCATCATTACGCAATGCTCAACGCTGTGCTAAAGATACCGGAGATCTTCTTTTGTTATGGTGACTCGGTATCCTTGCTAAATAGTTTAATTTTTTTAGGATTACAATATGAATAGAATAAGTTTATTAATGATGAACGTAATGCTTGGACTGGCATCGTTATCATCAAGCGAATTACTCGCAGCGCAATATGCGTACAACGAGATACTGCCACCGTATGCACTATTTGATTTTGACGAATTTAAAAGGAGCGCCATACCTACAGAAACGCAGATTACCGTGTATTATAAACCAACGAAAACAAAGCACTATAATATAGAGTGGCTTATACAGGAATTATCCCCACATATAGCAGCAGACTTGCGGATATACAAAATAATGTACACCTTGTCCATTCATAAGCAATACATTCGCGACAGTGGCATGATCATATGCGATGAAAGCATCCTTCCTAACCAAAGTCCTCAAAGAACTATTCTATTTAAAGAAATATATATGTCGGATGGCTGCGTTTTATTCGAAAACTTGATTATAGGTGGGAGCATCCGTATATTAGAAAGTGGAAAGGTATTTCTTAGAAATTGCACCCTAACATTCACGGGAAACGAGCCAGCCTTATCTTGCGAGGAGGACAGCTTCGTTGTCTTTTACAATTGTACGCTGCGACGCACATCACCAGGAGCGTTGGTTGCACTCACATCCAGTAGTGTTGGCATATTTGAACATTGCGTATTTGAAATGAATGATCCAGAATATGGTGTCGTGGCCAGCGGCTCTACTGCACACTTCATTGAATGCACGATTTTAGGAACGACTCAAACGCCAAAAGATGTACTGACCGTAGTGAAAGTAGAAAACCTCGGTTCGGTAGAAATGGAGCGATGTCATTTTTCACGGAATCCAGGATTATTGGTTCACGTGTTGCGTAGTTCAGCAGCTTCTATGGCACAGTGCGAAGGATTTTGCTTGAAAGTAGAAGATTCGTGTGAGGCAAAAATAACGGACTCGTCAGTGTTGCATATTTATGATTCCGATGCGCATGTACGATATGGCTGAGTCGCTTGCCCCCCCAACAACGCCTTTGTTTTATTCACCGTATTCCTAAAACAATGTGCTGCGGGGTTTTCAGGCGGTTTGCTCGGGTCCCCCATAAAAACAATTTGAACGTAATGTTGGGCTAGGATAAACGTTCAAATTATGTTCAAATTGTTTACATGAGCAGGTATAATGCGATCTGCAGTCACAGGGAGGGCTTGAATTATTTCTCAAAGTTCAATAGCGTGACCTATAGCCTGCGTTACGGAATTGATTCATGCAGCACATTCGAAATTTTGCCATTATTGCGCACATAGACCACGGCAAGTCCACGCTAGCAGATAGATTGATCGAGTTCTGTGGGGCGCTTGACGCTCGCGAAATGAAAACGCAGGTGCTCGACTCCATGGATATTGAGCGAGAGCGCGGGATTACAATAAAAGCCCAAACCGTGCGCCTGATTTACGTCGCAGACAACGGGCAAACCTACACGCTGAACCTGATTGACACCCCGGGGCATGTCGACTTTTCGTACGAAGTCAGCCGCTCCCTCGCTGCGTGTGAAGGGTCAATCCTTGTCGTTGACGCAAGCCAAGGCGTAGAAGCGCAGACCATCGCGAACGTGTACTATGCGATCGAAAATAACCATGAAATCGTTCCTGTACTAAATAAAATAGACCTCCCAGCCGCAGATCCAGAGCGCATAAAACGACAAGTCGAAGAAGTAACTGGACTGGATACAAGCAACACAATCATGATTTCGGCAAAAACTGGAGTTGGGATAAAGGAAGTCCTTGAAGCCATAGTCCACAAGCTTCCGCCTCCGTTCGTATTGGAAGCCGACACCGGGGATAGCATCGTCCCGGCGGACAGCGTTGCCTTAGAGACAGTCCCGCTAAAGGCCCTGCTCATCGACAGTTGGTACGACGCATACGCTGGAGTTATCGTCATTGTGCGCATCATCCAAGGCACCCTCAAAGCCGGCCTAAAAATACGCATGATGGAAACCGGCGCCTCATATGAAGCAGGGCAAGTCGGCTACTTCACTCCAAAGCGCGTGGACGCCAGCGCCCTATACCCCGGGGAAGTTGGGTACATCACCGCGGGCATCAAGCAAGTCGCAGACTGCCGCGTGGGGGACACAATCACGGAGGAGCGACGCCCCGCGCTTCATGCTCTAAAGGGGTTCCGTCCGTCGATTCCGGTGGTGTTCTGCAGCTTGTTCCCGTCGGATGCGGATGAGTTCGAAAAGTTAAGGGACAGCTTGGAAAAATTGCACCTAAACGACGCAAGCTTCCAATACGAACCAGAGCATTCTGGCGCCTTGGGGTACGGGTTCCGGTGCGGCTTCTTGGGACTACTGCACCTGGAAATAATGCAGGAGCGCTTAGAGCGGGAGTTCAACCTGGACCTAATAACGACGGCCCCAAGCGTGGTGTATAAAATTCACCTGACGAGTGGGCAGGTCATAGATTTGCACAACCCCGTAGATATGCCAGACGTTGTAAAGATCGAATTGATTGAAGAGCCGTGGATTAAATCGACCATTCTTGTGCCCGACGAGTACCTTGGGTCGATTCTGGGGCTGTGCATTGAGCGGCGCGGCGAGCAGGTCGACATCAGCTACGTGGGCAACAGGGTCATGGTCGTGTATAGGTTGCCTCTGAACGAGGTAGTGTATGATTTTTATGATCGCCTAAAGTCCATCAGCAGCGGATATGCATCGTTGGATTATGTGCTGGACGGGTACCGCGAGGGCGATTTGGTTAAAGTGTCGATTTTGGTGAACGGGGAGCCGATCGACGCGCTATCCATGATCATAAACCGCAGCAGGGCGGAGTCTCGCGGGCGTATGTTGTGCGAGCGCCTCAAGGATCTGATCCCAAAGCAGCTGTTCAAAATTGCGATTCAGGCTGCAATTGGAGGGAAGATTATCGCGCGTGAAACAATTTCTGCGCTGAGGAAGGACGTGCTGGCGAAATGCTACGGTGGCGACATCACCAGGAAGCGGAAGCTGTTGGATAAGCAGAAGGCCGGAAAAAAGCGAATGCGGCAGCTGGGGAATGTGGAGATTCCGCAGAGTGCGTTTATTGCGGCGCTGAAGATGGACGATTAACGAAAGATATCTGAGGGGATATTGAGTGTAGGCCAGAATTGTAAATGCATTCGCCATATATACTGGGCCCCCATAATAAACAATTTGAAATTCGTTGTATTACAAGGATTAGGCGATGATAAAAATTCAAATTGTTTTTATTGGCAGGGATACACGAGCCTAAAGCGAAATACGTGTCTAGGGTCGCATGGGGCTAGCTATAGCATTGCTGAGTAGTAACGCATATACTTTTTGTACATTTCCTTCCCCGCAGATTTATGTTGAAAGTCGTGGCGCTTGTACGCTAATATACAAGTATGGAGATCGTTTTGTTGGTGCGTTATGCGTCGTATTGCCGTTTTTTGTTGCGCTATGTTGCCGTGTGTAATGTATGCTGCTGAGTCAGCTGAGTTTGCTGCGCCAGCTGGGTTAGCTGAGTTTGCGGAGCCAGCTACGTTAGCTAAGTTTGCTGCACCAGTTACGTTAGCTGAGTTAGTTGCACCAGCTGCGTTAGCTAATTTTGCTGATCCAGACATAAGACAGGATGTTGATCTGCTGACGTCCAGGGTGCAAGAATTTGCCAATGGAAAGATACCTCTACCTAAGGGGGTGGCGTTTCAGGACGGCTACATATCCATATATCTGAAAGATTTTGCGCCAATGTTGTATCCTGATGGTTGCACTTCTGCCAGGACATTTTCTGAGAGAATGGATGAGGGCTTTTTAGCAATGGCAAATGGGAATGTCGTTCCAACCACGTTTTTGCGGGAAAATTTGGAACGGAACGCTTACTTCCCCAACGGGAGGATTGTAATTGATGTAAGAAGGCGTCTAAATCCAGATTATGTTCGCGACAACCCTCAAGCACTTAATTTGTTGGCTTTTCTTTTCATACGTGGAATATTTTGCTTTGTATTAGAAGAGGGAGTGTCCTGCTCCGAAGAGGGAGTGTCCTGCTCCGAAGAATTCAGCAAAGAAAAAGTGTCCGCAGCTAAAATTTTCCTATGGGCTGCAAAGCGAGGTGATATCTGTGCGCTATACAACTATGGATACTGTTTGGACCACGGTATTGGAGTTGAGATGAATAGAGAGGAAGCAGTCAAGATCTATAGGACTATAGTTGAAAACGAGCGTGCATTGGCGCGATTCCACGGAGTATTGGCACAGGCGCAATACCGCTATGGGGAATGTCTTTATAACGGGGATGGAGTTCCGGAAAATAAAGCAGACGCAGCTAAGTACTACAGACTTAGTGCTAAGCAAGGAAACGCCCTGGCACAATATAGTTATGGGCGCTGCTTGGAAGAAATTGGAGTTGAGGAAAATCTTGCAGAAGCCGCCAAGTATTACAAACGTAGTGCTGATCAGGGATATTACGCCGCACAATACAAATATGGGGAATGTTTGACATACCGGGTGGGAGTAGGTATAAATTCGGAAGATGCCGTCAAGTATTACAAACTTGCTGCTGACCAAGGATATGCCGAGGCGCAGTGCGAGTATGGGATATGTTTGGAACACGGGTTTGGAGTAGAGGAAAATCTTGCAGAAGCCGCCAAGTATTACAAACTTGCTGCTGACCAAGGATGTACCGGTATACAACAATAAGAATATGGATTTGCTAAGCAACCTTAGTGCGAACCGACGACGCGCTAATGTATAACGTCGCCTATGCCGGGCCCCCATAACAAACGATTTGTTTCGCCACTTCCGAATTGAGCCGAAGATTATCAGCTCAATCCGCGCTTGAGTCGGTCTAATCTGCGCATTGAGTCGGTCAGTTTCATCTTCCGCTGCACTTCCAGAAGTGGCTTGGGTATCGTTCTACCATCTCTTTCCGGGGCGTCCGTTACTATCATCTCTGTCGCGACGAGGACGGTCGCCTCTATCGCTGCGGTCACCACCGCGGTCACCGCCCCGGTCACCCCGGCGATCATCGCCCCGGTCACCACCGCGGTCACCGCCCCGGTCACCCCGACGATCATCGCCCCGGCGATCATCGCCCCGGGCATCATCAGGTCTTGGCTTTGGACGAGCACCGCCACCGACTGCCTTTATACTCAGGCGCGCCTTCCTCGTTCGGCTATCGATCCCAAGGAGCACCACCTTCACGATATCCCCCTCGCGCAGCACATCTTCCACTCGCTCGACCCGCCCCTCGCAAATCTCGCTTATGTGCACCAATCCGTCGCGGCTACCAAAGTAATTAACAAACGCCCCAAAGTCTGTGATTTTCACCACAGGCCCCGTATACACTTGCCCAACTTCTGGATCGCCAACAATGTCGTTGATCATCCCCATAGCCCGCGCCAACGCCGCCTGATCCGAGCCAAAAACAGAGACCTTACCGTCATCCGCAATATCAATCTTCGTTCCCGTCGTGTCGCAAATCTCCCGAATGACCTTCCCCCCAGGTCCAATTAGTTCCCGGATTTTGTCCTTGTCAATTTGTATGCCCATGATTTGCGGGGCAAACTTGCTCAACTCTGGCCTCGACTTCGATATAGAGTCGTTCATTTGCTCTGCAATATGAATGCGCCCCTTGTGAGCTTGCTCAAGTGCAATTGCCATAATTTCAAATGTAATACTCGTGATTTTTATATCCATTTGAAGTGCAGTAATTCCATCTTTTGTTCCTGCCACTTTAAAGTCCATGTCTCCGAGGTGATCTTCATCCCCTTGAATATCCGTCAACACAGCAAACTTATCGCCCTCTTTAACCAACCCCATCGCAATGCCGGCAATGGTTTGCTTAATCGGCACCCCCGCATCCATCAGCGCCAACGACGCCCCGCAAACCGTCGCCATAGAAGAAGACCCATTGGACTCCGTCACCTCAGAAACCACGCGGACCGTATACGGGAACTCCGTCTTGCTCGGCACCAGCGAATGCAACGCACGCCACGCAAGGCGCCCATGCCCGATCTCCCTTCTGCCAGGAGAAGACATGCGCCCAGTCTCGCCCACCGCATACGGGGGGAAGTTGTAGTGCATGAGGAAATTTTCCTTATAGTCTCCAATCAAGCTATCCACAAGCTGCTCGTCATCCGCAGCCCCTAAAGTCGTAACCACCAACGCCTGCGTCTCTCCTCGCGTAAACAAGGCGCTCCCATGCGTCCGTGGCAAAACGCCCACTTCGCAGCAAATAGGACGCACTTCGTCCAGCGCTCGGCCGTCGACACGCTTTCCCTGGTCGAGTATATTCGACCGCAACAAGTTGTACTCAAACTCGTCAAATGCTCTCTTTAGTAATGGAACGTCCTCTTCTGCTGACTGAGCAAAAAAACTATCCTTACACTGCGCGATTGCATTATGACGTGGCAGCTTTTCTTTTATCTCATACGCAGCAATTATGTCCTTCCCAACAGAGTTCGCAACACGCTGCTTTATCTCCTCGTACTTTTGCAACTCAGGCACATCCGCCCACGCGGGGTTGCCCACGGATGCCTTCAAGTGCTCGATTGCGTCGATCACGGGAGCAAAACTCGCATGCCCGAACTTCACAGCATCCAGCATAATGCGCTCGCTTAGTTGCGCCGCCTCGGACTCGACCATGAGTACGCCATCCCTTGTGCCTGCGACGACCAAATCAAGCTTGGTGGCTTTTATTTCGTCGACGCTTGGATTGAGGATGTATTCCCCATTAATGTAGCCAACACGTGCAGCACATACTATATCCAGGAACGGAACCCCCGAAATTGCAAGCGCCGCAGATGCGCCAATTATGGCGGGAATGTCTGAGCTGTTCTCTTTATCATGCGAGACAACTGTGCAAATAATCTGTACTTCATTGAAAAAATTTTCTGGAAATAAAGGACGAATGGGGCGATCTATTAGCCTTGACGTCAAGGTTTCGCGCTCGGATGGCTTGCCTTCGCGCTTCACAAAGCCGCATGGGATCCTGCCGGATGCGTACATCTTTTCTTGATAATGTACAGTCAATGGGAAGAAATCCGCCGCAGGGTTCGCCTTTTTTGCGGCGACCGCGGTACAGAGCACGACGGTGCCACCGTATGTCACCAACACAGCGCCGTCGGCTTGCCTGGCAATATGCCCTGTCTCTAATACAAGTGTTTTTCCTGCGTATTCAACTTCTTCTCTGTGAATCTTAAAAAATGAGTTCGTCATTTACTTCTATTTTCCTTTTTTCAAACATTCCTACAAAAAACAGCACACACCCAGCTGCATACCCTGCACCTGCGCGGCGGCATCTCGCTTCTGCATTCACCGCCACTGCTCTGCCCCTGCTCCTATGCCCTTGCTCCTATGCCCTTGCTCCTATGCCTTTTTCCATTGGCACATTTTTTCAAGGCAAACCATTAACACAAACCAGCGTTAACAATCCGCCTAAAACCACACAGACAGGCACTCTACGTTAATGACGAACATCCGACTACGCAACCGCAGTCGCCCATTACACTCACTACATTGTATAATACTACTACATTCGCACGAAGAATGCGCCTGTAGTTTACGCCCAAATTCACAAAAGGAACGCACCGCTAGGTGATCACAGACCCACCCATAAAAACAATTTGAATTTTTACTTAACAGCGCAATATAAACACCTGCCTTAACGTTTTTTTAATAAATTGTATGCCAGAATAGGACTTGGAGATAATTGTTTAATAGAGTGAATTATGAATAGGAATCATATGAAAAAATCAAATTTTAAAGTTTTAGCTATGTTGTCCTCGGTGATGGGGCTGGGCACGTGTTCCGCAACGGAACAACCACAAATAGCTGGAGGCTACCCACCAAATGTACAACAAGACATAGCTCTGACTAATAGAAGCCGCGTAGGTGGAACATTTATTGCGGACTATTTTGCTCCATTTTTAGATGCGCATATGGCAATTGAGAACTTGAATAGGTCTATTAACGCATTTAACGCTATGTTCCCATCTGTAAGAATGTTAGACGGTGAGGCGCCTGTATTTACCGAATTATTTAATGGTGCGATATCAGAGCTTGCAAACGCTATGAGGTTTGTATTGGACCCAATAGGTACGCCAGAAAGCAAGCTAGAATATTGTAATCTGATTCACAGATTTAGTCGCACTGCTACTGCTGGGGCAGAACATTTGGGGATATTCGAGACAGATGCATTACAAATGTATGCAAATAGAGCATATTCACAAGAGACGATAGATCTTGGTGGAGAAGCAATAGACACTGATTTATTGAGCAGCCAAATCGCTGGATTGGCACACCAAGCGTCGTCCCTGCATAGATTCGTGTCAACATTTACGTTAGAGTCATTCCAGCGATTGCATACTCTTTTTGTTCGCGCAATATCTGTTCTCGACGACACTAATTTTAGAACAACGTTACAACCGTATTTGGACATCAGCGACGCTATTGACGAAACAAATAGGCACATAGATGACTTTAATACAGCGTATCCAGGCGTGACATTTTCGCATGATGGAACGTTCTCTCTCTCCCACATAAGCGGATTTTTAGACAAAGCTAATGCGATTAGGGTAGCATTTGACCCTGGGATTACTGTTTATGACAAACAACAATATTACGCAATACTTGCCGATTGGGGCAAGGAGATTAGTCCTTCTATAGTTAATTTCAATAATAATGGCCGTGTAGAAGACTTTACCGAAGAAAGTGTTGACATTGGAGAAAATAGTTATCCTATGGAGGGTGTGCTTACTGATGTAAATGCTATATTGGCTGAGTGTCGGACAATAAGAGAAATGACTGCGCCCAATTTTGATTCGGCCACTTTATTTCTTGATATTGCGCGCGTAGCACCAGAAAGTGAGTCTGTGTATGCGATCTCAACCACGAGACATGAGTCGTTGACTGCAGAGATATCCGCACTGGCTACGACCTTAATCTATAGACAGGAGTCGCTGGGTACAGATCTATCAGCACTAACCGAACGAGTAGATGAATTTGAACATCGTATGAACACGTCAATGAGAGCGGTGCTTAACCTGCTTGCTAGGATACAGTCGTCTAATGTTTGATAGGTTTTAATAGATCTGTTACTAAAGCTGCTTCTGCGCGGCAGGAATCAACTATTCAAAAACGGCTTTCGCAACAGGTCTTATAGGGCGCGCCAATCGCGCCCTGGCATTACTAAAACGAGGCTCCCACAATAAACGATTTGAAATTCGTTACGGATTAAGGTTTTGATTTATACAAACATTCAAATTGCTCTTATGGGTAAGTAATACCTCCCCATAAAAACGATTTGATTTTTTATCATCACCTAAGCCTTGCAATGCAACAAACATTCAAGTTGTTCTTGTGGGGCGGTACATATCAAGATTGCAGCCAAAAAATCAAACTGCACACTATCGCTACAAGCAGCGTGCTGTCAAACCTGTCCGCCATCCCACCATGTCCTGGGATTAATGACCCCATATCTTTTACTCCAAAATAGCGCTTACACGCGGACTCAAGCAGGTCTCCTGCGGTCCCGAACGTAGCAATTGCAAGCGCCAATAGTGGCACCTTGTGCAAAACATTTGGAGACACCACAAAGGACGCTACAAAGCTGCCGACCAGCACCGACGTGCCGACTCCGCCAAAAAAACCAGACCACGCCTTATTTGGGCTGATCTTCGGCGCAATTTTCGCGCCTTTAAAGTAGCGCCCTGCAAAGAACGCACCTGTGTCCGTCAGCCAAATGCACATGAACATCCACAACACGAACATTTTGCCGTGCGTGCAGTAGAGCATCCCCAGCAAGCGCATTGCGACAAGTATGTATGCCGCCCCGACAACGACGACACTCGCGCGCAACACTGTGCTTAATGCGTCTCGGTTGCACCAGAAGTACGCCAGGAACGCCACGGCGGCGCATGCGTTGCTCCAGGGGAGTTGCAACAAGGACATGAACATCAACGAGGCGCTCCCAATTGCCGCAAGGGGGCGATATTTTAGCCCGCTCGCTCGCATCCACTCGTATATGATGCCGCCCGTTATTATTGATGCGCATGCGTAAAAATACACCCCGCCCGCAAGGACCGCTGTGACCAACACGCCGACAAGAATAACTGAGCTTTTGGCTCGCAATATCACTTCTGATAGCGCGCGCGAAATCGATGTTCGTTCACGCATGCTGCACGTACCTTTCGCTTCCAAATGTGCGCGTCCGAAGTTGGTAATCCATAAGCAGCTCCTTGAACCGTTCTACCGTAAAATCTGGCCAAAACTCTTGTGGGAACGCAAGCTCGGTGTACTCCAAGTGCCAGAGCAAAAAGCCGCTAAGCCGAAGTTGCCCAGACGAGCGAATCAACAGCTCCGGCGGCGGGATCCCGTGCAAGTCCATGTGCGCCGCAAGCTCTTCGGCGGAAACGGGCATGTCTATGCCATCGCGCACACGACTTTTGATGAGGGTGTTGACGGCGTGCAATATTTCAAACTTGCCGGTGTATGCGATGGCAATGGTAAAGACTAAGCCGGTGTTATTTTTTGTTCGCTCAACTAGTTGCTCGAATTCGTGTCGCACAAAATCTGGGACGCTTGATAAATCGCCAATAATTTTGACTTGGTATCGATCTATGGCGGATTTGTTGAAATATTGCTTTATAGTGGAAAGCGCAAACTCAAAAAAAACGCGAGACCACGCCGCACCGCGCTTCATAATGTTGTCGCGCGAAGCGAAGTAGGCGGTTAGATATTGCACGCCTACGCTGTCTGCGTATTCGACAATGTTTTCGAGCACACGCAAGCCGGCCTTGTAGCCGTCCACAGGAAGGCGCCCATGAGCCCTCGCCCAGCGCGAATTTCCGTCAGGGATGATGGCAATGTGCGCCGGCAAGGGATTGAGGGTGGCGCCTATGGTTCGGTTGGGATGCATCAGAGCGGGATGTTCCACGGGTTGTAGTTGATTCATGTGTGTCTCGTTGCGCATTAAACCACGCTAGATGGTACGATGTTACAACTCGGGGATCAATCATTTAAGGCATTTTGTGGAAATCTGTGTTATGCCCAAGCACAATAAGGTTTAGCTATTCCTGCCCATAAAAACAATTTGAAGTTTCATCCTCATCCAGGTCTTGCATGACAACGAGTTTCAACTTGTTTGTTATGGGGAGTCGGTTTAGCTATCCAGGGCATAAAAACAATTTGAAGTTTTACCATTGTCGAAGCTTTGTAAGACAACGAACGTCAAATTGTTTGTTATGGGGAGTAGGGATAGACTCAGTTCTGTTATTGCATCCTCCCAAACTGGGTTCTTCCTGCATAAAGGGTGCGTTCATCAGAATGGCGTTCTCCAGAATAAGTCTTTTCTCCGTAAGAGGTGCTTCCTCCTAAACGGGGGTTTTCTCCTGAAGTCTTTCCTCTAGGTTTTCTCCTGAAGTCTTTCCTCTAGAATGATGTTTTTTCCAAGAACGGGGGTTTCCTCCTGAATGGGTCTTTCCTCCTGAACGGGGGTTTTCTCCTAAAGTCTTTCCTCCAAAATGATGTTTTTTCCCAGAATGGGGGTTTTCTCCTGGAGTCGTTCCTCCAGAATGATGTTTTTTTCCTAAAGTCTTTCCTCCAGGATGATGTTTTTTCCCAGAACGGGGGTTTTCTCCTGAAGTCTTTTCTTCACGGGTTTGTTCTGTACTGGCTTTTGCATCAATACTAACTGAGGACGCTGCCAAACTGGCGGGAGCTTCTTCCTCGAAACGTGCTGGTGGGGCCAAACTGGCGGGTGCTTCTTCCTCGAAACGTGGTGGTGGGGCCAAACTGGCGGGTGCTTCTTCGCTGGCTTCTGCGCTGGCTTCTGCACGGCTTGGTGCCCCTTCATAAGTGAGTTGTTTCAACGGTGCTTCTGCACGAGCTTCCGCACGGCGTGGTGTTACTCTAGAAAGGGGTCGTTCTGAAATGACCTCTACACGAGCGTCTGCAAGGATTGGGTGATCAAAGCACTCTTGAGGATCCCTATCAGACCATCCGGGATATAAAAAGTTCAACATTCTTACGGTTGTGCCGTAAAAACA
>JAISXM010000013.1 GCA_031270515.1 Holosporales bacterium | reverse complement strand
TGTGGGCAAAACTTCGGCAATTCAATAAAAATAAGTCGCATATTATCGATATAATAAGGTTCCGGATCGTGTGGCAACGTTGCCATGTAACATTCTGTGATCGCGGCCTTGCGTTTTTTTATAATATTTTCGCCCAAGATCCATATGCCGATCGCCTTCGACACGACATAAGACTCGCCTTCGTTTATAACTTCCGGCATGAGATTCGCCAGGTAATTCAGCGCCCTCTGGGGAATTTCCTCCGTATTGTGGCATTGAATCTCTATGTCCAGCTGTGTTCCGTCATCGATGGTTGCTCTCACGTCCAGGCGATTGGATTTGCCGTCGTGCCTTGTTTTGCAAATGTCTGTGTTGCCCAGAGTAAGATTTTTTACTACTGGGTTCCCTTTGAACAAAGAGTTCAAAAACGAGATTAATAGCGGCTCTTTGCCTTCCACACCAAAGATATTCTTGAAAACAAAGTCGATTTGCGGGCTTAACAACGAAGACATCGCACATCCCAAAATGCTATTATACTACCTCTATTAATTGTACGCAACACCTACCCATAAAAACAAGTTGAATTTTTCTCCTCATCCAGGTCTGGCAGGATAACGAGTTTCAACTTGTTTGTTATGGGGACCAATTTTAGTGGCTATTTTTTACTATGGTTAAGAAAGTGTGCGATCCTCAAAGAACTAGAAACAGAGGGGGCTTATTAAAAATTTTTCATGAGGCCCCCCTGGGGCGCTGTGTCCAGGGCCGTCCCAGGGGCAATTTATACCCAGTCATAGAAAAGCATCTGTTCGTCGTTTTGAAATGCGAGCTATCCGCTATATTGTCTCTCCCACGCCCCTCTAATATCGCTTCATCCACTGGACCCCTACCCCAGACGAGCCGCGATGAGTCCCAATTGTTGCGTCCAACCCAATTTCCGGCGTGATGTCATACCGCACAGTCATTTTACTGTCGTTCTTTTGAGAAATATCTTGGTCAATAAAGACCCTCGCTTTCTTGATTTTTTTCCCGAACCTCAGCGCCTGAGTCGTCTCTCCGCTAGAAATATTTTGCGTATCAACTACCTCCAAAGAGTCAAGCTTCAACTTATCCCTAAGCTTGTCAATAAAGCGCAAAGGATTGCCCCTCAACATATGTGACGAAAACCCTTTCACCCGAGAATTTTGCTCCGAAGACAGCCGCGTCAATCCCTGCCCAAACAACAGCAGCGACAAAACTTCCTCCGATGTTAAAGGAGGGTGCGATTGTAATGTTATATTGGTGTTGGACAATCTGCCCGCTAACCTTGCAAATATATCGAATCGGTTTACTTTCGTTACCAACACAAGAGAAATGGATGGATCATTTATATATTCGTCATCATAACGAACATGCCCCGTTTTAACAGACATAATTTTCCCAAACAAATTGTATTGGCTGGACAATTTTGGATTTGCGGTCATTTCCCCTATTAAATACGGGCTGACTATTGGTCCTTTGGCAATCAAGTTCCCAGTTAAGAAACAATTCAAGCCGTTTGTTTTTACAACGACATTGCCGCCTAGCTTTATATCCAAACCGAACCGCCCTTTCTTGCATGGACAATCCGTGCGCGACGAACGTTGTTTGAATATTTCCACATTTTTGTCAAACACCGCCCAGTTCTCCGCATCCGCAGAAGGCGCATCCTCTGACACGCTAATAGTCATGTCGTCGATGGCGACGTCCCCAGTCACCATTGGGGCGTCCGATGCGCCCGTCAGCGGTCCGCACATCTTGAGATCGCCGCTGGCGCGCGCTTTAACGGTTTTGCCATATGCGACTTGCAAAAAATTGCACCGCAAGTTCAGCAACAACTGCGGGTCATATACACGGCTCTCCCTAAGCAAGGTTAACGCGCCCCACCCTCCGGCACACCTCTTTGCGGGAGTTGTCGGATTGTACTCAGGCCTCGCGCCAAGCAGCGTTCCGTCATCGAGGCGCACGCTTGATATCTTCAGGGTCTCCCCTTCACCATGAGCATCCAACGTTACGTTTTTAAGGACGACCCCATTGTTGAAGTGTTCGTAATACCCGTTGCGGAGCGTAAATGTGCCACTCAGCCTGGGCTCAGCAAGGGTGCCCGCAATATCCAGATTGAACGACGCTTTCCCAGAAATTGCGTCTCCTATGCTGAGGAAAACGACAATTGGCTCGAGGGCAAAAGTTCCGCGAATGCGCCCTTTCATCTGCACGGAATCGCGGAGAATTGGCTCGCGTTTGGCGACTTTACACAACGCGGCAAACAAGTCCGAAAATTTATTGGCACACAGCTCTAGCGACGCTTCGGTGGTAGTGTTGGCGGCACTTTTTATGTGCAGCGACTCTATGTTTATACTTTTTGGGGACACCGTTACGACACCACGCGTCTCGATATTAAAGCGCTGCACTGTTTTCGGAACTTTTAGGGATGGAGCAAGTGCAAAATTTATTTTACAGGAGGTGCCTGCGATTGTGCCGTTGAGAGCGAAGTCGCCAAAGTACATTTTCTTGTTACTGCTGTATATGGGGATTGGACACATTTTCCAGTCTAGTGCGTTACTTGGTGCATTATGCTTTGCATCAGCTTGTACGTTCGCTTGCACGTTTGTTGGTGTATCATTTTGTGCATTAGTTTGTGCATTAGCTTGCACATTAGTTTGTGCATTAGTTTGTGCATTAGTTTGTGTATTAGTTTGTGCATGAGTTTGTGTATTATTTTGTGTATTAAGTAGTGTATTTTGCAACGACTGACCTATTTTTGCGAAATTAAACCGACACGTTTCAAACTCAAATGAGTCGACTTTAATACGGATTGGCTCTACGCATTTTTTCTCAAAATCGACGCAAATGCTACTGGACGAAACAGCATGTTGCGATATACGACCATCCAGCATGTTGATCTGAAGCTTACACTTCCCGTACGTCCCGTGGCAGTGAATTGTCGGAAATGAGCTGGCAAGCCACGACGCCGCCGTCACAGGCTGATGCGCGACATGAACCGATGGCGCAACAAAGGCAGGCTTACGGTTGAACGGCTTATGCTCATGCTCAGGCGGAGGGAGCGCGCCCAATTGGACGTCAAACGACACGCTTGGGATGGACGCGCATATGCGACTAAGCCAAGACGCGTCATCTTTATTACTTGGTTTGTTCGAATTACTTGGCTCGTTTGAATCGTGCACTTTATTTAAATTATGCGAATCTCTTTGACTACTTGTTTTATTCGGTTCGCTTGATTTATCTGAATCGTGTGCTAAACGTTCATCTTTACGTATTACTATTATTCCTAATGAATTTGATTGCTCCTCCAATGTTTTTTGTACCTGGTCATAATCTTTTAACTGTTCTAAAGCAGACATTGATCTAAGTAAACGAATATCAATCTGAGAATCAAACGTTATGTGTCCAACCATGCAGTCATTCTTATACGGAACGACGACATACCCTGAAAGCGCATGCCCGGCGTCCTTGGCGAGGTCTTCCCCTGAAAGCGCGTGCCCGGCGTCCTTGGCGAGGTCGCATGGCGCATCCCCCTCCAAGAAGGACTGCAGCTTCGGCCAGACGGACGCATGCTTGGCGCGGACGTATGCGGCCCACTTTCGCTCACTCGCTGGGGACGTAAACACCGTTAGCGTCAGGTCTTGCTCGGAAAGCGCGACTTTGCCGCAGTAATGGCGCGCGTGCAGTTGCAGCGAATACGTGCATGTGCAGATGAATGGGGCCGTGGATGCAGGCGAAATGTTTGCAGGGGAGAGGACTGCACTGGAAGTGAGTGTTTCGGGCGCAGGACTGTTGGACGTAACCAAAGACTGTGCATCCAAAAACTGTGCATCCAAAGATTGCGTATTAAATGACTGTTGATTAAATGATTTTGCATTCAGCGACGTCACATTAACGCGCAGCACCGCCCCCAGGGCATTGTCCGTAAGCGTCAACGTCTTCTTGCGCCAATCAATCCCACACGTATGCGAAGCGTACTGCAAGTTTTTTATCGTAAGCACGCGAACGTACTGCAGGACGTGCGCCTTTGTCAGCGAATCCACAATCCCGAGCAGATCAATCCCCTTTGGTTGCAAGTTCGCACCTTCTGGTCGCAAGTTCGCACCTTCTGGTTGCAAGTCCGCGCCTTCAGGTTGCAAGTTCGCGCCTTCTGATGGTCGCTCAAGAACAACGGCGGATTCTACATAAATGCAGGCCTTTAGCGTGACGCATGAGACTTTTACATTGCGCAGCTCGACATATTCGCCAATTCGGATGCTCTCTGTGCGAAACGTAAACGGAAACAGCCCATGTAGCTTCCCTATGTGGCTGCGTTGTTGGGCAGGGAGCTTCGTTGCAAGCACGTGGTTCAGCACATATTGCGGGCCATCAAACCGCAAAAACGACGCGTATCCCAGCAATACAGCCATAGCGACCGCCAACACATACCGAATCGGTTGCAGTGTTTTGGCGCAAATCAGCAGCATTTTGACGAGTCTACGAGGAAGCAATGCAGTACAAAGAATGGACTAACTATCGTGATTCTATATTGAATTGCTTCTAAGTTGAATACAATGACGCAAATCATTGATCAAAAACGAAAAAAGAGGTCCGATATGCGCCGGTTTGGGAATCACTCGTCGGAGTCACTCGGCAATAGAATCAAGCGCGTCATTCTGATATCGTTCGCTGTCAATAAGGTAGCTGTTTTTGTGACTGAGGAAAAACAATGATTGCTATCAGATGGTGCAGTATGGTATACAGGATCCATGACTTTTCTCATCAGTTTTATTATTATGAAGCGCTTTATCTTTTTGTGCGGCTTGGCTATGCCAAGCGTGGCGTCTGTGGGGACTGAGTTTCCAAGTGGACTCTTGCATGTTAACGACAAACTTAACTATCTCGGCAAAAGAAATAACGAATACTTTGCATTCACTCTAGTTTCAAAAATTCGTTTAACTGGTTGTCCACCTATCATCGTCGATAATGACGAGCAGTTTTCTAAACAGGTACATTGTAACGTATTCAAGGATGGGTTACGTAGAGGAGATCTACATTGCATACGATTGGTACGTAAACGAGGAAGGATAACCTGTCCTCGAAGCAGGAGTGAGGCTGATCAATATAGGAGAGATGCCGCTAATTTTTATAAATTTTGTGCAAACGAACATCCATACTACGCGCGCAAGTTTTCAGAGTGCTTGTTGTTTGGAAAAGGCGTCCAGCAAAATATAATATTGGCCGCAGATTACTTGTTGACGGCTGTACTTGGAGGGGACCCAGTCGCTCAGTATATGTGTTACAAAGTCCTAGAACAGAACGCCAAGTATTGCATGCGAATGCCGGACTTTTATCTCGTATTTGCATATGGATTAAAATGCTTGAACAACAGCGCTGATCAAGGATATGCTCCTGCCCAAAACGCATTTGGGCTCTATTTACGTGAAGCAAGACGTTTCCCGGATGCCGCTCATTACTTCAAACTGAGTGCATATAAAGGTGATGTAGATGGCCAATTTAACTATGGACTCTGCTTCAGGGATGGGAAAGGCATTGCCAAAAATTTAAGTAGGGCGGCTCGTTACTTCCAACTGAGTGCATATCAAGGTAACGCAGAGGCCCAGTGCGAATTTGGTGTCTCATTAATGAAAGGTGAAGGCATTGCTCAAAATCGAGAGGAAGCAATTCGTTACTTAAGACTGAGCGTAGATCAAAAATACGCAGACGCCCAATACAACTACGGAGTTTGTCTAATGAATGGAATGGGCGTTTCAAAAGATCTCAGTCTGGCGGCTCATTACTTTCAACTGAGTGCAGATCAAGGATTCGCACCGGCCCAGTGCCAATTTGGTGTCTTATTAATGAAAGGTGAAGGCATTGCTCAAAATCGAGAGGAAGCAATTCGTTACTTAAGACTGAGCGTAGATCAAAACAACGCAAACGCCCAATACAACTTAGGTATCTATTTAATGGATGGGCAGGGCGTTCCACAAGATCTAGGTCTGGCGGCTCATTTATTCCAATTGAGTGCAGATCAAGGTAACGCAGATGCCCAGTGCACATTTGGTGTCTTATTAATGAAAGGTGAAGGCATTGCTCAAAATCGAAAGGAAGCAATTCGTTACTTAAGACTGAGCGTAGATCAAAACAACGCAAACGCCCAATACAACTTAGGAATCTATTTTAGGGATGGGCATGGCGTTCCACAAGATATAGGTAAGGCGATTCATTATTTTAAACTGAGTGCAGATCAAGGTTACGCAATTGCCCAGTGCGAACTTAGCGTATTCTTAATGACAGGTGAAGGCATTGCTCAAAATCGAGAGGAAGCAATTCGTTACTTAATGCTAAGCGTAGATCAAAACAACGCAAACGCCCAATACAACTATGGCATGTACCTAATTAATGGAATTGGCGTTCAACGAAATCCAATTAGGGCTGCTCAGTTCTTTAAACGGAGTGCAGATCAAGGATTCGCACCTGCCCAGCGCCTATTTGGTGTCTTCTTAATGGTGGGGGGAATCGTTGATACAAGGATGGATGAGGCTGTTCGTTACTTCATACTGGCTGCTGCTCAAGGAGACGCCGATGCGACAATGTATCTGGGAACTATTGGTTATATGATGATGCGCGTTATACGCCGTGACGTGCCGTAACGACGCGTTGCAATTGACTTCTTTCCAAACCTTCAGAAACTAGGATTTTGGCAGGAGGCTCGGAGCCGGGTTCCCATTTGACGAGTCAAATGGGGTCCGGAGCCGGGTTCCCATTTGACGAGTCAAATGGGGGTCCCGAGCCGGGTTCCCATTTGACGAGTGTGTAGGTTCACAAAGATGTGAGTCAAATGGGGTTCCCGAGCCGGGTTCCCATTTGACGAGTCAAATGGGGGCCCGACGCAGAAGCGGAGTGTACTCAGATGTACATCGGGTCCTCATAACAAAATTTGAAATTCGTTGCAATACAAGGCTTAGGATAGGGTAGAAATTCAAATTGTTTTTATGGGGGGTATACATGAGCAGTGATGGTTCCTATCCAACTTGTGGGGTCCCGCAGCACCGGATCGACGCACCAAAAGCCAGTTTCTGAGAAGTTTGGAAAGAAGTCTACTTTATCCATGCACTACCGCTCCAAGTATATGATTTTCCACTCATCTTAATTACATCAATTAAGCTGTCTTCAACATGTATAAGCTGCGTGATGTCCAAAAACATACTCTCTAAATCCAGCACGCTATTCCCAACAGCAACCCCCGTCAAACGCGGAACGCCCGCACGAGTTAACGCAAGTATTTCGTTTAAATACGCAATTAATTCGTCGCCCTGTATACTGTTGCGAATCTCTTCCCCTAAAGAAAACGTAAAACTTGATGGGGGCCTTAAAACCCCACAAGTGCCAACTATTCCATTATGCACGCTTCCGTCAGCTTTTTTGCGGCCTATCAGATACAATCCGATATTCCGCCAACTCCCAGAGAAAAAATAAATGCCCGCACTCGTTAGTTGGTCGGATATCTTTAAAGTATTCAACGCAGGAACTTGATCAAATACTCTACCAGGCAATTGTCCTGCGAGCCTAGGAACATATGCTGAAGCCAACACACTGCAGTACGCCAAATGACAGTTTCCAGCTAAGTTTTCCAATTCAGGCAAAGTAACCGACTTTATAGCACGACACTCAAATAAAAAATTTCCGCCGGTTGCACTTTTCAGCTTAGGAAACGAAACGGATGTGAGCTTCGGACATAAATAAAAAGAACTTCCTCCAGTTATGCTTGTTAACTCAGGAAGTGAAATAGTCGTGAGTTCGGCACAGTCCGCAAATGCATTGGGGCCGTCAATGGTGGTGACGTCGTTTAGGCCGACAATTTTAGTTATGTTCGAAGCCTGAAAACTGACCGAAAAGTTTGGGCCCCAGCGCGGAATTTCTAGGTAGCGCAATGCTTTGGGTTCGCTTTTGGCAAGGTCGGCGATCGCAGTGCGCAGGTCATCGGTCAAGTCGCCGTCAAACAGAGATAGCGACTCCAGGCTTGTTAAGGCGGCGAAGTCTAGGCCTGCGGGGGCGTAGTTTTTTACGAGAATCAAACGCCTTATTGTACTTAAACTATCAATTGTGTGCGCAGATATGTTTGGGCGATCCAATAGAAGAAGTGTCGTTGAGTCATTAAATAATATGCGCTGCACTTTTTGCGGCTCTGATAGCCAGCGATAATAGCCTACTGGAATGCGCCGCATCGTCGGGGCTACGTAGGCGTGCATGCCGCAAATGAGCGCGCGCAACGCTTTGAGCTTGTTGACCGCGATGCGCCGCCTTAGAGGGTCAGCCAGCGCGGCGGGCGTGAGCTCGTTACTTATGCGCTGGGTGATGCGCCTGGCGTTGGCGGCGTGCTGGTTGTATGTCGCGATGACGGAGGCGACCTGCGGCGTGGATGAATGTGCGGAAGGACAAATAAAAAATGTTACGCAACAAAAAAACTTACGCAATAACGACGTATGGATTCTTTTTGTTGCATATTTGTCACACTATATTTTGACTCAAAATGGATCTATTAACGTTTTTTTTATCTTTTTGTGGTAGAATGCCATCCACAACCCCCACCCACCCAGGGGGCGTGCAGTGGTGAGGTGCCTACCCAACTTTAATTCTGTCACGGCAAAGGTTAACAATGCAACCACTTTTGCCAATTTACTTGCTCGAATTTTTTTATATTGTGATTGTATAGCATCAAGAAAGAATTAGAACCAGGAATCTTGGAGCGCAGGCAGGGGCCCTCTAGCACCGAAACGATAACCATACGTCTTTTTGTGAATGGGTATATTGTATTTTCGAAATTTCTCCTGTACAATCGTACATTATCACGTGGAAGAGTCGCCATCTCGGACCACGGACTCTGATCTGTACATAACAAGGAGGTTCAATGGCACCAAAATCAAAGAAAATCGCGGGTTTTGTAAAACTACAAGTTCCCGCAGGCAAGGCCAATCCAGCTCCCCCAATCGGGACGGTTTTGGGCCCGCGAGGGATAAACATCATGGAATTCTGCAAGGCGTTTAACGCGCAGACTCAGCAGCTCGAGCCCGGCATGCCTATCCCCGTCGAAATAACCATATACTCGGACAAGAGCTTCACCTTTATCATGAAGTCCCCCCCCAACACATATTTCCTGAAAAAAGCCGCCGGCATCACAAAAGGCTCGTCCTCCACGGGGCGCGGCAGTTTCGTCGGGAAGTTGACCATGGATCAAATCCGCGAAATCGCACAAAAGAAGATGCAGGATTTGAACGCAAACGACATCGATAGCGCGTGCAGCATGCTCGTCGGGTCGGCTCGTTCCATTGGGATTCAAGTGGAGGATGACGCATGATCGGAAAAAGATTAAAGAAAATTCGCGCCACTGTTGACCCACGCAAAGTTTATTCATTGGCCGAAGCCGTTGCGCTCGTAAAGCAAAACGCAATAGCAAAGTTCGACGAGACCATAGAGATCGCTATCAATCTGAATATCGATGCGCAAAAGACTGACCAAAATGTCCGCGGGATTGCGCAGTTGCCTCACGGGAACGGAAAGGTATACCGTGTCGCGGTTTTCGCCACCGGCGCGCAGGCTGATGAGGCCGTCGCTGCGGGGGCGGACTTGGTCGGCTCCGACGACTTGGTCGAGGCGATCCAGCGCGGGGAGCTGAATTTCGACCGATGCGTGGCTACGCCTGATATGATGGCGCTGGTCGGGCGCGTCGCGAAGATCCTGGGTCCGCGCGGCCTTATGCCAAGCCCGAAGGCTGGCACCGTCAGCGCAAACGTCGCTGCGGCGGTTACTGCGGTGAAGGGGGGGCAGGTCGAGTTTCGCACTGAAAAGGGCGGAATCATTCATGTCGGCGTGGGGAAGGCGAGCTTCGATGAGCAGCGCTTGAACGAGAATATCCAGTTCTTGGTCGCGTGTATTCAGAAGGAACGGCCGGCCGCGGCGAAAGGGAATTTTATAAAGAAGATGACTTTGAGCTCTACAATGGGGGCTGGGGTCGCGTTTTCTTTATGACGGATTATTGGCCGCAGTGATTGCGGCTGATTCGACTTAACGCGATTAGCGCGTTAACCAGGTTGGCCGGCGGGTTTGTAGTAGCGGGCTGCTGGAGCAGATTTGCAATAGCGGTTTGCTGGAGCGGGTTTGCAATAGCGGTTCGCAGGAACAGGTTTGCGGGGGGCAGCTTGGATGGGTAGTCAAAGACTGTGGGTTCGGCATGATGGCTGAACAGCGGATAACTAGGTGCGCGTACTTAAGTTAACTTAGGTTTATTCGTTGTGATGTTTTATCGGTGTCGTCTAATTGCGATATGCAGCCTACACAGACAGGAGATATGAAGTATGGAGAGTTCATTGATTCTCGTATCGCTTTCGACCTGTTCATGGGACGCTCTGAGTTTGCGTCTTGTCTATTTTTTTATGAACGAGGGTATGTGATATGAATAGATTGCAAAAAGAACAATGCATCTCTGACATGCGCAACAGCCTTCAAGGTCAATCGCTGGTTGTAGTCGCAACGCAGAACAAAGTAACAGTCGCAGAGTCAACAAAATTGCGCAGGGAAATGCGCAACGAAGGGGCTCAGCTGAAAGTGCTGAAAAATACTTTGTTGCGGATTGCGGTGACTGGGACCACGTTTGAAGGCTTGAAGTCTATGTTTTCTGGGATGACAGTGCTGGCGTATTCGCAGGATCCTGTGGGTGCGGCACGGGTCGTTGCCAAATTCGCAGAAGAGCACGAAGGCAAGCTGTCGATTGTCGGCGCTTGGTTGGATGGGCAGGTGTTGGCGCCTGCGTCGGTGTTCGCCCTGGCGAAGTTGCCGTCTCTGTTGGAGCTGCGTGGAAAACTTGTCGGACTGTTGCAAGCGCCGGCAACCAAGGTCGTGCGTACAATAAAGGAGCCTATGGGGCGTGTCGCGCGAGTGCTGGCCGCAAGATCGTGAGGTTGTTCGTGGCGTGTCGCGCAATGATGGCCACAAAACAGTTTGTGTGGGTCGTGCGTGTGCTGGCCGCAAGGCCGTGAAGCAGTTTGTTGCGTATGTGAATACACAACGCTTTTTTTAGTGATGTAATATAAAGGAGAATCAAATGGCGGATTTAAATAAAATTGTTGAAGAATTGTCAAATCTAACCGTACTTGAAGCTGCGGAATTGTCCAAGTTATTGGAAGCCCACTGGGGCGTTAGCGCTGCCGCTGCAGTCGCCGTAGCCGCAGGGCCAGCGGGCGCAGGTGCCGCTGAAGAAGCTCAGACGGAGTTCGATGTGTGGTTGGACGACGCTGGCGCCAATAAAATTAACGCAATTAAGGAAGTGCGCGCAATTACAGGCTTAGGGCTGAAGGAAGCGAAGGACCTGGTCGAAGGTGCTCCGAAGCTTGTGAAGGGCGGGGTGCCGAAGGACGAAGCTGACAAGTTGAAGGCAAAGTTAGAGGAGGCTGGCGCGAAAGTGTCAGTGAAATAACGAAGTACTGGATATGCAATATTTATACTTCTGACAATATGGGGCGTCGCGATATACAGATTGCACGCTCTTTTTGTCGTTAGTGTATACAGACCGGGTCCCCATAAGAAACAGTTTGACGTTCTTTGTGTTTCAACGTTTTTATAGTGATGAAAATTCAAATTGTTTTTACGGGCAGGTATAAATTAGGGGAATTTGTGCACGTCAACTTGTGTCCGCCTGAGGGCTGAGCGCGGTTGAAAGTTTGTTGGGTTTACCGAATAGGAGAGTTGAACCAATGGTTGTGAGGTCGTACACAGAACGTAAGCGTTTTCGTAAGTCTTTTGGACGGGTTGAAGAGCTAATTCCTCCGCCAAGTTTAATTATGTTGCAGAAGGCGTCGTACCAAGCTTTTCTGCAGGCGGGCGTCCCTCAAAAGAAGCGAGGGAGCTTCGGTTTAAATGAAGTGCTTCAATCGATTTTTCCGATCAGCGATAACTCTGGGCGCGCAGAGCTTCAGTTCCAGAGCTACCACCTCGAAGAACCCGAATCCGACGAAGTCGAATGTCTGCGGCACGGGTTGAGCTACACCTCGGCCCTAAAGGTGACCTTCCGATTGATCGTGTGGGAGATCGACGAGACAACGCAAAAAAAATCCGTAAAAGACATAAAAGAGCAAGATGTATACTTGGGCGATCCCCCATTGATGACGGACCGCGGGACTTTCATAATAAACGGAATTGAACGCGTTATTGTGTCCCAGATGCATAGGAGCCCGGGCGTTTTCTTTGACCATGACCACGGAAAAAATAGTGCGCTTGGGAAGTTGCTGTACGCCGCGCGCGTTGTTCCTTACAGAGGGTCGTGGTTGGATATAGAGTTCGACTCAAAGGATTTGATCCTTGCGAGGATTGATCGGCGGCGGAAGATGTTGTTGTCGACGCTGTTGATGGCCATGGATAGCGACGACACAGAGCGAATTCGCCAGGAAAAGGGCAACAAAATCCAAGAGCAGGATATAACCGGAATGTCCGTGGAGGAGATTCTGCGCTCGTTCTATCAAGTCGTTACGTTTCGTAAGACAAAGCAAGGGTACTTGTTCGACTTCATTCCTAGCCAGTGGAAGGGCGGGCGCTCCGATTATGCGTTAGTTGACGCGCGGAACGGCAGTGTATTGGCTGAAGCGGGAACTAAATTAACGCCGCGAATGATTAATAAGTTTGTAAACGATGGCGTAAAAGAAATCCTTGTGTCTTCGGAGTTTTTATACGGAAAATATTTGGTGAAGGATTTTATCGACGAGCAAACTGGTGAAATCTTTATTGAAGCCGGAAGCGCGATTAACTCCGAGGTGCTGGAATTCTTAGAAGACCTTGGGGCGGAATCAATTGACACCGTGTATTCGGGGACGGCTGGTGTGGAGCCTTATTTGATTCAGACGCTGGCGGCCGACAGGTGTTGTAACCGCGAGGATGCGCTCATCGAAATCTGCAGGGTCATGCGTCCTGGTGAGCCTCCTTCCGCAGAAAGCGGCGAATATATTTTGCATAATTTGTTTTTCAATAGTGAGCGCTATGACTTGTCTGCGGTTGGACGCGTCAAGATCAATGCGCGCCTAGGCTTAACGACGTCCGACTCGGTTCGGGTCTTACAGAAAAACGACATAGTGCAGATAATAAAAGTGTTGCTTGACTTGAAGGAAGGGAAGGGCGACGTTGATGATATCGACAACTTAGGTAACCGCCGAGTCCGGTGCGTTGGGGAGTTGATGGAAAACCAATTCCGGATAGGCTTGCTGCGTATGGAGCGGACCATAAAAGAGCGCATAGGGAGCTTGGACGTCGATAACACTATGCCCCACGACCTTGTTAACGCGAAGCCTTTGATTTCGACCATTCGTGAGTTTTTTGGTGCGTCGCAGTTGTCGCAGTTTATGGATCAGACCAACCCCTTGTCAGAAATCACCCACAAGCGGCGCCTTTCTGCGCTGGGGCCGGGCGGTTTGTCTCGCGAAAGAGCAGGCTTTGAAGTTCGAGACGTTCACCCTACGCACTATGGGCGCATTTGTCCTATTGAAACGCCAGAAGGTCCGAACATCGGGTTGATAAACTCGCTTGCTACGTATGCGCAAATAAACAAATACGGCTTTATTGAAAGTCCATACAGGAAGGTCGAAAACGGGAAAGTCACGGACGACGTTGTGTATATAACCGCCATGGAAGAGTGGAAGCATACGATCGCCCAGGCGACGTATCCCCTCGACAAGCATGGCGTTTTGGTCGACGAGTTCCTTACATGTCGCAAGAACGGCGAGTACGGGATGTTCTCTCGTTCGGATGTGACCCTTATGGACGTGTCGCCTCAGCAGCTTGTGTCTGTGGCGGCTGCGTTGATTCCTTTCTTGGAGAACGACGACGCTAGCCGTGCGCTGATGGGCTCGAACATGCAACGCCAGGCGGTTCCGTTGTTGCGCAATAAAGCGCCGCTCGTTGGAACCGGTATGGAGCGGGTTGTCGCTAAAGATTCCGGAGCCGTCGTTGTTGCGCGCAGGCCGGGGATTGTGGATCAGGTCGACGGGAACCGCATTGTTGTGCACGTAAACGCGACCGCTGCTAAGCAAGAAGGGGGCGTTGGGGTCGACATATATAACCTGATCAAATTCCAAGGCTCGAACATGAGTACGTGTGTCAACCAGACGCCTCTTGTCAAAAAGGGGGACCTCGTTGCTAAAGGGGACGTCATTGCAGACGGGCCGTGTACTGATGTGGGCGAGCTGGCCTTGGGGCGCAATGTGCAGGTCGCGTTCATGTCGTGGGAAGGGTACAACTTTGAAGACTCGATTGTTATGTCAGAGCGTATCGTGCAAAACGATGTGTTTACGTCGATCCATATCGATGGATTTGAAACGATGGCGCGCGATACAAAGCTTGGGAACGAAGAAATAACAAGAGACATCCCAAACGTGAGCGAAGAGTCGCTTCGAAATTTGGACGAGACGGGTATTGTCGCAATTGGGACGGAGGTCGTTCCTGGCGATATTCTGGTGGGCAAGGTCACTCCAAAGGGAGAGACCCCTATGACGCCGGAGGAGAAGCTGCTGCGGGCGATCTTTGGTGAAAAAGCATCGGAAGTGCGGGACAGCTCGCTGCGGGTGCCACCTGGGGTGTCTGGCACTGTGGTTGATGTTCGCATATTGTCGCGTCGCGGAGTCGACAGGGATGAGCGCATGTTGGCGATTGAACGCCAGGAGGTGGCGCGTCTGTCTACAGAGAAGGACGCGGAGTTCGAGATATTAGAGCGTGCGTATTACCAGCATGTTCGCGAATATCTAATAAAAGAGGTTGTCGCGCAAAATTCGGGCGGATTGGTCGCCGGTTGTACTGTGACTGAAAAGATTTTGGATGCGGTTCCAAAGCGTATGTGGAGCAGTATTATCGTCGACAATAAAGAGGTAATGCTGAATATTGCAGCGCTAAAAGATCAATTAGAAGAGCGCAACCGTCGTCTTCAGCGTTTATTTGAAAGCAAAGTAGAGCGCCTTCGTCGCGGGGATGACCTGCAGCCTGGTGTGCTGAAGTTGGTCAAGGTGTTTATCGCATCCAAGCGTAAGTTGCAGCCTGGGGACAAGATGGCCGGGCGTCACGGAAACAAGGGTGTCGTATCGAGGATTGTGCCGATTGAGGATATGCCGTACAAAGAGGACGGGACTCCTATCGACATCATCTTGAATCCGCTTGGTGTGCCTTCTCGTATGAACGTGGGGCAAATCCTAGAGACGCACCTTGGTGCTGCGGCTGCTGAGCTTGGGCGGAGGGTTGATGCCATGTTGCGCAAATATCGGCAAAATAATGCGCGGCTGGAAGATCTGCGTGAGGTTATTGAAGGCTGCTATGGCAAGGTTGCAGAGAAGCGTGACATCAAGCGTTTGACCGAGATTGAGCTGGTTGAGCTTGCAGATCATCTCAAGGATGGGGTTCCGTTGGCGACTCCAGTGTTTGACGGGGCGACGTTGGCGGATATCGATAAACAGCTGATCGAGACTGGGTTGGATCCTTCTGGGCAGGTGCAGCTGTTTGATGGGCTGACAGGGGAGCCGTTTGCGAGGAAAGTGACCGTGGGGCAGATTTACATATTGAAGCTGCACCATTTGGTTGATGACAAGATTCATGCTCGCTCAATTGGGCCATACAGCTTAGTGACGCAGCAGCCACTTGGAGGTAAGGCGCAGTTCGGTGGACAACGTTTTGGTGAAATGGAGGTGTGGGCGTTGGAGGCGTATGGCGCGGCGTATACGTTGCAGGAAATGCTGACGGTCAAGTCGGACGATGTGACTGGGCGCATGAAGACGTATGAGGCCATTGTTCGCGGGGAAGACAAAACGGAAGCAGGTATTCCAGAGTCGTTTAACGTCTTGGTGAAGGAGTTGAGGTCGCTGGGGCTTAATATGGAATTCGTTTAACTTTTGTGTATACCCAAACACAAAAAGTTGTCTGGTTCGTCGTTTCGATGCTCGCGGGTTCCCATTCAACTAGTTGAATGGGGGCCCTCGACTGCTCACGTACGTTTAGTACGCTGCGCGTCTGCGCTTCGAGACTCCTGCCAGCCATTCTTTTTGTGGTAGGGTCTACAAATGGCCCACAAGGAACGATTCGAATTTTTTCTGAAATGCAAAGTTTAGACGATGGAAGCAAAGTTTAGATAATGATGGAATTGTAGTTGTTTTTGTGGAAGAGTATATATGACCGTAAAAAACAATTTGAATTTCTGTTAAAAGTAAAGCGTTGAATCACAATGAGCTTTAAATGGAATATCGTGACAAAACAAGGAGTAAATTAGTATGGCGTACCAGGGAGTAAAAGTATCCGAGCGTGGGGATATTCCTACAAGTTTTGAAAAAATTCGCATATCCATAGCCAGTCCCGAGCAAATACGCTCATGGTCTTATGGGGAGGTCAAAAAGCCTGAAACCATCAATTACAGGACCTTTAAGCCTGAGCGTGATGGCCTTTTTTGTGCTAGGATATTCGGGCCAATCAAGGACTACGAGTGCTTGTGTGGTAAGTACAAGCGCATGAAATACCGTGGCGTTATTTGCGAGAAGTGCGGTGTTGAAGTAACGCAAAGCAAAATTCGCCGAGAGCGTATGGGGCACATCGACCTCGTGTCTCCGGTTGCGCATATTTGGTTCACGAAGTCCTTGCCTAGCCGAATTGGCGTGCTGTTGGATATGACGCTGAAGGATATTGAGCGGATTTTGTACTTTGAAAGCTATGTGGTTATTGACCCGGGTTTGACTCCGTTCCAGAAATATCAGCTACTGAGCGAGGAAGACGTCCAGAAAGTGCAAGACGAGTACGGGGAGGACGCGCTCCTTGTGGGGATAGGCGCGGAGGCGTTGAAGGTGCTGCTGCAGGCGATTGATCCTGTGAACGATGTCATGGCTATGCGCATTGAGATGGATGAACAAATCTCGGAAATCCGCAGGAAAAAACTACTGAAGCGCATCAAGTTGCTGGAGGCGTTTGCGGAATCTGGGACGAGGCCGGAATATCTGATATTGGACGTAATTCCTGTCATTCCACCAGAGCTTCGCCCGCTTGTTCCTTTGGATGGTGGGCGCTTTGCCACCAGCGATTTAAACGATTTGTATCGTCGTGTGATCAACAGAAATAACCGTTTGAAGCGCCTACTTGAGCTTCGGGCGCCTGACGTGATTGTTCGCAACGAAAAGCGCATGCTGCAGGAATCTGTGGACGCGCTGTTTGACAACGGCAGGCGAGGGCGCGCCATTTCCGGGAGCAACAAGCGGCCTCTGAAGTCGCTGTCCGACATGTTAAAAGGAAAGCATGGTCGCTTCCGTCAGAACTTGCTGGGAAAGCGCGTCGACTATTCTGGTCGGTCCGTTATTATTGTTGGACCAGGGCTGAAGTTGCATCAGTGTGGGCTGCCGAAGCGGATGGCGTTGGAGCTGTTCCGCCCATTTGTGTACTCGCGATTGGAGCGCTGTGGTTTGGCGAACACGTTGAAGTCCGCAAAGCGCATGGTGGAGAAAGAGCGTCCCGAAGTGTGGGATGTTTTGGAAGAGGTGATTCGTGAGCATCCGGTCCTGTTGAATCGCGCTCCGACTTTGCACAGGTTGGGTATACAGGCATTTGAGCCAGTGTTGATCGAAGGAAAGGCTATTCAGCTGCATCCGTTGGTTTGTACTGCATTCAACGCGGACTTCGACGGAGACCAAATGGCGGTGCATGTGCCGTTGTCGATGGAGTCGCAACTTGAGTGTCGCGCGCTGATGATGTCGACAAATAATATTTTGAACCCGTCCAATGGAAAACCAATAATTGTTCCGTCTCAAGACATTGTTCTTGGTGTGTATTATTTAACTATTTCAGTGGATAAGTCCCCTGGAGAAGGCATGGTCTTTGGTGATATTGGCGAGATTGAATACGCACTGTTTAATAAAACGGTGACAGAGCATTCCATTATCACTTGCAGAATAAAAACGCGAGATGAAAACGGAAACGAGGTTTCGCAGCGTTATGAAACGACGCCTGGGCGCCTTTTATTGTGGCAGATCGTTCCGTCTCATCCGAGGATATCGTTTGAACTAATCAACAAAAAGCTGACGTCTACGGATATTGGCAAATTGATCGACTTGATCCATAGGTCTTGCGGCGCAAAGCAGACCGTTATATTTGCGGATAAGTTAATGTCACTAGGATTCTCGTACATGACCAAAGGGGCAATTTCGTTTGGAAAGGACGATTTGGTTGTGCCAAAGGAGAAGGTGGAACTTGTCGCCGCGAGTAAGGCGCTGGTGTCCGATTACGAGCAACAATATTTAGACGGGCTTATCACAGAACGCGAAAAATATAACAAAGTAATTGACGCGTGGGATGCGTGTACAGACAAAATCGCAAAGTATATGACTGCGTCTTTGTCCACTGTGGAATCCGGAAAGCAGCCAAACTCTGTGTATATGATGATGGACTCAAAAGCGAGAGGCTCCATTGCTCAGATGAAGCAGTTGGCTGGAATGCGCGGTTTGATGGCGAACCCGTCTGGTGACATTATTGCGACTCCAATTACGTCCAACTTTAAGGAAGGGCTGAACGTTTTGGAGTACTTCATCTCGACTCACGGAACTCGTAAGGGGTTGGCTGACCTTGCGTTAAAAACGGCGAACTCCGGGTATCTGACTCGGCGCTTGGTTGACGTGGCTCAGGATTGTATCGTGATGGAGGGCGATTGTGGCACCAGGAACGGCATACAGACTCGTGCCGTTGTCGAAGGCGCTAACGTGATCCTCAGCCTGGAGGAGCGCGTGCTTGGGCGCTGTGCGGCGGAGGATATTCTTGCACCCAAGGGCGGGGAGGTGTTGATTCACGCGGGCGAAATGATCGACGAAGACAAAGTCGAGCTCATAAGGGAGCATCAGATCGATGAGATAAAGATTCGCTCTGTGTTGACGTGTAACACCATTGGCGGCGTTTGTTCGTGCTGTTATGGGCGCGATCTGGCGCGCGGGACGCTCATTGCGCCGGGGGAGGCTGTTGGCGTCATTGCTGCGCAGTCAATTGGTGAGCCTGGTACGCAGCTGACCATGAGAACTTTCCACATTGGAGGAATTGCGCAGAAGGGGGCGGAGCAGTCGTTTATTGAAGCGTCGTATGAGGCGACTGTAAAGTTGCGCAATATGATTACGGCGGTAAATAGCCAGGGGGCGACGGTTGTTTTGTCCAGGAATGGCACGTTGTCGCTGGTTGATGGCAATGGAAAAGAGCGGGTCAATTACCACGTCCAATATGGCGCGAAGTTATTCGTGAAGGATAAGGACGTAGTGCAGCAGGGACGGCGACTTGTGGAGTGGGATCCGTACACTATACCGATTTTGAGCGATGCGGATGGTGTGATCAACTACGTTGACATGATCGACGGGCTGTCTGTGAAGGATGCGGTTGATGATAACACTGGTATTACAACGCGCGTCATTATCGACAATAAGCAGCACGGAAAGGCGACGTCGTTGCGTCCGACTTTTGAAATACGGGATGCTAAGGGCGGGATCGTATTAAAGAAGGGAATTGAGACGAAGTACGTTTTGTCTGTGGACACGATATTAGTGGCGGAGAATGGGGCCGTCGTTAAGGCAGGAGACATATTAGCCAGGATGCCTCGGGAGACGATAAAGACCCGAGACGTGACCGGTGGTTTGCCGCGTGTGTCCGAGCTGTTTGAGGCGCGTCATCCGAAAGATGCGGCGGTTATCGTTGAGTTCGATGGCATCGTCGAGTTTGGGCGCGATCATAAAACAAAGCGCCGCGTCACGGTTCTTCCGGATGATGCGAGCTTTAAGCCGATCGAGTATTTGGTTCCAAAGGGGCGCCACGTCGTTGTGCATGCTGGGGATCACGTTAACAAAGGGGACATCCTGGTGGATGGGAACGCGGTGCCTCACGATATTTTGCGGGTGCTGGGGGTTGAGGCGCTGGCGTCGTATCTTGTGAACGAGATTCAGCAGGTGTATAGGCTGCAAGGTGTTCCTATTAACGACAAGCACATTGAGGTTATCGTTCGTCAGATGTTGCAGAAGTACGAGATTGTGGAGCCAGGGGACACGAACTTCATGAAGGATGAGCACATCGACAGGATTACGTACCAGAAGATTAACCAGCAGCTTCTTGCGGCGGGGAAGCGGCCCGCGTATGCTGTTCCTATTTTGCAGGGGATTACGAAGGCGTCGCTGCACACGAAGTCGTTTATTTCGGCGGCGTCGTTCCAGGAGACTACGCGCGTGCTGACGGAGGCGGCGATCTATAATAAAGAGGACGAGCTCGAGGGGCTGAAGGAAAACATTATTGTCGGGCGCTTAATTCCTGCGGGGACAGGGAGTATGTTGCGGCACTATAAGAAGATGGCGGAGCTGCCGTACTCGCAGGATATGGGGGGCAGCTTTGTTTTGGATGATACGGATAAGGAGCAGGAGGAGGCGTCGTAAGGGGGCGGCGCTATATAAAGAACAATTTTTTCAAACAAATGGTTTTTTTTTCCGAAAGGGTTTTGTCCGCGCTATTGTTTGCTATAATCAGTGTTAGTTGGGACATAGCCAAGCGGTAAGGCAACGGTTTTTGGTACCGTCATCCCTAGGTTCGAATCCTAGTGTCCCAGCCATTTCACTCTAGGAATACCAGGATTACTACTCCGCCGGGTCCTATAGCAAACAATTTGAATTTTTGTTACGAGCAAAACCTCACGTTTCAACGAGTTTCAACTTGTTGTTATGGCGACCCCGCATACCTGCCCATAAAAACAATTTGAACTTTTGTTCCCGCCTAAGCCTTGTAATACAACGAAATTCAAATTGTTTGTTCTGGGGGACCCGGTATATGTCTAGCGAGCGTTGCGATCCGTAAGTGGCCCCGTAGTTTTTGCGTCTATGAATTGGCGAATATAAGGGTTTTCCGTGTTGTCCATGCCCTGCACAGAGCCTGTCCATATGATTTTGCCGTCAAATAAAAACGCGACTCTGTCCGCAATTTGCCTCAAACTGTCGAGGTCATGGGTGATGGTAATTGCCCCAATCTCCGAGCATTTAACCGTGCGCACAATTAACCCGTTCACGATATTGCTCGTAATTGGGTCAAGCCCCGTTGTTGGCTCGTCAAAAAATATAATCTTCGGCTTCGACGCCAGCGCCCTTGCTAAGCCGACTCTCTTGCGCATTCCTCCGGACAGCGAATCAGGGTGCAAAAAAGCCGTGCGCCGCTCCAGGTCGACCTGTTGCATCACGTCAAACGCGATTTTCTGGGCTGCGCCGGGGTCCATGCCTTGGCCGTGTATCAAGCCAAACGCGATGTTTTCCCAGATCGTTAGGCTATCGAACAACGCGCCTCCTTGAAATAACATGCCTACGCGGCTGAGGACTTTTTCTCGCTCGTCCTTTGTTACATTGTCAATGTCCACGCCGTTTATGGTGACGGTGCCGCGCTGCTTCGGGATGAGCCCAAGTATGCTCTTTAACAACACAGATTTTCCTGTTCCAGAGCCCCCTAATATGACGAGCGATTCGCCGTCAGCAACGTCCAAGTCCACCCCTTTCAGAATGGAAAGTTCGTCTATCTTTACATGTAAATTGCGGACGGACAGCACAGGATCCTCCTCTATTTCGAAAATATAATTGTCGTCAGAATATAATTTAGGCACAAAATGGTTATAGACGACAACACAACCGCATTCATCGTCGCGCGCCCCACGCCCGCAGAGCCACCAGACGATGTTGCGCCCTTAAAGCATCCTGTCAGCGCCGTGGTTAGCCCAAAGAAGGCTGACTTTATTAGCCCTGAGATGACGTCCTCCGCTTGCACGAATTGCTCCGTCATCTTGAGGTACTGCTGCGCGTTAAAATCAAGCTGGGCAACCGACACAAGCAATCCGCCAAGCACCCCTATTATGTCAAAAATGAACACCAACATCGGCAGCGTTATTAATCCCGCAACTATGCGTGGCCAGTAAAGGTAGCGGTAGCTGCATGTGGACAACGTCGTTAATGCGTCAATTTGCTCCGTGACTTTCATGGTTCCAATTTCGGCCGCCATGGTTGCCCCGACGCGCCCTGCGAACATGAGCCCCGCAATTACTGGGCCGAGTTCGCGCGTGATGCACAGCACTACCAACATGGGCAGTGCGCTTTCTGCGGAGAAACGCGAAAAGCCTGTGTAGCTTTGGAGCGCGAGGACGGCGCCTGTGAAAATTGCAGTCAGCCCAATGACCGGGAGCGAGTAGAAGCCCACGTCCTTTAGTTGAATCAGTATTTGCCTCCAATAATATGGAGGGGACAGCCCCTTTTGCACGGAGTTGTATAGGAAAATTATGTATTGCCCGTACGAGGTGCAGAGGTTTATGGTATGACGCCCAATATACGCGAGTGTGTTCAATGTCGACCTGCAGCGAAACACTTAAGTTATCAAAATTCTAGCATTGAATTTGAGGATGCGCATTAGATCTGTAAAATGCGGACGGTATTGTTGCGCTTTTTTTACGCAGTGGCTTAGCATTTCTTACTTGGAGGCTTAGCATATTTTACTAAGGGCGGCGCATTTTTTTGATCAGTGCGGATCGTAGCGATGGGTAACCGCGAGAAAAGCTATCTGTGCACGGGCGTCCTCACGAAAAATTTTTAATAAGAACCCTTTGTCTCTAGTTCTTTGAGAATCGCACACTTTCTTAACCATAGTAAAAATAGCCACTAAACCGGGTCCCCATAACAAACAAATTGAAACTCGTTGTCATGCAAGACCTGGATGAGGAGAAAAATTCAACTTGTTTTTATGGGCAGGTATAAAATACAATTTGGATGAGCAGATTTGGGCCATGCGCAAAAAATGTGCAGCACTTAAGCCATTTTAAAAAATTTTCATGAGGACGCCCTGGCTCGAAAAAAAAGTTCAAATTGTTTTTATGGGCAGGTGTAGTGTACAATTAACAGTAGTGGTATGACAGCTTTTTGGGATGTGCGATGTCTTCGTTGTTAAGCCCGCAAATCGACTTTGTTTTTAAGAATATCTTTGGTGTGGAAGGCAAAGAGCCACTATTAATCTCGTTTTTGAACTCTTTGTTCAA
>JAISXM010000076.1 GCA_031270515.1 Holosporales bacterium | reverse complement strand
CTATGCTAAAGAAAGGATTGTCTTTGGATATTGTTAGTGAATGCACAGGGATGTCAGTCCATGAAATTAATACTATTCAGAAAAATAGCAAGTTGAACGCTGAAATGTGACACGAGAGTAAACAGTCGCGGGAACGCTACTGTCTACTCTCGTGACACAGCGCCCCAGGGGGTTGACAATCTCCACACCTTGCGCAATAATAAAGGATATAAGGACGCTGGTGTTTTTTATTATGGAGATATATATGAAGAAAATTTTATATGCATGGTTTATGATTATAGGAATGGGGATTGATGGGTTTTGTGACGAACGTGACAGCACAGTTACTTTCAGAATCGAAGAGAGGACGCCAGTTCAAAAAGAGGAAATGGATAATCTTCTTAGGGTGTTTGCTGAATATTCAAATTGTCGAGTATTGGTAACAACTCCAAAGTATGTGAGAGTATTGTTAGAGGCACTTGAAGATCGTAGGAACAAAGGAAAGTACAAAAAACTAGAGAAGATCGTGATAACAGGCGATAGCGAACGCGGAAGGCTGCTATATATCGATACTGTCCAAGCGCTTCCAGTCCAACATATTGCGATTCACTCCATTGTAATGCAAGGCTCATTATCTGGTCTTAAGAATAATCCTGTGTGCCGTGAGCTTACGATTGACTACAGTATCCAAAATCCTATTCCGGTTCAATATGAGTCTTTACCAAAACTCCGCAGAGTAAATGTTATGGACAGAGGCGTCCGTTTCCAGACAGTAAATCCAATAACGAATACGACGTTCTCTTCTTGCAAAAACAATCTGGAAATATACACAATCTCAGATTTTGGCGATGCTTCTCATTATGCACATTATGTAGCTCCGCGGTTCTGTTCATGCTGCGGACAGGAACCGGGTCTATATTTTGTCCGAGAACAAGATACTCCCGCGGGAAGGGAACGAGCTAATTCCGCTCACGCTGCAATGGGGAACGCTCTTACCGCAAGGTATCGTGCTGCTGCACAAGCTCGTGCTGCTGCACAAGCTCCTGCCGCGGCACAAGCTCCTGCCGCTGCAAGAGCACCTGCGTCTGCACAAGCTCCTGCCGCTGCAAGAGCACCTGCTTCAGAGCAACAGTTGCTAGACCCAAATAGCGTCGACGACGTAGTGACACCTTGAAATAGGATAAACCTATAGGGCTATACCCGTTCATAAAAAGAATGGATGGCAGGAGTTTCGAAGAGTAAGCGGGGCCCCACTTGTTGAATGGGGTCCAGACTTGCGCTTCGAAACGACGAACCAGACCACTTTTATGAACGGGTATAGATGAGGATGAAATTCAAGTTGTTTTTATGGAACCCCAGTCTATAACGCACGGATTGGTACGCGCAGCGATGCGCATCTGCAAAAAGGATGACGACGTTGTAAGTCGCGTGGTTTGAGTTAAAACATGCAGCAACGATACTAAACATATTTACACAAGCGTCAATAAAGATATTAACAAATTAACGTTTTTTTTGATTGACATGCCAACAGGCAAACGTCGCGTATTCAAACCTGTTGAGATGCCGCTAAATGCTGCAAAATCAAGACTAACAGCATCTGCTCAAATTTTGAGCATTCCTGTTTTAGGGTATATTATCCCTTATCCGAAGAGAGTTATCCCATAGTTGTTCACAGACTTATTCACAGGTTTTGTGAATAACATTCGTCCTATCCAGGGACGCTTACCTATCCAAGAACTCCTCATTTTTTACATTAATGGGATTGCAATTTTGTGCACTTGTGCCGTAGCCTACGCGTAGGTAGAAATTTACAAAGGTGTATATCATGAAGCTGTTAGTATTATTACTAATCAGTCATGCTAGCATTTTGCAAAATTAAACGCTTGAGCACCGAAACGACGAACTGATAAACTTTTTGTGTTTGGGTCTATAATTAAAACAAATCCTTCTGATATTTATTCATATGCTGCTGTATTACTTTTTCGTTTTTGTGCTGTATATTGATTTCTTTCTCAAAAGACGTAAGCAGCTCCGTTGCTCGCAATATGACCTTTTGGGGCAATCCCGCCAACTGCGCCACATGTATTCCGTAGGATTTGCGCGCACATCCATCCACGATTTTGTGCAAAAATATAATCTTATCTTCCCATTCGCGCGTCGCCGCTGTAACCGGCACCACGCCCTCAAATGTTTCCGATAGCTTGGTCAACTCATGATAGTGCGTCGCAAATAAAGTGCGGCACTGTATCATTTGATACAAATATTCGCTAACTGACCACGCAATCGACAAGCCGTCATACGTAGCTGTGCCGCGTCCGATCTCATCCAATATGACCAAGGATTTATTCGTCGCCTGGTGCAATATTGCGGCCGTTTCAATCATTTCGACCATAAACGTCGACCGCCCGGAGGCCAAGTCGTCGGACGCCCCTATGCGGCTGAATATTTTGTCAACGATCCCTATGTGCGCTTTTTCGGCCGGCACAAAGTACCCGATCTGCGCCATAATCACGATCAGCGCATTTTGCCTTAAGTACGTGCTTTTCCCCGCCATGTTTGGCCCGGTGACCAGCAAAAAACGCCTGCAGTCGCGGTTCAGCTCGCAGTCATTCGTGGAGAAGTGTTCGTCTTTGTTGCGGAAGGACTGCTCCACAACTGGGTGACGCCCCCCGACGATGGAGAGCTCCGGCTTGTCGGAAAACGTTGGGCGGACATATTTGTTGGTGACGGCCAACTCTGCTCCGGAGGCTACGACGTCTATGTAGGCAAGAATTTCCGAGATCGCAATTATATCATCCCGCATGGACAATATCTGTCGCACGAACATTTCTAATATTTCAACTTCTCGTTTTAAATATGATGTTTCGGCTTGGTTTATTCGTTGTTCTAAATTAGTTAACTCATTCGTCGTATATCGTGTGCAATTGGTTAGCGTTTGTTTGTGTATAAAATCAAACGGCACTTTGGGGACTTGGCTCGTGCTGACCTCGATGTATATCCCCCAGACGTTGTTGCTGCGAATTTTTAAATTGTGAATCCCTGTTTGTTGAACATATTGATTTTGCAGATGTTGTAAGTTGTCCGAGGCGTGGTCCCGCAAATCTCGGAATTCGTCGAGCTGAGGGTCGTATCCGTGTTCAATAAACTCGCCGTCCTTTGTTAGTAGCGGCAGGTCTTTCTTAAATGCGCGCTCGAGCTCCCCTTTTAGGCCGGCAACGGTCGCAGCGTGCTGCCATAAACGCTGTATGCAAAGCACAGGACAAGACGCGTCTGTAGGCGAAACGATTTCGTCCCACGCAGCCGATGCATTTGCAGACGGAACCATCCCGTCCCCAAACGCCTGCGCCAACGGCTTCGGCCCCCATTGGCGAAATTCGTCGCTAATTTGTCGGCACTTCTCAAGGGCCAACAGCAGCGAACCTATATCCCGCGGCGTTGCGCGTTTCAGTGCCATGCGCGACAATATCCGCTCTACATCCGGTAGATTCTTCAAAAATTCGCGAGTATTCCGACGCACTTGCGTATTCTTTACAAAGAATTCCACATCATTTAATCGGTCCTCTATTTTTGCAATATTCAGCAATGGCGCGGACACCCACTTTATTAGCAGGCGGCGCCCGGATGCCGTTGCTGTGTTGTTTAATGTGCCAACCAGCGAACTGTTTTTCTGTTCGGAGGCGGACACTGTGAGTTCCAAATTCCGCCTTGTTGCCATATCGATGGACAAATACTCATCGGAATTGATTAACTGTGGCGCCGACAGCGATACATCACGACAACATTGCGTTGACATTATATAGTCAATCAATACTCCTGCAGTCTGCAACTCGGCCGAAGATATATTCCCGAATATATCAAGCGTTTGGACATTATAAACAGATTGCAGCAAATACGCCGCATTTACAGAGTTGAATTTTGCCGTAGGTAATATGGTTAGTTTTTTCCTCCATGGCTCCAAGGTCGTCTGCATTGCGTTGAACATGTCGTCCGAAACCACGATTTCGGATGGAGTCCACCGAGCAAGCACATCGCTCAGCTCCTTTTGCGATGTTTCCTCTAACCCTAAAAAGCCTGTCGAAACGTCGGCCACCGCAATGCCAATTACGCCCTTCGGGGACAAATACGCCGCCACGATATAGTTGTTCTCACACGGGAGCATCCCCTCTTCCGTGATCGTGCCGCTTGTCACAATGCGCGTTATGTCCCGTGCTAGTGGCCCTTTGGCGCCGCGCTTTTTCGCCTCCTCGGGGGTTTCTATTTGGTCGCATATAACGACGCGATACCCTTTTTGAATCAGCTTGGCTAGGTACAGCTCGTATGCATGTATCGGGACGCCGCACATGGGGACGTCCTGCCCGCCTTGCTTGCCGCGGGTCGTCAGCGCGATATCCAGCTCGCGCGATGCAGTGACCGCGTCGTCGAAAAACATCTCAAAAAAATCGCCCAGACGGTAGAATAGCAAGCTGTCGGGGTGCTCTTTTTTGATCGCAACATATTGCTGCATCGTTGGGCTGAGGGGAAGATCATTCATGAAAATCCAGGGTTAACAAATCATTTTCTGTACCGGTCGCTCGGCAATAGGTTCGCGTCTTTGCAATTATGCCTTCAGCGCTTGCATGTATGTCTCCAAAAGTTCTTCTTCTTCGAGGATGTCTTCATATTTCATGCTGCGCATTTTTAGTACTTTTCGCATGATTTTCGGATCAAACCCGCCAGCCTTTGCCTCAGCATATGTATCGCGGATATATCCGCCTATTGTGCTTTTTTCTTCCTCAAGTTTTTCCAAGCGCTCTATGAACGACTTCAATTCTTCAGACGAAACAGAACTAATACTGCCTGTATCTTCTTTTAATGCACTGTTTTGCATAGGTACGGCTCATTATCTATAAAACCACTGAGCTGATGATAACTCATTCGCGGCAAAATTGGGTAAAGAAAAAACGACAAAATTGGGGACAGAAAAAGTAGCAAACCTGATAAACGGAAAATTGATAAATTTGGGGAACGATAACGTTGGTAAAGAAAAAACGACAAAATTGGGGTTACGAGTTCCTTTGATAAGCAATGCTAAATTAAGCCCAGGCTGAGCCGTTCCATGTGCGCTCGGCGTCAGCGATTTTTATTATGTCAATCAAGCTGCCGTCGACGTGTATGAGGCCTACTGTGGTTGCGACTGAAGTACCTAAATCCAACACACTTTGCCCAGAGGGAACATTGGTCAACAGCGGAACACCTGCTCGAGTTAACCCAAGCACACCATTAATGTATGTAATAAGTGCAGTCCCGCTTACAGCATTCAACACTTCTTGCCCAATAGAAAACCCAAACGCCGGCACCGTTCCAAACCCACCAGCTTT
>JAISXM010000073.1 GCA_031270515.1 Holosporales bacterium | reverse complement strand
CATCATCATTAGTCTATGACGCTATCAAAGTTAATTGAACTTTTGAAGTCCGACCTTCTGCGAGTGGGCTCATTTTTTATGGTTCTAGTTGTCTCATATGTTATGAACCTGCACAGTATTGATATTCGTATTGTGCTTGAATAGTAGAACTGCTATACTGGCACCTATATAGGAGTCAAATAATAAAGTTGAAATGATGAGTTGTGATATGAATGATTTATTGAAAACGTTAAAAGTCGTCGTTCGACTTTGTCCCTTGTTTTTGGTGACATTGCCTACCCAAGCCACAACAGCGGATGACGTTGAGGCTCCGCGTATAATGACAACGCCGCCCACGGAAGAGGCACGCGAAAAGCGGCCTGATCATGCAGATGCGACAGGAAACGCCGAAGCTGCACCATCAGAAAAAATTGACTGGGATGCGGTGTTAAAAGCCCCCGATACTAGTTTCACAGATCTCGGTGAGGTGCCGGCGTCGTTGGATGGGGACATGTGTGTTACCAATATGGTTGATGTGCTTTTTCTTAAAGATGGCACCCCAACATCCCGAAGACTTGCTAAAGTATACATTGATGGGTGCGATCAGGTGCACGAGTGCTTACAAGAGATAGCGCCGTATAAACGATTAGCGGCAGATCCTAGTTCGCGCTTAGTGGATTTCTACATCCATTTAGGTCGCTTTTTTATGATCCCTTGGAAACGCACGCTCGCTAAACGCTCAGGGGATCAGCCGTGGGATAATCCAACAAAACTTCAACTTATTTTGGATATTTTGACGGGGATATGCGCATTACATAACGCAAATCTATTCGACGGTCATGTGAACCCAGACGATATCTGTTTGTATCTACCCGCAGACGATCCTGATCAACAAGGTATTATTCCTGGTACGAAGTATAGGGCGCGCATTGCAAATTCTTTTGCAGACACCCTAAACGTACGGTTTGAGCTTTTCGCACGGGTGTACAGCGCTAATTACAAAGCACCTGAGCATGATAGCTTGGCAGATGCAAATATTGTAGGTCCGGATTATGCTAATGCACAAAAAAAGTGCGATGTGTATTCCGTGTGCATTCTTATTTATGAGATTCTTACTGGACAAGCACTCTTTCCTCCGGAATTGGGTGCAGCAGAAGTGCGTAGACTGTCTATAGATAAAGATTGGCACGAGAAGTTGAAAGCGCGTATGCTAGCTTCTTGGTCTGAGGATTTGCAGCGTGTTATCTCCCGAGGGTTGGATATAGATCCGTCGAAAAGGCCTCCTATTCAGGAAATTTTGAAGTATTTTCGCATTAATGGATTAAATGGAATTGATTGCAACACAGTCCCCGAGCCGCCCCACGCCTAAAACGCGCCTTACTCCATGTCTTCGTTTTCGAATGAATCAGCCGAGCTAATCCCCAAGTGTTTCAGCTTCCTGTGCAACGCGGCTCTGTCCATCCCAATAAACTTAGACACCTGAGAGATGTGCCCGCCAAACCGCTTCAACTGCGCGATGAGATACTCGCGCTCAAACGCGTCTCTCGCTTCCTTGATAGGCAGGCATGCGATGGTCGCGCTCTTCTTGTCCCACGACTGCACGAACTGCCCGCCATGTAGCACCTCCGGAGGCAGGTCTTCTATGCTGATACATGTAGAACCGTTGCTTGTCGCAATAATCAAGCTTGCCTCAAGCACATTTTTCAGCTGCTGAACGTCCATTGGCCAAGAATATGACTCCAACACGGCAAGTGCGTCGGGGGTCAAATTTTTCACTGGGATGTTTTGAGCCATGGCAATTGCCGCTAAAAATTGCTTTGCCAGCAGAGCAATGTCACATGTCCGGCTCGACAGCGGCGGTATCGACACAGACACGACATGCGTCCTGTAAAACAAATCTGTAGAGAAGTCCTTGTTGTTCAGCAGCTCATCGACGCTTTGGCTGGAGCCCGTGATAACGCGTACGTTGGCGCTGATGACCGCCGTCCCGCCAATGCGCGTAAATTCGCCATTGTACAAGAACTGCATCAGATGCGCTTGCGCCCCCATCGGCAGCGCAGATATCTCGTCAATAAACAGCGTGCCGTTGTGCGCCCTCTCTACCAAGCCAATCTTCCTCGGCACCTGGTCATCCACATTAATTATGTCCAGTCCAAACAACTCCGCATCTATTTGCGACACAGGCGTAGACGCGCAGTTAATCGACAGGAACGGCTGCTCTTGTCTATGCGACATATTTTGCACATAGCGAGCAATCGCCTCTCTGTCGCACCCAGCAGGGCCATGAATGCATATGCGCGTGTTCGTTTGCGCCGCGGAGTTGAGCTGCTGCTTGATATCTTGGATATTGTGGCTAATGCCGGCCAGTGAGCACAAAAAAGGAGCCCGAACCCGCAGCTCATCGTTCTCGCGCTTTAACCTGGCTGCGTCAATCGCCCTCTGCACAATCAACAACAGCCTGTCCGCTTGGAACGGCTTCTCTATAAAGTCGTACGCCCCCATCTTTATTGCAGACACCGCAGTGTCGACCGTGCTATGCCCGCTCATCATTACGACAGGCACATAAGGATGGTCCCTTTTGATGGTCTCTAGGATCTTCAGTCCGTCCCTGGAGCCGTCCCCAAGCCACACGTCCAAGATCACCAATCCCGGCTGCCTGTCGCGAATGGCGCTGAGGGCACTGACTCCGTCAAGGACATAGCGCGCCTCGTAGCCTTCGTCGGTTAATATTCCCCCGACCAAGTCACATATGTCCATTTCGTCATCAACAACTAGAATATCAACAGGCATGGTTAAACGCGCTCTAAAATATCTCTTGTCAGCATACCAAAAAAAGAAGGATCATCCGCAATTTTTGTGCTCGCAAGGCTGCTCGCTGGGGCAAAAGCCCACAAATATGAAGAAAATTGTAAAAAACTGCGACAAAACCGTTGACCGACCATAATGCTCATGACTAATATGCAATCAGGAACTTTTTTGGAGAGGTTAAACATGAACAAAAGCGAATTAGTCGCAAGTATAAGCGACAAGAGCGGCCTGACGAAGGTAGACGCAGAGAAGGCATTGGAGGCGGTGTTCGACTCTATAACAGAGGCACTCAAAGCAGGGGATGAGGTGCGTTTGGTTGGATTCGGTTCATTCTTGGGCGTGGATAAGCCTGCGTCTGATGGCCGGAACCCTCGCACTGGAGAGAAAATCCATATTCCTGCGCATCGCTCACCTAAATTTAAACCGGGCAAGCTGCTGAAGGACGCGCTGAGTGCGTAAGCTGGGATAGATACTAGGAGCGATGCTGGTATATATGGGGAGCTAGGCGGAGGTCGTAAGGGCGAGGCTGGAATCGAGGCTAGGCTGCTTAGGAGCGACGCTGAGGTATAGGCTGGCTATAGGGCACCCGACCCCGCGCATCAGGTTGGTGATGCTAATGTCGCTCATCCAACGCCCCCAGGCGCAGCTCCACATGTCGGCTCATATATCGCACCAACTCCATGTTATGAGTCGCAACCACTGCCGCAATGTTCTTTTGCTGAGCGGCCAGCATCAGCGTCTCGAACACATGCTGTGCGGTGCGGTCATCCAGATTCCCCGTCGGCTCATCGGCAAGCAATATTTTGGGCGAATTCGCTAGAGCTCTTGCGATTGCGACCCGCTGTTGCTCGCCGCCCGAAAGCTGCGCTGGCAAATGGGCCGCCCTGTGGTCGAGCCCCATTTCATGCAAAAGGGATCGCGCCCGTTCGTTGGCTTCATTGCGCGCTTGCCCTGCTATGAGCTGCGGCATTGCGACATTTTCAAGCGCGGTCAACTCGGGCAATAAGTGGTGATGCTGGTACACAAAGCCAATGTGCGTGCGGCGATATTGGTCCCGCAGGTCCGCCTTGACCACGTTGCCGTCGATAGACACCGCCCCTTCCGTAGGCGAGTCAATCAACCCCATGATCTGAAGCAGCGTCGTCTTTCCTGAGCCGCTGGCCCCAGTGAGGGCGACTGTGTCGTTTGCGGATAAATCAAAGCTTATCCCATTAAGGATGCTCAGCTGATTGCCACTTTGTGTGTACGTTTTTTTTATATCGCGCAGAGATAACACGACGGAAGCCATAGAACCTTCCCATAAAAACAATTTGAATTTTTGCAGCGATAAAAACCTTAGTATACAACGGCGTTCAAACTGTTTGTTATGGGGCCCCGGGACCTTCCCATAAAAACAAGTGGTACCCTCGGGGAGACTTGAACTCCCACACCTGGAAGGTAATAGATTTTGAGTCTATCGCGTCTACCAATTCCGCCACAAGGGCACTCATCCAGAATCACAAAAAACACGGGATATGTCAACTCATTGGTATCGAGATTCATCTGTCCTGAACGGAGTTTTATTTATGAAGAGATCGCACATCCAATGAAGTTTTCTGATACGAGGATAACTCCGGCCCGCGCCCAAAAATCTTCATTAGTCGGCATTAACCAAAAACCTTCGTAGGCCCTGACATTTAGACCTGCTCCCCAAAACAAGCAACTTGAAACTCGTTAAAATGCAAGGATTTGCTCGTAACAAAAATTCAAATTGTTTTTATGGGCATAGATACCCCAGTTATAGGCTTATTCTTCGTTATCGTCTGCGTCATTTGATTTATGCACCAACCCCTTTTTTGCTTGCTTACCCAGCTCGGCCTCGACTTGCTCGCGAATTTGCTGCTCAGGAGTTTTATTCAGCGGGATGGAAATGCAGCCCTTTATCCCTATAACTTTCAACGTTTCCTCTTTCCTGTCAAACGCGATGCAAACGTCCCCCTTGACCAAAAATTCGTAGCGCATGTGCCTGTTCGCCAGTTCCAGCGTAAAAAATGCTACGATCAGTGTCGTAATACACACGGTTAATACACAACGAAAGCTTTCCACAATATATGAACAATTTAGTGTTCCCCTGTGTTCATTATAGAGCAATAGCTACAACTTTTGTCAAATCCGTGCGTATGTACATGGTCCTCATAACAAACAATTTAAACGTTTACCTCTGTTTAAGTGTTAAATTACAACGAATTTCAAATCGTTTTTATGAAGAGGCGTAGCGGAGTAGTCCCAGTAAAAGGCACAAAAAACATTCTAAAAAAAAATGCTTGCGCATCACCCTAGAATGGATGTATATTGCTCCTTAGGTTGGTTGAGAGACCAACGCTAAAGTTCTTCCCCCTAAAAGAACTGCCTCTCCTCGTCTTGACGGGGAGGGGTCTTTGTTAGCCCTTCCTGCTTCTTTAATTTGTATACGGATATCTTTCTACTAATACATAATTCGCGTTATCATCGTTACGGGCTAGTCGTTTTCAAAAGATCACCAATGCCAAATTATGGCGCATTTGTCACATTAACTGCTTTGCTTACGTTGCTTACAGGCTGCGGGGGATATAAGGTTATGGTCCCTACGGTTGCCCTCAAAAAAGTCACAGTAGTCGCGCAGAAGGAAGCGAACAAAGAGATGGTTACTACGGTGCACTTCGTTTTTCCGAAAACCGAGACGCTGGCCGAAGAAATCAGGAAGATGGATGCCGTTGCGTATTTTGCGGCGTTTGCGGATATAAAAGCGAGCCATCCGAACGATATTGAAATTGTATCAATTGAAGCTGTTCCAGGAATATCCACATCTCAAAAAATCCAATTGGAAGATTTTAACTCCCAAGCCGCAATCGTGTATGCTCGCTATGATGACAGCATTCCCGGCGCACATCGCGAGGAGTTAAAGAAACGCTGCAGTAAAGTGATTATATCCCTAGGACGGACGTCATTTGGCGTCGCGTATTAGCGGCAGGATGGACGTCGGCCTATATACCCAAAACAAACAAGTTGAAAATCGTTGCCGTACGATACTTGAACGAGGGTAAAAATTCAACTTGTTTTTATGGGGCGGTATCCCGGGCCCCCAGAACAAACAAGTTGAAAATCGTTGTCATGCAAGAGTTGAACGAGGGTAAAAATTCAACTTGTTTTTATGGGCAGATAAACATCTCAAGACTAATCATCCAATAAAGAATCTGCTTCTGAATCACTACTTTGCATCGATTTAACGAGTATGCGGTCCTTCTCGGGGAGACGTTTTTGCAGATCTGTGATTTCTTTTGTTGTTGTTCTTAATTCTTTCTGAAGTTTTCTCTTTCTTTCTATTTTTCCCCGAATTTCAGCCAAAAGATCATCTGAAAAGGGGTTCCCCGATTCGTCAAGTGCCTCATCATACTCCCCTGGACCACCATCATCTAATGTGCTCCCCGATTCGTCAGGTGTGTGACCTCCTTGCTCTGACGATGGGCTCCCCGATTCGTCAGGTGTGTGACCTCCTTGCTCTGACGATGGGCTCCCCGATTCGTCAGTAACTTTGGGCTCTGAATTACCAAACAGTGCAGCCAAATAATCGATTTCATCTTCTCCTCCCAAACCAGTGTTAGAGGAATTACTGTCTTGCGTACTCTCTGCGTTTGGCGAGTCAGCCTCATTTTCATCTTCTCCTCCCGAACCAGTGCTAGAGGAATCACTGTCTGACGGACTCTCTGCGTTTGACGAGTCAGCCTCCCCTGCATCCTGCAGATTCGCAAGAGATCCCTCCTCTTCTGGCTCTAACGATGGGCTCCCCGATTCGTCAGTAACGTCTTGCTCTGGCAATGGGCTCCCCGATTCGTCAGTAACTTTGGGCTCTGAATTACCAAACGGCGCAGCAAAATAATCGACTTCATCTTCTCCTCCCGAACCAGTGCGAGAGGAATCACTGTCTGGCGTACTCTCTGCGTTTGGCGAGTCAGCCTCCCCTGCATCCTGCAGATTCGCAAGAGATCCCTCATCTTCTGGCTCTAACGATGGGCTCCCCGATTCGTCAGGTGCCTTCTCATCTGACGATGTATTCTCAGATGGATAGCCAAAGTCCTCCTCAACATCGCGACCTAATCCACTCACTTGCGATGTAATATCCCGTGAATCGTCTTCGCTCAGAGATACCTCCTTTTTTGGATCTGGCAATGGGCCCCCCGATTCGTCAGTAACTTTGGGCTCTGAATTACCAAACGGCGCAGCAAAATAATCGATTTCATCTTCTCCTCCCAAACCAGTGCTAGAGGAATCACTGTCTGGCGGACTCTCTGCGTTTGACGAGTCAGCCTCCTTTTCAGATTTTGGTTGCGGCTGTGGATATTTTTGTAATTCTTCTACAATCACTCGTCCTCTATTGACACAACGGTGCAGACTTAGGCATTTTTTATGTGCAGCCGCGACTTGCTCTAACAGAGACGCAAACTCGTTTGCATGTGCAGTAATATCTTCGACAGTCTTAGTATCGTAACCATTGTCATTGCAATATTGTCTTAATAAACGGAAATCATTTAAATGCGCCTTCAAGAGCGATCTGACCTTGAAATAATAATCTTCCATTGTACTAGCGGCGCCTTGCACGTTCGAGATGGTAGATATTAGACGTCTCAAAACGAAATTATTCGAATTAGCTGGAGGAGTTTGGCTCTTTGGGCGAACGGTGCTGGCAGACGTAACGCGTGAGCGTATGATAGGAGGAGGAGTAGGACTCCGTAGACGAGATGCCTCTGCGTTCTCCAATACGCCTAATCCGACTGCGCTAACGCAAGTCAATACTGCAAACCTTGCGAATACTTTCATATAAAATTCCCCTATTCCAAATCTAACTTATATATTCATTATTACACCTCTTTCATAAGGCTTCAACATAAACGCGTAAGAAAATAAATTATTTATATTAGAGTTACTGCGAAAACCGCGTTTGGGGCAGTTGATGCCTGCTGAGCTGAAACAGCTTTCGCGATAGGACTGTCGCCCGACAGCATACAACAGTTATTGCGAGCGACAATACTTATATTCTATCTATAAGGGAGCAAGAAATAGTACCTCTTATTTCACCAATACGTATGGACGCGAGCTAAAATGGGCAGGTATAAACTTCAAACGTGATAATAATTTACTCCAGCGAATTGTGTGCAGAATCCCATATTGACAAACTATCCGGCATTTGGCACATTCACGCCTGGGTATGTTTTACGTATGAGATATAAAATGAAATACATTTTCGCAACATTAAGTTTAGTTCTAGGAGTAAGCTCGGTGAGCATGAATGCGTCGGGTGCGCTTAGCTTCGCACTGCCGTCAATAGCGCCTGCGGGTAGCGATTTGCCGCAGAGGACAACGTCACTACAGAGGACGCCTAGCGACGAGCTGTCGTCTAGTAAATATAGCGACCCGCTACCGCCGAGAACACCTAGCGTGTCACTACAGAGGACGCCTAGCGTGTATGACGAGCCTAGCTATTCGTTACCGCCAAAAGCGGCCAGCGCTTCGTTACTGGACACGAGTAGCGATTCACTGCCGCCAAGAACACTTAGCACGGCCCTACAGAGGACGCCAAGCACATCCGTGCGAACGCCTGACGACGCTACGAATAATGACGCGTAGTACGTAGCTGGAAAGACTTCGCGTGGACAACTTTTACGTATGGACGCTACAACTTTTACGTATTGACGCTAGCGAAACGTGAACACGAAGACACTGCTAACGATTTCACAGACACAGAATGCGAATTTATTCGTGATGAGTCACAAAGATCGTTAGCAGAAGAATCACATTTAAATTGCCATTCACAAGAATAAAAACTTCCCCCTAAATCTCTTCAAGCTCCAACACCCAACCGGACTTCCCCTTCCATTCATCAACCGTCAGCGCAAAAGACACGACTCGCATTGCCAGCCGAGGCCTGAAAAACACAAACAACACCCCATGCGCATCAGTAAACGTCACACGAGTTGTCGCCTCTGCGCTGGAAGAGTCCGATGGCTCGACTTTAAACGCGGTAAATTGCTGATTGCGCTCGTCCGCAATGAGTACGGAGCCAGGAACAACATCACGACTTAGCGTTGCGCAGTCCTCACTTGGAGCCACTTTTTGGCACAAGGGCTGTATGCACCCAACGATAACCCGCTCTCCTATTTGAAGGCCATCCGTCGCAATGGCCGCGTGATCCCAGCAGCGAATTGTCGTGCAATACTTGTGATTCGTGCTGCCGAGAAAAATCAGATCGCCGTTGACTGTGCGACGAAACTCCCCTTGAGGGGCGGCCTTCAATTCCTGAATGCAGCCACGAGCCGACATAGGAGGCAAACCGCCAACGCTGAGTGTTAATTCTGTTTGCATAAAATTTCCTCCTTTGTAATAATTGCCACTTTCCTAATAGGGCACGTGCGGAATCATTGCCCCCCGACTCAACAAACCGCAGAATTACTGTACCCAGCTCAATAACCTGCGAAATCACGACCCCAACTCAACGAACCGCGAAATTACTGTATTCCAGCTAAACAACCCACGCATCCCAACTCAACAACCATATGGCACGATAGAGCGTGCAACAGCATCCAGCGAGCTGCCTTCCGCCTGCAGAGCACGTGACGCCTCTGCAATCGCGGCAGCGTTTGATACAGCAGGGACATCCCCAACGTCCTGGCGCTCAAACTCTGTCATATGTGGGGCCCGAGCGAGGTCATCCGCCGCAACCGTCCACTCCGCAATAGGCGCCTCCTGGGACGAAAACGCAACTGGTGCAAACGCGACAAAAAAAACAAAAGCAGACATCCCTATATGCCAACTATTCTTACTAATATTATTATGAAGCATGCTTCCCCCTATTTATACATTTTTTTAATGGCTTAAATTTTTAAACGGCGTGAATTTGTACAAACAAACCCGCCCCACAATAAGTTTCAAATTGTTTTTATGGGCAAGATAAATACATTCCTTAGTTAATTGTAGGACGAAAGAATGGGTTCAGCAATACGTGATGATGTGACACTTCTGTGTAGGTTTACAAATATGTGTGACAAATTTGATATCCAGAGTTGCAATCAATTAGAAAACTCTGCATAATAGAGCTAAGGATGAATCTATCCAAATGAGTGTTTATCATGCTACACGTTGTTTACTATTTCATCATGCTATCTGTTTTCTGTGTGCAAAGCTGCGGGGCGTCTATCTTTGGCGTCCCGCCCATGCCAGATGTGAACTCCGGTAATGCGCAGAAGCCATCACACAAAAGATTCTCTCCGGAGGAAGATGACCGGTTGCGTGAATTGGTTGGGAAGTATCGCCCCAAGGGTCGTAATTGGGGACAAATTGCTAGTAAAATGGTAGGTAGGGATGCACGTCAGTGCAGGGATCGCTGGAGTCACTACCTGAGTTCACCGCTATATCATGAACCGTGGACCCCCGAAGAAGATGCGCATTTACGCGAGCTTGTTGATACGCTTGGAACGAGTAAGTGGGCGCAGATAGCGCATAGACTGAATGGACGCGCACCAAACGAGGTGAAGAATCATTATTTCAGGAAAGATATCGCTGGCGTGGATAACCCACAGTTATATGCGCCGTGGCTCCCCGAAGACGATGCGCGTTTATGCGAGCTTGTTGATGAGTTGGGGAGGCACTGGGATGAGATAGGGCGTAGACTGGGTGGACGCGCACCAGGCAAGGTGAGGCAACGTTATGAAGTTTTATGTCAGAAAATACCACAGCAAAATCCAGATGTCCCAGTCCAAGTCCCAGTCCAATCACCAGTCCCAGTCGCATCACCAGTCCCAGTCGCACCACCACCAGATTCAGATTGGAATGATGATATAGGTTTTGGCAATTTTGGTACTGATTATTCAAATCCTGGTAATCCCGATTTTGATTTCCATTTTGGATGGCCCTTCTAACTTGGTGATATGCCTGGGACGATGGCCTTTCCATAAAAAAACAATTTGAAGTTTTGTCTCATCCTAACCCTTGTATTGTAATGACTTTCAAATTGTGTGCGGGAACATGATGTGCTCCCCAGTATAAACATTTTAGTCATGTCATCTATACGGGGTCCCGTGCGTCAAGATAAGAACGCTTAACTCGTCTCTTTATTGCCTAAACTTGCAATTGATTGCAGAGTTTTGTATAATAATACTTAAGAAACAGTATCTCTCAGTGATTATCTTTTATGTTACACGCCATTCATTGTCCTATTTTGCTATCTGTTTTGTGTGTGCAAAGCTGCGGGGCGTCTATCTTTGGCGTTCCGCCTATGCCAGATGTGAACTCCGGTAATGCGCAGAAGCCATCACGAAAAATATTCTCTAAGGAGGAAGATGAGCAGTTACGTGAATTGGTTGCGAGGCATGGCACCAATGGCCGTAATTGTTGGGAGCAAATTGCCCGTGGAATGGAAAATAGGAATGCACGTCAGTGCAAGGAGCGCTGGTGCAACTACCTGAGTCCACAGCTCGATCATGTGCCGTGGACCCCCGAGCTAGATGCGCGTTTACGCGAGCTTGTTCAGGAGTTGGGGACTCACCAGTGGGCGCAGATAGGGCGTGCCCTTGGTGGACGCTCAGAAAACGATGTGAAGACGCATTTTCATAAGCTTTCACGTCTGAATTTCCGTCCGGTGCAACAGCAATCAGTTCCCGTGATACCTCAGCAAAATCCAGATTCTTGGGATTCTGTGGGAGGTTTTTTCCATTTTGATGATAATCATCTATTTTTTGGGATAACTTATGATTCCTCTTTGGGACAGCAGCTTTCACGTTGGCGATTCAGTCCGGTGCAACAGCAATCAGTTCCCGTGATACCTCAGCAAAATCCGGATACTTGGGCTTCTGTGGGAGGTTTTTTCCATTTTAATGATAATCATCTATTTTTTGGGGCGGCTTATGATTTCTTTTTGGGACAGCCCTCCTAGCTTGGTGATATGCTAGGGACGATGGCCTTTCCATAAAAAAACAATTTGAAGTTTTGTTACGATAAAAACTTGAGTCACAATAATTTTCAAATTGTGTAATAGACCTGTTGCGAAAGCCCTTTTGGGCCGTTGATTCTTGCCGTGTTGACGCAGCTTTCGCAACAGGTCTATTGCCTTCCTTTCCCTTGCAAACGTTCGACTCAAATCTTTGATACCCAGAGTTGCAATCAATTAGAAAACTCTGTATAGTAGAGCTAAGGATGAATCTATCACAAATGAGTGTTTATCATGTTACACGTTGTTTATTGTTCTATCATGCTGTCTGTATTTTGTGTGCAAAGCTGCGGGGCGTCTGGATTTCAAGCAGTCCCGCCCGTACCAGGTGTGAACTTTGGTAATGCGCAGGCGCAAATACATGTGAGATCACGACCGCGTTTCTCTCCGGATGAAGACGCTCAGTTGCGTAGATTGGTTTCTCAGTATGACCCCTATGCTTGGAAGCAAATTGCCAATGCAATGGGAACTAAGACTCCGCGTCAATGCAGGGAACGCTGGATGAACTACTTGAGCCCACAGGTTGATCATGCGCCGTGGACCCCCGAGCGAGATAGGTATTTATGCTCGCGTGTTCGCGCTTTGGGGCATAAGTGGGCTCAAATAGGGAATGAACTTCAACGCTCAGCAAACGATGTGAAGAATCATTTTCATACGCTTTCACATCAGCGATTCAGTCCGATGCAATCGCAAAATCCAGGTGTACAAATGCCAGTGCAACCACCAGTACCAGTCGCACCACCAGTCCCAGTACAACCACCAGTCCCAGTACAACCACGACGAGATCCAGATATGTATGATTATACAGGTTTTTGCACTTTTGGGACTGATTTTTCAAATCCTGGGAATCCCGATTTTGATTTCCCTTTTTGATGGCCATTCTAACTTGGTGATATGCTAGGGACGATGGCCTTTTCATAAAAAACAATTTGAAGTTTTGTTACGATAAAAACTTAAGCAACAACAATCTTCAAATAGTTTATTATAAAAACAGCTTATTTGAATCTCTAATATAAACATTTTAGTCATGTCATCGAGTCTTTTCGGATACTGGCAGGCGCATTGCCTCCCTTTCCTCCGCAAACGTTCAACTGATTTGTCGTTCAGATTTGCAATTGATTATATAGTCTTGTATAATAATGATTAAGGGAGAAAGCATATTACAAGGATTATTTTTTATGTTACACGTTGTCTATTTTTCGATAATTCTATCTGTTTTCTGTGTGCAAAGCTGCGGGGCGTCTGGATTTGGCGTCCCGCCCATGCCAGATGTGAACTCCGGGAATGCGCAGAGGCCATCACGACAAAAATTCTCTCAGGACGAAGATGATCAGTTACGTGAATTGGTCGATATGTATGGCACCAATGGCCCTGATTGTTGGACGCAAATTGCGAGTGGGATGACAGATAGGACTCCACGTCAGTGCAAGGAACGCTGGAATTCGTACCTGGCTCCACAATGCCAGGGGGTGCTGTGGCCCCCCCAAGACGATGCGCTTTTATGCAAGCTTGTTTCTTTGTGGGGGTATAAGTGGGATAAGATAGCGGCGCAATTTGAGGGACGCAGCGCAGAGAATGTGAAGAATCGTTTCCGGCAAATTTCACGTCGCAACGATGTCGTCCTGCCCCAGCATAACTCGGATGTACAATCGCCAACTTTAATTATACATCCGCAATCTCCAGCAGCAGATCCAAATTTGAAAAATGGAGCAGGTTTTGGCCATTTTGATGGTGAGTATACAGAGTTAGATTCCTTTTTTGGATAGCCTTTCGATGCCAAGTCCCAATAACAAACGATTTGAAATTCGTTGTAATACAAGGCATAGGTGAGGATAAAAATTCAAATTGTTTTTGTGGGCAGGTATAGCTTGGTGATATGCCACTAGCGATAGCCTTTTCATAGAAAATCATTTTAAGTTTTGTCTCGATAAAAATTTGAGTCACAACACGCTTCAAATTGTTTGTTATGAAAGCAGTTTATTGGGCGTCCCAAGTATAAACGGCTTGAATATGTCATATAGTCTTTTTAGATACTGGAGCGCGTATTGCACCTGCTGCCTTCCTTTCCCCTGCAAACGTTCAACTCAAATATTTGTCGTTCAGATTTGCAATTAATTATAGAGTCATGTACAATAATGATTAAGGGTAAATATATTGCAAGGATTATTTTTTATGTTACACATTGTCTATTTTTCGATAATTTTATCTGTTTTCTGTGTGCAAAGCTGCGGGGCGTCTATCTTTGGCGTTCCGCCTGTGCCAAATGTGAACTCCAGGAATGCGCAGACGCCATCACGCATAAGAAAACGACATTTCTCTCGGGAGGAAGATAATCGGTTGTATGAATTGGTCACGATATATGGCACCCGATCCTGGAAGCTGATTGCGGATGGAATGGGAAATGGTAGGGCTCCACGTCGATACAGGGAGCGCTGGTATAATTATCTGAGTCCACATGTAGAGAAAAGGGAGTGGACCTCTGAAGAAGAGGAGCGTTTAATTTCGCTTGTTCAAGAGTGGGGACCGAAGTGGACCAAAATAGGCAGAGAACTTCAACGCACAGAAAACGACGTAAAAAATCGTAATCAGACAATTTTACATCGTCGAGACAAAATAGTACAACAGCAAGAGCCAGATCAATATCAATATCAATATCAAGATCAAGATCAATATCAAGATCAATATCAAGATCAAGATCAATATCAATAGCCATATCCTTCGGATAGTTGGAGGTGGTGATATACCAAGTCACAGTAACAAACGATTTGAAAGTTGTTGTAATACAAGGATTAGACTCTACCTGCCCATAAAAACGATTTGAATCTTCATCCTCGCCGAAGCTTTGGGCAACAAAGAACTTCAAACCGTTTGCTCTGGGGGCCTCGGCATAGTTTGAGGAAAAACAATAACTAGTTATCGCTAGTTATTAAAAGGTGAAGACCTATCTTTATAAGACAACCCAAGCATCGTTCTTATATTGTTGCGACTAATCCAGCGTACAATTACTCCAGACGTTTTTTCGGGAACTTTGATCACTATCATTGTGTCATAGCCTGCACCATCGGTTGTCACTATATCCTGAAGCGCATAGCGTGACTTCGGCGGAATGTAAATCAACGCTGCTGCGCCAAAGTCATCAGCCTCCGGATCGAAATGAATCGCCTCAGAACCGTCCTCCTGTATTACCCTGAAATTATTTGTTTTTACGCGAATGGCCAAAAACGGATCATACTGCCGCGACAAAGGAGTCAAAGGGATCCACATCGTGAGCTTCGGATTCACAACATACCAAAGGTCGTTCTTATATCCGTCTTGCACAACCTGCTGTTCAACACAAAGGTTTTTGTACGGAAGAACGCCGACGATCAATTTCTCGTCTTCGTTCTCCAACCCACGGTGGTCGGGCGCTGCCCAAGGGAGGCGGTCGTTCTCCAGCGCGTACACAGCCAATGACCGCAGCGCATACTCGAGCGCGCGGCGCGTCTGCACGGTCTTCGAGTAGGAGACGGCGGCCTTGAACAGAGGGAGCGCAGCGGATGCCAACACGCCCATGACGCAAAGGGCTATGGTCACTTCAATTAATGCGAATCCTTTGGCTTTTTTCGTAAAAAGAAGCAAATTCATAATTGCGCTGCCACGCGCCACTGCAGTAAAAACGCCCCCTTTAATTGTACTCGATTTGACGAGTACGAATCAAATAGATGCAGAATAATAGATATGTTGATTCCTGCTGCGTTGAATAAGAACTTCGCAACAGATCTATTAACAACATGCAGAGCGTGCAATTAAAATTTATAAACTTTGCGTTAGGTTTTAATGTATGGTACAAAGCGGGTATCGCTAGCTTAACACATTTGCAGTATAAATGGTACGCACATACGGGAAAACTTGGTGGGGCCAGAAATGGCTGGAAGCATTCAACGGCATATCATACGAAAATCGTCTCCCTCGCGGAAGGTCATATTGCAACAGAGGGCGCGTGCGGAGGGTCCAACTCATCGACAATAGGGTGTCGGCGCTGGTGGATGGCTCGCATCCATCTGCATATAAGGTGGTCATCGAAGTGCCTATGTTTTCAATACCTCAACTTGCGGCAATTAAAGATATAGTAAACAGTTCCCCTTTGATTTTGTCTTCGCTTGTAAAGAAAAAGCTTCCCCGGCAAATTTTAGATAAATTGCAGCAACGAGACATTCAACTTTTCCCAACCCAGTGGAGCGAACTCTCGGCCTTTTGCGATTGTCCGGATTGGGCTATGCCCTGCAAGCATTTGGCCGCGCTTGTGTATGTGATAAGCGACGAGATCGACAAGAATCCGTTCACGCTATTCAATCTGCGCGGATGCAATTTGCTGGATATGGTGGACGATTTTAAGGACGGGAGCTTAGAGCAACGGCAACAAGTTCCGAAAATTGGTGACGTGGTGATGGCGCCCCTGTTGGAGTTTAATGCGCAGCAGCCCTCGCCCTCGCCCCCGGATCCTGCCCGCCTGGACGCGATAAATTTTGCTAAAATTGACAACATCCTCGCGCGCACAATGCAGATAATCTCGTGTGAACCGCCAATTTTTTACGAAAAGGATTTCCTAAAAATCCTGGAATCATGCTACAAACACTGGAGCACGCACGCGAAAATCGTGGACTCAATCAAACCGCGCCCCAAGCTTTCCGACGAGGATGTGTTCCTGGAGCACTGGGGCGACCCCTCGCAGATTGGCAATTTTTCCGTGGATTTAGGCGACACGCACGGGATTTTAAAAATTTACGCAGGCACTCTGTTTAACAAAGGCGAGTCGCTGCAAGCTCTGGCGAGCTTTTTTTCGCGCATGCCGAACTCGTATTTGCACAAAGTTTGCTATAATTTGCGCTTTATGCACACGATTTTCGTCTTCGCAAGCAGGCTCGTTGAAAAGTCGGCCATCATCCCGCAGGTTTTGCAAAATGATTCCGGCGAGACGTTTATTCGCTGGATTCCGGCGCTTTGTGATACAAATGTGATGCACACGTGCGCGCAGCTTGCGGAGATGTGCCCTGTGGACGCGATCACGTTTCGCGATGCCCCGTTGCCGCCAATACAGCAGGTTATTTCGGCGGCGGCGCTTTTTATTGCGGCGTATATTCAAGATAAACTTCCGACGGGGCTAGCGGCACACGAAAAGAATAAGATAGTTCAGTTGTTTTTTGCGAATACGTTGATTCCTCGATCCAGCAAGATTGCCGAACGAGAGATTCCGTCATCAATCAACAACTGGTTGTCTAGGTTGTTTTTGTGGGATAAGCGCCATAAGTTGTATTTGCTGGTGAATGCTACGCCATCAGCCGATACGCCCGCGCAAGATCCGTTTTCGATACTATCAGCCTCCGAGACGGAACCAGATTCCTTACCATCAACCTCCGATGCGGAACCAGATTCCTTACCATCAACATCCGATATACCAACACCAGATTCATTACTATCAGACACGATATCAGCCTCCGATACGCCAGAACCAGACTCCTCTATTACGCCATCCGCCTCCAATCCGCCCCTGAAAGACGCCTTTGGCCTCAACGTATTGGTCGCGGTGGATGATGTCCCTGTGCCGCTTGCGACGGCGTTTAAATCGAAAGAAGCCAGGCTATCCTTACTATCCGACGCGGGCCTTTTGTTCGAGTACATACCCGAGCTCGAGAGTACGGTTGATTCGAACGAGGACGTCATTTTTAGCACCAACGACTTTGCAAAAATTTTTATGCAAGTGTTGCCCATCCTGAAATCGATGGGGGTTGAAGTAATTTTGCCAAAGTCGCTTCGGAACATTCTGCGTCCTCGGTTTATGTTAAACGTGAAAACCAAAGACAGCAAATCCTCAATCAAAAGCTTGGTGAATGTCACGTCCATGTTGAATTTCGATTGGCGCATTGCGATTGGCTCCAATGATATGAGCATTGAGGATTTTGTGGCGCTCGTTGATAAAGCCCATGGGCTAGTCCGCATCCGAGACGAATATGTTGTCCTGGATGAAAAAGAAATGCTGCAACTCCTGAGCAAAATCGACAAGCTCCCCAGCAGAATGGACCACGCCGACTTCATGCAAGCCGCACTTGCTGGCGAGATCGACGGAGCGAGCGTCATGCTGGATTCGAAGCTGGAGTCCCTGTTGCTGCCGCTTACGCAGGTCAAGCCGACCCCTCTACCCGCCAATCTTTGCGCCACAATGCGCCCATATCAAGAGCGCGGCTTTCATTGGCTGATGCAAAACATTAACCTCGGCTTTGGGTCGATACTTGCGGACGACATGGGGCTAGGTAAGACTCTACAAGTTGTTGCGGTTATATTGGCTCTCAAGAATGAAGGCGCCATTGCCAACGGAGAAAAGGTGCTGATTGTTGTTCCGACGAGCTTGCTGAGCAATTGGCAAAAGGAGTTTGAAAAGTTTGCCCCTAGCGTTCGTTTGTTTATATATCATGGGCAAAATCGCAAGGACGACCCTATTCCTGACGACATAGATGTGCTGATTACGTCATATGGTCTGGCGCGACGTGACATGAAGGAGCTCAACAAGAGGCATTGGTTCCTGATCGTCATTGACGAGGCTCAAAACATCAAAAACTCAGACACCGCGCAGTCAAAGGCTGTAAAGGGCATCAACGCCGCGCACAAAATAGCGATGAGCGGCACCCCTGTGGAAAATAGGCTGCTGGAATATTGGAATATATTTGATTTTACAAATGAAAATTACTTGGGGTCGCAGAGATCTTTTGTGCAGCGTTACGCCTCGCCAATCGAGCGCAGTCATGATGCGCATAGTTTGGAGCTGTTCAAAAAAGTTACGGCACCGTTTATTTTGCGGCGACTTAAGAGCGACAAAAGTATTATATCTGACTTGCCCGAGAAGATTGAAAACAACCGCTATTGCTCTCTCACTGCGCAGCAGGCGGCGTTATATCAAGGGGTTGTGGAAAATGCTTTGGATAAAATCGACGAGTCGAGCGGCATTGCTCGCCGTGGGCTGATTCTCAGCATGATTAATGCTCTGAAGCAAATTTGCAATCATCCGTCACAGTACACAAAGGTGGGCGTGCCCTCGATTGCGCAGTCGGGGAAGACGGAGCTGTTGGAAGAAATATTGCGCGAGATAGACGAAACGTCGTCGGAGAAAGTCATTATATTTACTCAATATACGAAAATGGGAGATATTCTGGTGCGCCTGCTGGAAGAGAGCTTTCACGCGCGGGTTCCGTTTTTGCATGGAGGGCTCAGTTGCGGGGCACGCGACCAGATCGTTGACGATTTTCAGACGAAGTTTAATACGAGGATTTTGCTTGTATCACTGAAGGCTGGCGGAACGGGACTCAACTTAACGGCGGCGAATCATGTGATTCACTATGACCTTTGGTGGAATCCAGCCGTTGAAACGCAGGCAACGGACCGGGCGTACAGGATTGGACAGAAGCAGAATGTTATGGTGCATAGGTTTTTGACGAAGGGGACGTTCGAAGAGCAAATCGACGAAATGATCTCGCGCAAGAAGGACTTGGCGAACCTTACGGTCGCAAGCGGGGAAGCGTTTGTCACGGATATGACGACGGCTGAGCTGCAGGATTTGGTTGCGCTGCGGAAGTCGTGATGTGGGCGAGGAGTTGTGATGTTGGGGCCCCGACTTGCTCTTCGAAACGACGAACTGATAAACTTTTTGTGCTTGGGTATATGATGATAAAACGTCAAGTCGTTTCTTCTGGGGGGCTGGCTTCTGCCACGCAATGAAACATGATATTGTTTACAAGTCCCTTATGGAATTATTGCAAATTACATCTTAACGGGAAACAGTGGAGTATAGATTACGATGGCACATACCTCTTTACATTGCGACTTGTTCGACCAACGTTTGCGTTGGCAATTTGCTAAAGGGGTTGCTTTGTTTGCGTTTGTGCGTTATCTTAATCCTCATCCTACCCCATTTTCGCAAAATAAATTTGACTCTTTTATACCCAATCATAAAAAGATGTCTGGTTCGTCGTTTCGATGCTCGACTCGGGCAGTACGTTTAGTACAGCCCTTCGTCTGCGCTTCGAGACTCCTGCCATCCATTCTTTTTATGATTGGGTATATACCGCGAGATTATTATCTCCTGCGAATATTCAGATTTGTTGACTCCGCAATCCGGCAACATATATTTTGCGCACATAATATATCATTTATTAGGCGATTAATTCGCCTTTTATTCACATTGGAGAATTTTTATAATGACGAAAAAAATATTAATTACTGCGCGCGATCCAGACGAGACACGCGTAGCTGTATTAGATGGTGACGAACTTGTTGACTATGATTCGGAACTTTTAGGAAAAAAGCCCATAAAAGGGAATGTATATTTAGCTCGAGTTGTCCGCATAGAACCGTCGTTGCAGGCCGTATTCATAGAGTACGGGGGGGAGCGCAATGGCTTCCTGGCGTTGTCCGAAATTAATTCGGACTACTATAAGTTGCCGTACTCTGACTTGTCGCATGGTGATTCACAGGATTCGCAATTCTCGCAGGATTCGCAATCCTCGCAGGATTCGCAATCCTCGCTGTACGATTACGACCCGTTTAGCAATAGCGATGCGGCGACGCACTCCTATGACGACGCGGGCGCCGCACCTGGGCATACGCTTTCGCACCATCACACCGACGACCATTTTGCGTACCCTGATATGGGGGATTTTTCCATCAACACTCCATTACACGACGAGTTTGCCGATGCTGCCGCCGCTCCCCCTCCCCCGCCGCGGAAGAAGGATAAAAAGCGGCACTACAGCGTCCAGGAGGTTATCCACCACAAGCAAGTGTTTTTGGTGCAAGCGATCAAAGACGTGCGCGGAAACAAGTGCGCCGCGTTCACCACGTACATTTCGCTGCCGGGGCAGTACTGTGTGCTAATGCCGAACGCAGGCGAGCGCAGTGGCGGCGTCTCCAGGCGCGTTCACGAAGACGAAACTCGCCAGCGCCTGAAGGATGTGCTGAAGGAGCTGAACGTGCCGGACAAAATGTCCTTGATTATACGTACCGCCGGACAAGAGCGCACGAAGGCGGAAATCCGCAGAGATTACGAGTATTTGGTAAAACTTTGGAATGAAATTCGCGCTAAAATGTTGGAATCGAACGCGCCATTGTTAATTCATGAAGAGGCGGATATTTTAATGCGTGCTGTGCGCGATTTTTACCAGAAGGGGATCGATGAAATTTTGGTAGACACTCAGGATGCGTACAAAAAAACGCGCGTATTCATGAAGCAATTGTCTCCAAGCGGGGTTAAAAAAGTAAAGTTATACAAAGATCAAACGATATCTTTGTTTAATTCTGTGGATATTGAAGAACAAATTGTATCAATGGTGAGCCCCAGAGTTGCGCTGCCGTCGGGGGGGTCGCTCGTTATCGGGCAAACAGAAGCGCTTGTTGCAATTGACGTAAACTCCGGCAGAGCGACAAAAGAGCGCCACATTGACTCAACCGCGCTGATGACCAACTTAGAGGCGAGCAAAGAGATTGCAAAACAGCTGCGTTTAAGAGATTTGTCTGGATTAATTGTGGTTGATTTTATAGATATGTGGGACAACAAGCATATCAAACAAGTCGAAAAATGTTTCCGCTCGGAGCTTGCGTCCGACCGTGCCAGAATACAAACGGGAAACATTAGCCAGTTCGGTTTGATGGAGCTTTCGCGCCAGAGGTTGCGCTCCAGCCTAATGGAGGCCTACAGCGAGCGATGTCCGCACTGCCAGGGGCGCGGCACTTTGTACTCGCAGACGTACTTTGTTTCTACTGTGCTGAGCTCGCTGGAAAAAGCTGCGGAGAAAATGTCCGAAACTGCGACCGACAAGCAAACGACGACCGACAAGCAGACGGCGATTAAGGCGTATGTGCCAATGATCATTGCGGAGGCGTTGTCGAATAAGAAAAGGAAAGAGCTGCTGGACATTGAGCAGAAGCATAATTGCACGATTACTGTGCTGACGGACGCGACGCTGAGGGACGAGGATTTCGTTATTGACGGCGGAAGGGGCGAACCTGACGTGATTTCCCTGGGGCGCGCAAATAATGATGACGTAAAGTATAGTCAGTATTCGAGGAGTAAGGACGAAGGCGCGAAGGGAAAGCGAGATAAAGGGAAAGAACAACACAAGAAGCACGCGGAGCAAAGGCATGTGGATCCCAGTCACGCGGATCAAAGCCACGCGGATCAAAATCATGCGAACCAAAAGTATTTGGATCAAAACCTTGATGAACAATTAGCAATTGATGCTGATGATGCGGATGACCCATTTCCGAAAAGATCCGTGAATAAAAAAGGTACCGAAAAGAAAGGGGTTGTTCCTAAGGGCGCGAAAGAAAAGGCCCCCATGAAAGAAAAAGGCGCAGGGAAAAAAGATTTTGCTCAGAAGGGATTGGCTGAGGAAAAAGGTGCAGGGGCGAAAGGTGCAGGGAAAAAAGATTTTGCTTCGAAGGGCTTTGTTGCAATAACAGACGCTGGTGGGGATGAGGAGCTGCCCGTCCACATCGACGAGATCAACGAATACGCCAAATCGCAAGCCGGCCCTCCGTATGCGCGCGAGGCAACCGCCGAAGGAAGCGGCATATCAAAAAGCAAGCAACGCAGAGCTAGAGCGAAAGCCAGGGCCAACGCCAAGAAGCAACAGCTCCAAAACGAGGCGAATCGGCAGGGGGCGTTCCCTACGGAGAGTGCGTCCGCGCATTCTGGAGTCGGGAGTGCGCTCGTGTATCCTGGAGTAGGGAGTAACGTCTCGGCACACGGCGGTGGTGGAGAGCCCGTGCATCCTGGAGTCGTGAGTAAAGTCGCTGCACGCGGCGGCGGTGGAGAACCCGCACATTCTGGAGTCGGGAGTGCGCCCGCGCATCTTGGCGGAGGGAGTGCGTCCGCGCATTTTGAAGCCGGGAATGCGCCCGCGGCACATGGCGGCGGTGGAGAGCGTGCCCTCGAGCCGAGCAGCGTGCATCCGCCAAAAAAGCGTGGCCGCCCTCAAAAGAAAAAAACGCATGTCGAAATTCACGGGGGGCCGTTTGACGTCGCTGCTCTTAAAAATCATGCAGATGACCGGTTTATTGTCAAACCTGCAGAGTCAGATATTGTGGGGATATTTGATATCACGTATCCAAATGCGTTTCCTGAAAAGTTGCGAAAAAACGCGAATAATTTTTCGGAAAAGCCTGATATGGACGAGCTGCTAACGAAGTTCAGCCAGTCTTCTCATGTTGCCCCTCCGGTCGGGGAAGCGCGACGGCACTCTCGTCGGAAAAAAACAAAGCGAGCCGTGGGTGCATTGCGCGAAGATGCAAGCGACGGAGGAGGAACGGTCGGTGCGGGAGGAGCGGTCGGTCCGGGAGGTGCGAGAGGTGCGGGAGGTGCGAGAGGTGAGGGGGTCGGTGCGAGAAGTGCGAACGCTGCGAGAGGTGATAGAACGGCGAACGGGGCGATATCTGATATAGAGGCTAAAGCGGGAGATGAGAGAAGGGCGAGGAAATCTGCAAAGGATCGCGCGGGACCGTCGGATGAGGGCCCTGCGTCGTCGGCGCTGGGGGAGCGGAATCGGTCCATTATGCCTCCGTATCAGCGCAACGACGGGTATAAGCGAGTATTTCGCAATATGTTGAAAAAAATGCGCGTATCAAAAACTGATGAACATGCGGATGGTGATCACTAAATATAAATCTTTTCGTCATGTCATCTATACTTGTCCATAAAAACAATTTGAATTTTCATCATCACCTAAACATTGTAGCATAACGAATTTCAAATTGTTTTTATGCACGGGTATACATTATTTTGCGCCTATCAAATTCAATGATTGCTGCGCTGTTGCAATCTCCTTGATCCCCTTCTCCGCGAAGGCTAGCAGTTTATCCAAGCTCGCCTTTGAAAAAGGATTCTTTTCCGCCGTCATTTGAATTTCAACAATATTCAGGTCACTATCCATGACAAAATTTGCATCCACGTCTGCATTCGAATCCTCCGCGTAATCCAGGTCCAACAACGCCGCGCCGTCCACGATCCCGCAAGAAATCGCCGCAATTTGGCGCACTATTGGATTACAATCCAGCCTCCGTCGCCTGAGGAGCTGTTGAACCGCCTGCGCCAGCGCGACGTAGCCTCCCGTAATGCTTGCCGTGCGGGTGCCCCCATCCGCCTGGATCACGTCGCAGTCGATTTTGATCTGACGCTCCCCCAGCAAGCGCAGGTCAACCGCAGTGCGAAGAGCACGCCCAATTAGCCGCTGGATTTCCTGCGTGCGCCCAGATTGCTTGCCTTTGACTGCCTCGCGTTCGATGCGCTCGCTGGATGAGCACGGAAGCATGCCATACTCTGCCGTAATCCAGCCGCTCCCTGTGTTGCGAAGGAACGGCGGAACTTTTTCGTCCAGGGTCGCAGTGCAAACAACGTGCGTGTCCCCAAATTTTACAAAGCACGACCCCAGGGCGTTTTTCACAAAACCTGGCCCTAAAAAGAGCTGCCGTAATTCATCTTCTTTTCTGCCGTTTGACCTTTTCATATGCATTCCTTTTTGTAAAAACAATTTTTAAATTTAATAAATTCGGACATTCCTCGCATTCCCCATCTTTGCGTAGCAACGAGTTCCGATTCGTTCGTCATTATACGCTGGTCCCTCATAATAGTGGATTTAGCCAATGCCTGCATGACCTTTTTTTTGCAAACGAACCTTTCATAAAAACAAATTGTTTGTTATGGGACCCCGTATACCTGCCCATAAAAACAATTTGAATTTTTATCCTCACCTAAGCCTTATAATACAACGAGCTTCAAATTGTTTGTTATGGGACCCGGTATACAGCTCTGCTTTTGCACGTAGAGACTCTCGCGATCAGTTCTTTTTTCGTAATTGAGAGACCAATAAATTTAATTCTTGTCTTTTTTTACATATCGTGGCACTCTTCGGCCGTAAAGTACGTTTTATATGTGAGGTGTAAATGGTAGTACGTGCAATATTGTGTGGTGTGGTGTTTGCGTGTTTAGCTAGCGATGCGCATTCGTGCCGGAAGTGTCAGGAACCGGTGCCCCGGTGTCCAGAAATTGTAGAGCGAGCAATGGAGGATAATACGCAAAATGCTGACGTAATGAGCGCTGCGATGAAGGACATGGAGGCTATTCCTGTGCCGTATCTCGTGAATCACGTTAAAGTCGAGAACGGGGAGGTCGTGATTAACGTATATGGGAAGGATGACCCCAGGTATAACAGCCCGTTTTATAAGTGGTTTTTAGTCGTGCTGCGTTCAGAATATTGCGGGACGTTCTATCGTAATGTACGCAATTTCAGCAGACGGACACCGTATTGTGGCCATGACAAAATGGAAATGCTCGAAACTTTTCACAAATATATCGTCGACCAGCGCAAATATCCAAGCCAAAACAAAACCGTAGTCGCGCAAAATAAGTTGGAGTGCGATTTACTGTGCCGTATAGAGCAGCGGGTCGCTGTTGCATCAGGGTTAGTGGATTATGCGGACGAGATTCAACGCGTATGGACGTCGGATGATGCTTCCGCAAAGGCGTCTGCATTAACTAGATTTGCGGAGTTGTTCAATTTTGACCGCAATTATCAAGCGCCTGTGCCTATTTACGCAGCCATGTATCAGGCAGTTGTTCAAAATCAGGATCTTTCGTCGGTGCTGACTCAAGTTTGTGGAGTGTCTCCCTCTGATGTTATCAGTCATTCTGCGAACGTGAGTCGTTTGAGAGAAATTCGGAGTTTGTTCCGCGTGGGGGCGCTAAATCCTGAGGCACTGGATCTGGATCTTCTGAATGATTGCATAGGAACAATAGATGAAGCGTGGGAATTAAGAAACATCATGCTACGGCCGTGTCCGATAGAGCGAGAAGGCGAAGTTTTTTCTGATTTGAGATCGCGCATGATCGTTTGCTTACAACGTATCGCAGAAATATTCTGTGCAACTGACAGTGACGAGCAACGTTATTTGTATGCGATGCTTCTTTACGATTATAACTATTTCTTCATGTATGAGACTCGCCATCGAATGCCTGTTCTCGTAAAATTTATTAAGGATGCCGATCTTAAACGACGACAGGAAGAAGGAGGGGATTGCGCAGATAAAGATGTCGGGAAAAGTGCAGAGGAAGCAGGAGGGAATAGTACAGAGGAAGATGAAACACTTGATGATGATTCTTATACAGAAGAGAACTTCTCCGTTTTGTTATATCCCGATGATTCAAACATCATTTCCATTCATGAGGCTGAAGTTAAGAAACCGCTTTTCGCCAAACGTTTTATCCCGGCTATGGACGAGCAGAAAAGTATTGATAAACGTTCATTGCCGGATGTTATTGCGGCAGGGTATTTGTCTACAGGAAAACGTACGGTTTGTTCATTATTAGAGCAGCTTTCCCGTGTTATAGTAGCAAATACAAACACAAAGCAGATTGATAGGTTGGCGAAAGAGCTCAGACCATTGCTAAGCGGGATGTTTAATGCGTACGGGTATATCTTGGCCTGTAGACAAATGTGGGCGCTTTTGGAAGTTTGGATTGCGCAAAGGACAGGCACATGGGAAGTAAGGAAGGAGAATATTTGTGAGGATTTGCTTAAGTATTGGATGATTGTTGTGCCTGCTGATGAGAGTCCGGATGACGTTGTCCATTACTTGTTAAATATTGCGTCAAGATCAATGCCTTTAGTAAGCCATGTTAGCGATGTAGCGACTCAGCTAGCTGTTTTAATAATGTATTTCCCGACTAAATTTGATCCGTTTTTATGCGAACTGGATAGTTACTAGGCCTGCATATATAAACCGGGCTCCCATAACAAAGGGTCCCCATAACAAACAAGTTGCACTTCGTTGCGGTTTAAGGTTTTTATCGTGACTCAAGTTCAAGTTGTTTTTTTATGGGGAGATGTCCAAGAATAAACATTAACGATGCTGTATAATCACAATGCGAAAAAAGTTGAAGACGTAAATTGGCGGAAGTGGTTGCATTGTTAACTTTTGATGTGACATTATTAAGATAAGCGAGGTGTCCCTTCACCGCACGCCCCCTGGGTGGGTGGGGGTTAGGGATGGCTACTATATCACAAAAAGATTAAGAAAACGTTAAGATTTTAAAAATATTTTTTTTATGCCCAGGCGCCCAAGCCCCCACCAGGTGCCCAAACGCCGCCCTGATAAGAATCAGCGCTTATTCCTTCGCCAACGCCGCTGCCGCGACCAGCCGATTACTCAGCCAAGTGTTACGTTTCATCGTTTGATTATTATTTATTGCAGCCGACAGCGCACTTGGGGTTCCAACAACCACAACCAGCTTCTTTCCGCGCGTAATCCCCGTGTATACAAGGTTTCGTTGCAACATTATGTAATGCAACCGAAACAACGGAATCACCACCACAGGGTACTCAGACCCCTGGCTTTTATGTATGGACACCGCGTACGACAACACCAGCTCATCCAATTCGCCTGACTCATACCGCACATTGCGCTCATCCATCCGCACCACCGCAGTTTGATTCACGGAATCCACGCGCTCCACAATGCCAATATCCCCGTTAAACACATCCTTGTCGTAGTTGTTTTTTACTTGCATAACCTTATCCCCTACGCGAAACCTGCGATTCCCGCGCACGAGCTCAATCCCATCCGGGTTCAGGGCCTGCTGCAGCACCATATTCAAGTTATCCGTCCCAATGGCGCCGCGGTGCATAGGCGTAAGGACCTGCACATCTGAAATTGGACGAAACCCAAACTTGCGCGGAATGCGATCTTTAATCAGCCGAACAATTGTGTCCTGAGCTTCGTCTGGGTCATCTTTATTAATAAAGAAAAAGTCTGTACCTGGATGATTTTCCAAATTAGGACAATCGCCATTGATGATTTTATGTGCATTCATAATAATCATGGACTTTTGTGCTTGCCGAAATATTTCGTTCAGCTGCACAACTGTTATTTTCCCAGAATTTATTATATCCTTCAGCACGCTACCAGGGCCCACAGAAGGAAGCTGATTTATGTCTCCTACTATTATTAGCGTCGCATAATCCGGAATAGCACACAGCAAATGGTACATCAGCCAAATATCCACCATCGACGCCTCATCCAAAATGACGACATCGCAATCCAAAGGATTGTTCTCGTTGCGTTGAAACGCGCCACTCATATACTCCAGCAGCCGATGGATCGTTTTCGCTTCGCGCCCTGTGGTCTCCGATATGCGCTTGGCCGCGCGCCCGGTTGGGGCGGTCAGGATAATCTTGGATGTAGACTTCGACAGCACCTCTAATATTGCCTTGGTTATTGTGGTCTTTCCTGTGCCAGGACTCCCCGTTATTACGAGCAACTTTTCCGATATTGCGGCTTTTATTGCTTCCTTTTGTTTCTCGGCTAGTACGACAGATATCTTTTTCTGGACCCACTCTAGGGCACTGTCTGCTGGAATTGGCTCAAGCCTGGACTGCGAATGACGCAGGGACATTAATTTGGCCGCGACTTTCGTTTCTGAAATATAGAAGCCCACCAGGTACACGCCCAGCTCCGCATCCAAACGCTCAATTACAATGCGATTCCCCAGCACCAATGATTGTAATGCTGCTAGTAATATGTGTTCGCTTATGTGCAGCACGTCGTTCGATTTCTTTATCAGCTCGTCATGCGGACAATATACATGCCCTTCATTGTTAAACTCCTTCAGGATATGCAATATCCCCGCTTCTGCTCTCATTTGCGAATTAACGTCAACGCCAAGCTTCTGCGCGATATGGTCGGCCGTCAAAAAGCCAATCCCCGTAATATCCGTCGACAAGCGGTACGGATTTTCCTTCACCATAGCGATGGACTCACTTCCGTATTTTTGGAAAATTTTCGTTGCATGCGCCGTACTAACGTCGTAGGACTGCAGGAACATCATGACGTCCCGTATCTCCCGTTGTTCGCTCCATGCGTCCTGTATCATTTTAACGCGATGCGCCCCAATCCCCTCTATGGTCAGCAATTCCTCCGCGGAGTGTTCGATTACGTCCAGAGTGCGCTCTCCGAATTTTTCGACAATCCGCTGGGCCATAGAAGGACCAATGCCCTTGATTAAACCTGACTGCAAATATTTTGTGATGCCGTAAATCGACGCAGGCACCGCGCACGTACAATCGGTGACTTTAAACTGAACGCCAAATTTGGGATGCTTCGCCCACTCTCCGCGCATGCTGAGCACAGAGCCGGGCGCAGGCGAAGGGATATTTCCGACAACGGTAACCAAATCCTTGTGCAAAGGGACTTTCACTTTGGCAATTACGAAGCTGCCGTCCGAATACGTTATGCGCTCGATCTGCCCTTTTAGGGTCGTTGTGGACTTATCGGTTGATTCTTTCATTGTACTGAACGCAGATCCCTAGCCATACCTAAGAAAAACCTTGTACACGAAAATTAGGTTTTACACTACGCTACAGCCCTAATAATTAGACAATGTTTTCGCTATTAGGTATAGACCCAATCACAAAAAGAGTTAGCAGCAGGAGTCTCGGATCGCAGTCCGAGACCCCATTCAACTCGCTGAATGGGCACCCAGTGCTGAGCTGTACTTAGGTACTGCTCAAGCCGAGAACCGAAACGACGAACTGATAAACTTTTTGTGTTTTTGTCTATTATTTTTTGTTCCTATCACGCATCAAAAACGCCGGTATATCGGAGGTTGTCTGCTCTTCTTCCCTTTGGGGCTCCGCATTGCCGTAATTGACTCGACGGGTCGACCTAGTCAACCGCTCAAGCAATGACGGACGCTCGCGACGGTTGGGCGCGGCCGCGTACGGATAAGCCTGAGATGATTGGGGATTGCCTCTAGGATTGAGTTGAGTAACGTTGTCCACATGCTTGGGATTAGGGTTGCCTTGATAATTGTCACTGATGAACACATTGTTTTCCTGGAGACCTTGCCCCCCAAAGTTTTGGAACCCCTGGCCCTGGCCCTGAGGGCCCTGAGGGCCCTGAGGGCCCTGAGGGCCCTGAGGGTTGTTGCCGACGCTGCCGCCAGATCCACCGCCAAAGCCCTGGCCTTGGCCTTGAAGGCCAGAACCCTTAGGGTTAGAACCCTGAGGGTTGCCACCGCCTTGGCCTTGAGAGCCCTGAGGATTGCCCTGCGAACCCTGAGGGTTCTGAGGGTCAAACCCTTGAGACATGTCCGCCCCCTGGGACGTTTGATGTTTCCCGTGAAAACTCTGCCCCCCTTGTCCTTGATATTCAGGAGCATCATCCCTTACATCCGCTGGGGTGGCATCATACAGCCCATTATGCGCCGAAAACGCCGTCGTTCCACCAAACGACTTGCGAATCATATTGCCAATCCCCGTTGACGGCTCCTCTTTGACTGGGGCGACATCGTGCGCTCCATACACTTCATCCGCAGCGCCAATCCCCGTAGCGACGACCGAAACTCGGATCCGCCCCTCTATGCGCTCATCAAACGTCGCGCCAAATATTATGTTGGCGTCATTGTCCACGTCCTCGCGGATGCGGTTTGTTGCCTCATCGACCTCAAACAACGTCATATCCTTGCCGCCAGTAATGCTGATAAGCACGCCCCTGGCACCCTTTAAGGACACGTCATCCAGCAGAGGGTTCGCGATTGCAGCCTCAGCCGCATCCAAAGCGCGGCGCTCGCCTTCAGCTTCGCCCGTTCCCATCATCGCATTGCCCATTTCCGCCATCACAGCTTTTACATCCGCGAAGTCAAGGTTAATCAACCCTGGCATAATCATCAAATCTGTTACACCGCGCACTCCAGAATACAAGACCTCATCCGCCATTTTAAACGCATCGGAAAACGTCGTCTGTTCATTAGCGACACGAAATAAATTCTGGTTGGGAATAATAATCAGCGTGTCCACGTGGCGCTTCAACTCGAGTATGCCCTTCTCCGCGGACACAGCTCGCTTGGCGCCCTCGAAGAAAAACGGCTTCGTCACGACTCCCACAGTCAGGATCCCGGACTCGCGTGCGATCCTCGCTATCACAGGAGCCGCGCCAGTCCCTGTGCCGCCGCCCATACCAGCGGTGATAAACACCATGTTGCTGTCCTTGAGCCTTGGCAAAATGTCGGATGCAGACTCCTCTGCGGCGCCCTGCCCCACGTCGGGCTTAGATCCGGCCCCAAGTCCCTTTGTCATGGTGGGGCCCAGTTGAATCCGGCACGAATCCTCAACCAGCGATTGATTCAGCGATTGTGCATCGGTATTCGCGACGAGGAACTCTACCCCTTCAAGCTGGGCGCGGATCATATTGTTTACAGCGTTACATCCAGCTCCTCCGATTCCAACGACTGTGATTTTCGGACGAAGGCTAAAATCTCCTGGCATACGGTCCCCCAAGTATTCTTTTGGTATCAATTGCGCATGATGCATTGTATTACGAAAACGAACAGAAACAAAATATAATATTCTCCCCTGCTTTTGCGCGACGGTATTTGTGAGGCGACTATGCAGGGGGCGCATGGCGGTGCGGCGCTGCGGTGCGGCATTGCTGTGGGGCGTTGCGGTGCGGCATTGCTGTGGGGCGTTGCGGAAGACCTTCCCATAAAAACGATTTTGAACTTTTGTTGCCGTCTGTACCTTGTGTTGCAACGAATTTCAATCGGCAAAATTAAGCCCAGGCGGAGCCGTTCCATGTGCGCTCGACGTTGGCGATTTTTATTATGTCGATCAAGCTGCCGTCGACGTGTATGAGGCCTACTGTGGTTGCGACTGAAGTACCTAAATCCAACACACTTTGCCCAGAGGGAACATTGGTCAACAGCGGAACACCCGCCCGAGTTAACCCAAGCACACCATTAATGTATGTAATAAGTGCAGTCCCGCTTACAGCATTCAACACTTCTTGCCCAATAGAAAACCCAAACGCCGGCACCGTTCCAAACCCACCAGCTTT
>JAISXM010000051.1 GCA_031270515.1 Holosporales bacterium | reverse complement strand
ACGCTCTTCCGATCTAATGCATTCGCATTATTGGGCGAACAGCTTTTTCTCAGTGTGAACATCTTGCCCGTGTAATCATGGACAATGTTGTGTTCATTCGCGAGAACGCTTTTTCTCTATGTCCATATCTCGACATAGCTATCCCCGATAAAGTTATAGGCATTAGAGAGTGTGCCTTTATGAATTGTTCTCGTCTACGCACAGATATGCCAACGTCTCTCAAACACATTGGACACGATGCATTCGACGATAACGGTTTAATTGATGTAAAAATACCTGTGGGCGTGAAGTCTATTAATGAAAGAGCATTTCATGCATGTGGACACTTACACTCTGTAGAAGCGTCTGACAACGTGTCATCTATTGGCGTTCTAGCATTTGGGAACTGTCCTGCTCTTATAAATGTATCATTTCCGAACCTAAAAACGTTAGGGGATTACGCATTTTATTTTTGTCGTAGCTTGCGTTCCGTTACATTGTCCGATCAAATTGAGTCTATTGGGAAAAACGCTTTTAATAATGTGACAAACTGTGCCATAAACCTTGTCGGACATTTGACGACGGATCGCTTGCCTGTGCACGGAATTGTGGATGTGTTCGCAAAAATGCAATCTGGTGGGTTTGGGACTGTGAACGAAGCTCGTTTTAGGTTTGTGCCGCCTGTGTTCGCGTTTAGTTTTACGCCTGGGGCTGATGTATTGGATGCTTTTCGCGGTGCTGATCTAATCGCATACATAAATGATGTGCTTCGGTTGACTAGGGCAGACGTTCCGCTGTTGACTAATGTTCCCGCTGAACAAAGTGTGCTGGACTTAGGGGATTCAGTAACAAACACTGAAGGACTCATACATGTAGACGGCAGCTTGATCGACATAATAAAAATCGGAGACGTAGAGTACAGATGGAACGGTTCCGTGTGGGTGGCGCCGGTGAAACGGCCTCAGGGGACTCCCGCGTGGAGGCCCATTCAACGTATTGATTAGACTTCGATCAAAATTCCTCAGAAACTGGCTTTTGGTGCGTCGATCCGGTGCTGCGGGACCCCATTCAACAAGTTGAATGGGAACCCGGCTGCGGGACCCCATTCAACAAGTTGAATGGGAACCCGGCTCAGGACCCCATTTGACTCGTCAAATGGGAACCCGGCTCAGAGTCTCCGGCCAAAATCCTAGTTTCTGAGGGGTTGGAAAGACGTCTAATATAGTTAAATACAAAACTTCGACGAATATAAAGGAATTAAATCGTTTGCTTTTTATGGACATGTACAAATAGAAATGCACTTAATTACAGATTGTAATAGACGCACAAAATGTTCTATACACAACTAGACAAAACGCTATTGTGAAACTGCGCCAATGTCCATACAATGAGCGTGTACACCGGGGCCCCAGAACAAACAATTTGAAATTCGTTGTAAAACAAAGCTTAGACGGATATAAAAATTCAAATTGTTTTTATGGGAAGGTAAACATGCAACGGTTCGCATATTACAGCAAACGTAATTAAAGTGCATTTATGAATAATTCCGACACATCCGACTTCCTCAATCCTTTTGCACACACTGCGACGCACCGTATTTCAGAGACACCACTGAAGGGGGTTGTGCTTAGTTTTGGCATGGCGACTGGGAAAGCTCAATTTTTTAAGGTCCCCCCAGCCAAAGAATATATTCCTGCTGGCGAAATAAACATTGATGAAGAAAAATCGAAAATAAAAGAAGGTTTACAACGTTTGCGCAATAATATAAGTCAAATTGTGTCCGAGATTGCGGTCATGCTGACAGAGGAATCCCTTGAGGTGTTTGATGTATACAGACTACTTGCGCAGGATTCGTTCTTCGAAAAGGAGCTCTTAGACATTGTGGAGTCGGGGCGCACCGCGTTTGACGCGACTGAAGCTCTGGCGCTTAAGTTCAAAAAACAGATGCGGCAAAATGAATTTTGGAAAACGCGCCTCTATGATATGCAATATTTGTTGCGCCAGTTGCGCAATTTCCTGAACAAGGACGCCCCCCCCACGTCTCCGTCGTTTCCATATGACAAAACGCCAATGATTTTGATTGCTCCGTACATAAGTCCGGCGGATTTGCTGTACTGCTATCGGTATCGTAAAGTGGTTGGGCTCGTGCTGAAGGACCAGAGCCAAACGTCCCACGCCGCGATCGTCGCGCGCTCCTTGCACATACCGACGCTGGGGGGCATACATTTGACGCCCAAAATATGCCCTCCGTACGCGCAGCTACTGATTGACACACACGGGGAGACTCTTTACATAGCGCCGTCGCCGTCCACGCTTCAGCAACTGCAGCGCAGAACGGTTAGTGCCGCAGTCAACGCGGATGATATGCCGACACAAACAATCACGAAGGACAACATAAAGATCGATTTGCTTATTAACGCAAATTTGGATTCGGATTTAAAAGCGTTGCATCACCCAATTGTAAATGGCGTTGGACTTTTCAGAACCGAAATTTTATTTATGTTGCCAGGCGTCGTTGCGGATTTTTATGCGCAAGTTGATGAATACAAGAGGATATTTAATAAATCCGGGGGCAAGCCTATAATCTTTCGCACAATAGATACAGCGGACGACAAAGAGCTCGCCGTTGCAACAAACGACACGTCCGAAAAAAGGTTGCCCGACGAGCAGTGGGCGCCCATAAAGGAGACGGCGGAGTTGTCGAAACACTTGGTCCTCGCGTCGTCAATGGGGCGAGCTCTGCTGGATAAGCACCAGTTCCTGCGCACTCAGATAAAGGCATTGCTGCGCGCGAGGATCCAAAGCGACGAGCCGTATGCGCCAATTTATATAATGATCCCGATGATTTCTGATGCAGTTGAGCTAAAAGCGTACCAAAAGCTCATTGAAGCAGAAGCAATGCAAGAAAGCCGCGGGCATCCATCGTTGATGAGCCAAATAAAAATAGGCGTAATGATTGAAGTGCCGGCGCTGGTATACCAAATCGACAGGATTCAGAACTTGGTGGACTTTGCGTCAATTGGAACGAACGACTTGTTTCACTTTTTCTTTGCGACAAACCGATGGGATACGCAAGGTAAACGAGCGCAGGACATTTTGTCTCCGGCGTTTTTGCGGTTCATCGGCAATATAATACATCAGTTGGTGCAGTTGAACATCCCGGTCCATGTGTGCGGAGAAATGGCAGCAACTCCGCTGGCGGCAATGGCGCTGCTGGGGATCGGGGTGAGGAAGCTATCCATTGCGCCAAGCGCGGTCCGTGCTACGGCGAATATGATTAATTCGCTGCCTCTGGGGCTGTTGCTGCCGTACACAAGCGCGTTTCGCGTGGAGTCGTATGAGTTTAGCATCTGCAGCGCGGCTCAATATGAAAACTCAGCAAATGTGTATCATACCCTGCAAAAATTCGCTCATGAATATAGCGTACAAGTGTAATACTCGCACACAAAAAGTTTATCAGTTCGTCGTTTTAAAGTGCAAACTTGAGCAGTACGTTTAGTACAGCTCGGCGCTTGCCCTTCAAAAATCCTGCTGCTAATTCTTATATATTTTTTCCCCCTATTATTCATTTATGGCTAAAATCATTTAGTCGCATCGAGCCAGCAGCAAGTGGCAACTTTCTGTTGGGATTCATGGGCCTAGTCG
>JAISXM010000107.1 GCA_031270515.1 Holosporales bacterium | reverse complement strand
GTATATCGTAACGGTCAAAAATATCACACCAATTTCTAAGTTCCTGAGCATAATCATTGTTTGGCAATGTTATTAGAAGTCCTTTTGCATACTCCAATATAGTCGGTGCAGATATATTAACGACAATCATATCCTCGTTATTTGATAGACGTCGCCATCCAAGTCGTTCACCTAAATTAAAAAATGGAAGCGTCGCACTATAGATGTCTTGGGGCGCAGTGAAATCCCATCCATTTTCTGTAGCAAAAGCTGCGATGTCGCCAATAAACTCATCATATTTTTGGTATCGTTGTGCATATCTTGGCACATCTCCTGGTGCCTCTCCTGGGACTTCTCCTGGTGCATATCTTGGGACTTCCTTTAATTTTATGTTTGTTGCCGAATTCACCCTTGAAGGACGTACGCCAGAGGCAAATGTTTCAATATATGCATTATTCGTAACTATACTGCAAAGGATCAACATCATTATGTTCTTTACTATAGACACTTTTGCCCGCGTAATTGCCAGGTAGACTAAGTTTAGTATAGGACATAAATTGTTAAATAATCATTAATGCGTCTATAGCTGGCACCCATTCAACGAGTTGAATGGGAACCCGCGAGCACCGAAACGACGCATTGATATACTTTTTGTTTTTGGGGATGTCACTTATTGGAGGACTTAATCTTATACCCCATCACCACAATCAAGCTCATCAACCCCAACACCGACACAAACCCGCTCGTCACAAACGCTGCCCGAACCGAGTCGTCATATATACACACGATTTTCCCTATTGCCGAGTCGCATATCACCGCTGCTATCGCGCATGTGATCCAGTACACACCCATCCCCGTCCCCCGGAGGTTTTCGGGGACGATTTCGTTTATTAGCGAAAGGAAAATGTTTTGCGTTGTGCCAGATTGGATTCCCCACAACATAATGCCGAAGTAAAACGCCGGCAAAGAATGCGCTGTCGACAATACAAGGTCCGCCAATATTAGCGTCCCCATCCCAAGGCACAGCAACCAATATCTGTTCATCCTATCCGCGATCAACCCTACGGGATACGAGGAGAGCGCCCACGACACGTTAAACACCATAAATATGGTAGGCAACAACTTTGCATCCAACGAAAAAGCGGTTCGCCCATACATAGCAAGGAACGTCTCCCCCATGCGGGATAGTAAAAATATAAAGTTGACGATCATCAGCTTCCAAAATGTACGGCCCAGAAGTTTTATGTTCGCTTTGTTAAATGTTGGCCTGTACTTTGGCGCGTAGCTTGGGATGCTGGATAAAACGGCGGCATGCTTAATGCTGTGGGGCTCCTTTACTTTGCTACACAGCAGCACGAAACCGATGGTTGTTGGGATTGCCGTAAACGCAAACAATATTTGATAGTTGTCGTTTGTTGCATGCATGATTATTGTCGCAATCACCGCCCCTGTGAATGAGCCAATCATTGCAAGGCTGCGCTTTAAGCCATAGCACGCGCCGATTCGCTTGGGAGGGGATATGTCGCCCACTAGCGCGCCCCTAGGGGCAGCCTGGATTCCGTTGCCTATGCGCTCTAGTATTCTGGCTAGCACGACGGGGATCGAAAACGTGGACAAAAATGCCAACAAATACCGAGCCACGACTATGATCCCGTAGCCGAACAACATCAGCACTTTGCGGCGCCGGAATGCGTCGCTTAGCACGCCGGAAACTAATTTCATGAGGTGAGACGTGCCTTCAGCGATTCCTTCTATGAACCCAACGATAAAGGAGTTGAGGCCCAATTTTTCCTTAAGGTACACTCCGCTGTAGGCATACACGATTACTGCGGCAACATTCGCGCAGAACATGACAACACCGATCAGCCACACCATGCGTGGGATTGGGGCATGTCTTGATGATTCAGAAGATATAGAACTATTGCCAGCGTCTTGAGGGGACTTGGGGGAACTCATGATTGCAGTAACTCGTCAGGCTTCCACAAGAAGAGTAAATTAAAAATTGGGACAAAAAGCAACCCCCTATCCGATCCCACATCGTAAAAACTACGTATCTTCCTGTTGACGCGACACTACCTGATTGTGTACCATTAGACAGTTTTTACTTTAACTGAGTTTTTTATGAATTTTAAAATCGCAACGGCAATGCTTGTATTTTCACAACCTTTTGCTTTTGGGAGTTACTCCACAAAATATGGCGTGCGTGTTTTTGTGGATGGGGCTCCACAACGTACATATTTTTTCTGCAACATAGAAGCCACACATAACGAACGCTTATCCAGCGAACAATCTTTTGTTCGTCGAGTGGCGATTCCTTTATCTCTTAAAGGTCTGTTCGAATATAGGTTGTCTGCCTGCGTCATTGACACATGTTTAACGGAACTGTGGTTAAAAAATATTCAGCAAGCAACAGACATTATGGATGAATTTAGTCGAACCGAAGAATCCACATATTCATCTGAACCTAAGCAAAGGCTGAAGGATGTGGATGAACATTTCTTAGCCTTTTTATCAGATTATAGACCTGTCGCGGATAATCTTGTTCTCCGTTATTGCATCGCTGTTATAAAAGAACATTTGCTGCGTCGTCTACAATGTATTTCCGATACTGATGGGGATGTTTTTTCTCAGGCTTTTGAGCAAATGGAACAGGCTCAAGAAGTAGCCATAGACGCAGACAGGGACGCAAACGTTGTATGGGCAAACGATATACAGAGTGTTTTCAATACACTTGAGTCAA
>JAISXM010000106.1 GCA_031270515.1 Holosporales bacterium | reverse complement strand
GCCTCATATTGCGCTGCGTCGCTCCGCCCAAATTGTGCAACATGTGGCGCGATTACGTCGGAATAATTCAACTGCAGAGCCTCATTAATCCGCAATCCCACGCTATAAATCAAAAAAATCAGCGACTGATCTCGCTTGTGCACCCAATCAGGCCCCGGCAGCAAGCAACAGCTCTGCATTAGCAGCTGAATCTCATCATACGTCGCCGGCCGGGGCAGCGTCTGTGGAATATTAGGATTGCGCGCGGAAAAAATAGGGTGGTCCTTTATGTACTCTTTTTGCACCAGAAACTTGAAAAAGCTCTTCAACGCAGACAACCGCCGCGCCAACGTTTTCACATCCAGCCCATCGTTGCGCTGCTGAGAAAACCAGGCTCGCCAATCTTTGGGCTCCGTGCGGATTATGTCTTCAAGCTCCGCGCCCTTGCCCGTATATCGCTCATAAAACTGCACAAAACTGCGAAAGTCGCTGTCGTAGGCGACCTGCGTCGCGGTGGAGCGTGATTTGGCGAACAAAATGGATTGGAGCCACTCCTTGTACACCACGCTAAGAGAATGTGTCATGTGATTATTCACCATTCAGTCAAGTCTGTAAGTGGCGGCATTGAACTTGGATGGGCAGGAATCAAACGACAGGCACGCGTCGCATTTTTCTTAAATGCACGACAAATCCGTCAAATCGTCAACGTGCTTAACGATTTTTTAATCTTTTTGTGATATAATAACCATCCCTAGCCCCCGCCCACCCAGGGGGCGTGCGATGGGATACGCTCTGCTCATTTTGATATTGTCACAGCAAAAGTTAACAATGCAACCACTTTTGCCGATTTAGTTCTGCGACTTTTTTCGCCTCGTGATGGAATAGCAACGCATTTTGACAACCCCGCAGCACATTGCTTTAGGAATACAATCGAAATGGTAGAGCTATCACTCCTGCTGTTGTACCACCTTCAACATGGAAATCTGTTCGAAACCTTGCGGTACGCGTTCATCAACGAGTTAGTTAAATGTCTTAGAATTGACTATGATTCAAGTTTTTTATTTTGATCAGCGTTCAATTTGTTATTGCGGGACTGTATATAATCGTCCACATAATGGCGAACGGCAACCTCGTCGCTATAAAGAAATTTAGCAATCTCGCTATAAGTATAGCCTTCATCAGCCAAAGTAATCGCCTTTATGCGGTCGGCTTTCACTCCATCCATTTCCATTTCGTGTTGGACACGAAGGGTAATGATCTCTTGCTGTGTTAAGAATCCTTTATGCATATATACCTGCCTATAAAAACAATGTGAACTTTTATCACCATAAAAACCTAGACCAACAAAGATCTGAAAATATATACCTGCCCATAAAAACAATTTGAACTTTTATCATCGCAGAAGCTTTGTAATTCAACGAATTTCAAATTGTTTGTTATGGGGCCCCTCGGTATATGGGGCCTTGATACAAAGAGCTTATAGCGCATTTTCGTGAGAGATGGAATATGTTTGTTCGGGATAGCATACAGCACAATAAGACTACCCGTTCGTAGTATTGCTTTTATAGAGAAGAACACGAATGATGTTTTATTGTCACAGTGCGAACAAAACTTCAGAATTAATTTGGCAAAAGTGGTTGCATTGTTAACTTTTGCAATGACATGATTATATATAGCAGATGCGTCCTTTTCCGCACGCCCCCTGGGTGGGTGGGGGTTAGGGATGGCATCTTATCACAAAAAGGTTAAAAAAACGTTAAAATTTTTCCGATTTATTTTTGTGCAAAAGCCACCTCCACCCTAATCCTCTCCTCCGGACTCAGCCGTATCCGCTTCTCGCTACGAAACAACGAATGCTCATTTGGCAATACCTGAAGGGACGAGTGCTTGTGCTCCCAATGCGTGATCACCTTTGATGACGTCATCGAATATATGCGAATCTTCAAACGAGGCACATTAAGCGAATAGTCCCTATTATTCACGACCTCGCCGACGACCGTAATTTTCGCGTTGACCCCTTTGTCCGGAACCAGAGTGTAGCTGACATGCTCCAACGCCAGCTGATCCGTCGAGCTGGCGACGTTGCGTGAGCTCGTTGAGTTGACGTTCTGCCACATGTCTATGGCTTGCTCTTTATATTTATAAGACAGATACATCGCCGCCAAAGTACAGCACGTAACCGCCGACACAAATATTGTCGTAAGATTTCTGTGCTTCTTCGCTTTTAATTCCCGCTCCTCCGTGATAACGGGAACTTTTGTCACACCTTGATAAAAGTCACGGTAATCTGGCATCAACGGCGGCAGGACCTTATGGGGCGCGTTGTTTTCCTTTCTGAACGGAATAATTATAGGCGCTTTTCCTGTCTCGGATATGGCGAAACACGACACGCTCCCCTCGTCGAGCGTCAATGCCGGGTACTCATTTGGCGCAAACGCTGGCGACGAATCGCTCTCGCCGGGCTGCTGAAACAGCGGAAACGATGCGACTGCACCGTGCGAGCGTGGGGCGTCGTGCGCGCTGGGGGGCGCCTCTGTGTCGGGTAGGTTATTTATAATCAACTCGAGGTTCGACCTCTCTTGCTTCGGGGCGTTGTTATGCCCATCCCACATGCAGCCATCATTGGTCGTAAACTGGTTGAAGTCCGGACCATTGGTCGGAAACTGGTTGAAGTCCGGATCATTTGTCGGAAACTGGGCTACGTTCGGATCACCGGTAATAAACGGATTAAAGTTCTGATCATTGGTCGTAAACGGGTTGATGTCCGGATCCTCTTCGGGTGCGTACATGTCCGCGTTATTATGCGCGCCGTCGTCACTAAAATCGAGGTCGCCGCCCTTGTTCGACTTAATGGTTGCCGCGTCCAACATAGGCGCGATGTTTGAATCCAACCGTCTACCATGTTCCGCGTCAAATGTCGGATCCAACGAATGCTTTCGAAGGCCGTGTTCCGCATCCAGCGTCGGATCCAACGAATGCTTTTGCGCGAATCCAGGCCGCGAGTCCTCGCTTTTGTCGCGCTCTGAGTGCGCATCCGAATTCCGTTTCTTGTGCGATTTCCGCTTAAAAAACCTCCAGCGCCCCCGGGAATGCTCATCCCCCATGTGCAGAGTCGCGTATTCTTTGTCGCTCCATACTGGTGAATTCAGCAAATCTGAGCAATTTGACGATACGGACGCTGGGTCTTTGACGTATTTACTCTTTTTCGAAAACGATACAACGTTTCCCTCGTCATGTCGTCCACCTGCTTCGCTCGGTATAGCTGCGCAATTAGGTTCTTTTGGCTCTTCATGATGCATTTTCGCCCCCACTTTCGAAAATTTCATTAAAAACTTGCGACGTTTTATTTTTATTCCCCTCGTATATCCATCATCTACGAATTTTTCAGGTTTGACCATTGGGTTGTTACAATGATCGGGCACAATACGCAAATTTAAATCTGCATTTGTGGGAGGATGCGTGTGATTTTTTAATTCGACGATGGTGTTTGCGTCTGTTTCGACGATGGTGTTCGTGTCTGCTTCGACGATGGTGTTCGTGTCTGCTTCGGGGGGCGCGTTTGTGTATTCCCGCGGGAGCACGCGCTTGTATGAGTACTGATGAGGCTCTTCGCGAGAGAGTGCTGGTTGAGGTTTGGGTTCACGATTCTCGCGCTTGACCTCTTTCGGGGACGCAGGCTCCGTGTGTGAAGGCGTTTTTGGCGTTTTCTTTTGCCACTT
>JAISXM010000099.1 GCA_031270515.1 Holosporales bacterium | reverse complement strand
CACCACGAAAACAATCAACATCAATACTCGTCAGCTGACGATTTGGCGGAGCTTTGCTCGAATTTTCTGGACAAATTTCCCGCGTCTAAATACGGTTGACTTTTTGTGATTGGGTCTAGCTATATTCCTTCCTTTAAACTTGTATCTTTTTAATTTACGCTCAATCTGTTTCATCCTGCAAACGCCAATTGATATACACCTACTCTCATTTATTTGCATCTAAAACATTCATCAACTCGTCACAACCCATTTCACCCTGCCGACGCCTGCTGAGGCACCCCGACACTTGGCGGCGTAATTAAATTGCGAATCGCGATTTTCTTCACACGGCGCGGATCGGCGTCTAATATCTCAAACTCTACCCCGGCCGAATGCGCAATCAACTCCCCGCGCATAGGTACTCGCCCAGCCAGCAGCGTAATTACGCCGCCAATCGTATCCACATCCTCGTCTTCGTGCCCTTTGAGCCAGTCAATCTGCTGCCCGCAAATCTGCTCCAGCGATTCATTCAGCTCATCCAGCACCGTACTTGCGTTTAACACGATGCACCCGTTCGATATTTCTAGAGGATTATTGTCCCCGTGGTCTTCTGCGTATTGTATATCCCCGATAATTTCCTCAATCAGCGAAGAGAACGTCACCAGCCCTTCGACTCCGCCGTATTCGTCCACAACCACCGCCATCCGCACGCCGGTTTCGCGCATTTGCAACAACAGATCCAGCGTGCGCATCGTTGGAGCCACGAACGGGACCTCCTTTAATATGGACTTTAGCCCCGTGCGGATGTGCCCATTAACCAACGGCACGACATCTTTCAAGTACAGCCCGCCAATAACGTTGTCAACCGTGCCAGAATAAATCGGGATTTGCGACACTCCAGAATTTATTAACGTTGCAACTATTTCGTCTTGCGTGGCGGATATTGATGCGGCAATTATATTGGCGTAAGGGATCATTACGTCTTTTGCGGTTAAATCTTTTAGACTTAACACATTGCTCAGCAACAACCGCTCATCCGTACCTATAGACGACTCGCCTTCTAGGTCTTCTTCAATTAACTCTTCAATCGCATCCCTCAGCGACGTGTCCGACTCTTTGCGCAGACACCAACGCCAAGCTTTTTTGCAGTGGTATGCGACACGATTAAGCAGTCTTCGTTTGTCAGGAGGTTCTGTTATTTTATTCATAAATTTACAACTAAAATATACTTACGTACCAAAAGACTATTAATACGCCGGCTAAATGCGCTAATTCTTTTTATGGCAGGGTGTATACTCGAACACCAAAAGACTATTAATGCGCTAATTCTTTTTGTGACTTTGTATAGGTGGATTGACTCAAGCATAAGGACTCGGTATATCAAATTGCTGCAAAATCATGATCTCTAATGACTCCATAAGGAACGCCTCGCTATCTTTCTCATGATCGTACCCAAGCAAATGCAAGACTCCATGCGTCATTAAATGGAAGGTGTGGCCCAAAAAAGAGCGTCCTAACAACTTAGATTCTTTTAGCACAGTGTCGTACGACAAAACAACATCCCCTAGTAAGCATAGCTCACATTGCTCGGATGTCGATGCCAATATTGACTGTTCAGCGTCTGCAGGAATTGCTGGGCGAGTAAATGAAAGCAGCGGAAATGACAGAACATTTGTGGGCTCATTTTTATTCCGATGTTGCTCGTTTAGCTGCTGCACTCTGGCGTCATTGGCGAACAAAAAGCTGACTTCCGAGCTTGTGCGCCAATTCGCAGCGTTGAATGTTGCGTCGACGCATTGCTGCACCACAAGGTTCCACTCATCTGCGGTTGCTTGCGTTAGCCATTCGTCACATTCGATATCAGTTTTATATGAATTCATATATTATTCATGCTTTGTTGGAGTTAACCATTACACGCCAGTGTGTGAGGCCCCGTGTGGCGCCGTTCCTATAGTCGCGGTTCGTCGCGGTTCAATGAGTCCGCGTAGGAGCCCTAGTGGGGCGCCGTTCCTATAGTCGCGCCTGGTCCTATATTGAGCCGGCGTGACAAAAACGAAGACTTTGGCGTTTGAATGGATAATTACAACATTTTCACCTATAATCCACTATATCAGATGTTTTGTGAAGAAAAGGTTACCATGGCAATGTCAATCAACAAGGTCATCTTGGTTGGGAATTTAGGACGTGATCCAGAAATTCGCTTAACTCAGGACGGTGGAAAGTTCGCGTCGTTTTCTGTCGCCACAAGTGAGTATTTCAAGGATCGCAATACAGGCGAGCGAACGGAGCGAACGGAGTGGCACCGTATTACCGTGTTTAGTGAACATTTGGTTGAACTTGTCGAGAAATATCTAAAAAAAGGAAGCAAGATTTATTTGGAAGGGCAACTCCAAACGAGGAAATGGACCGATCAACAGGGAATCGAGCGCTATACTACGGATGTTGTTCTTTCTCGTTTTAGCGGCAATTTGGTGCTACTTGATAAGGTTGCCCCTGTGGGAGGCGATTCTGGGGCGGCGGTGCAGTTCGACGACGTTGCGGCGGCGTCTCAGTCCGCGAGTCCGATCGACGACATTCCTTTCTAATGTAGGGTATTCGATCGACAAAAATTTCCGTTCTGACTTTAAGTGAGGCGCATGATCAGCTTTTTTAACGCACGCGCGGTCCGGGTATGCATCCTCCAGTGGCGCTTGTTGCGGCGGCGTTTTGTGCGCGCAAAAATATGGTGGCACGTGCTACGCAATCGCCATGTCTTTGTTTGCGGAGGGGCGGCGATCGCGCTGACGTGGGGGGGCGTGTCGCTTTGGGTCGTATCCGAAGGCATCAAGACTGAAGCGCAGGACCGCACGATTATGCTGATGCGTCAGCACAAGGTTATGCAAGGCAAACGAGACAACGACAACGAATATGAGCAGAAGCTGCGCGATTTGGGGATAACGGACTTGTCCATATGGGAGCAGGTTACGTCGGTTTCGTTTACGCGGGTGTTGCGACGGCTCGAAAGGGAGTGCCATGTTATGCGGACAAAATGTTCGTTGCAGTTGGCGGAGCAAGATCGGCGAATGGATGAGCTTGCGCTGCTTAAGCTCGACATTGACATGAAGGCGGCTCGGGATAAAAATGTGACGGAATTCCTTGCAGGCCTAGTGGAACAAGTTCCTGGCGTGGTGGTGTTTGACTCAATTAACATAAACCGGAACGGCGCAATTCTATCTCGGGCCGAGTTCGACAACTTACGGAAATCCAAACAAAAAGGAAAAGCGAAACCGGCGTTTTCTGCTCAAGTGAGCTGCAGAGTCGCTATTCCCAAAAAGATGGCGGCGGACTTTATGAAGTGACGCGTGCGCAATGTGAAGTGACGCGTGCGTTCTGAGTTACTGTTGCGTTATATGAAGTGACGGCGGCGCAATACAAGTAGTACTCAGAATGCTAAAACTGCCCAGCTAAATCGCTACTCATAAGTGTATTATAGCAATCGTTCCGTTTTATATCAACAATAATATTACGTTCCATATCAACAACAATATAGCCAATATTTGTCATTATGACTCGATTTATATCCTCGATACTCTTTGTACATAAAATATTACTTGAAGATATGCTCCAAAGTCTGTTAATATATAATTAACGATTGATGAGATGAGCACGCATATGAATACAAAGTTTTGCATCAACCCAGTTTTACTCCTAGTATTACTTTGGATGAAAGGCCCGCCGCTGTTGACAGATTATCTGCACAAGGTTGGGTTGTGTTCTCCTAATCCTGCGGTGTTAATTCGACGCGATGATAGGCGTTCTCAAACTTCATTTTATGCTGGCACACGCGTGTTTTTGGCGACGAAAGCGAATCCTCGCAAATGATGGTATGTATTCGTCCCATGGCGAACAATAGTTATGGTATGGCTTTCGGGTGCCAATGATGGTGGACGCAAGCATAAGTGTTGCAATTGGTCCACCAAACAGTAAGAATGTTATAACGATTTGTTAAGAAATTACGTTCGTGCGGACTTTATATTACTATCCACTGTGCGCTTTTTCGCGCACAGCGCTTCTTTCTTTAGCAGAGAAAAAGCTTGATTTTGCGACAGAGATTACTAAATTTTGGGATAAAACAAGCCCACTTTTAGAGCTGAACTCGTTTGGGCGCCTTCCTGTGTTAATTGATTTGAACGGATCAATTGTGTCGGGTGTATACGCAACAATTGAGTACCTGGAGGATGCATATGACCATGTTAAATTGCTGGGGCCGGATCTTTCCGAGCGGGCTGAGGCGCGGCGCATTTTTCAGTGGATGAACGAGGATTTTGCTGCGGATGTGACGGCGCCTCTCGTCTTAGAGAAGGATATAAAGCGCTATTTTCCGAAGTCGTCCCCGTCGTCGATTGTAATCAAGCAAATAAAAGATGCGCTGTGTATTTATCTCAAACAATTGGAGCAATTTGCGGCTCAGCGCAATTGGTTGGCGGGGAATACGCTGTCGATTGCGGACCTTACTGCGGCGGCGCACATTTCTGTGATAGACTACCTGGGTGGCGTTTCGTGGGCGCATTTCCCGGTGGCGAAGGAGTGGTATACGCGAGTAAAGTCTCGTCCTAGTTTTAAGCGCATATTGTCGGATCGCGTGTTGAATATTCAGCCGGCGTCGCACTACGCGAATTTGGATTTTTAGGTTATTGTCGGGGCGGATATTCAGGCCGTCGTACTGGATATTCAGGCCGTCGGGGCGGATATTCAGGCTATCATGCTGAATATTTAAGTTTGTGCTAGAGAATATTTAGGTTATTGTTGTGTCGGATATGTCATCACAGATTGTCAATGAGTTGTTCCAACATTACCAAGGCGGTCGCCTAGCTCAGGTGTATTTGCTTTATGGTAATTACCAACATATTGCGCAGGATTTGGCGGTCGAAGTGCTGTCCGATAGCACAAAGATGAGCCGGGACGTGGTGCGCAAACACATCGCCAGCAATACGTTTCCTAATTTTTACCAGCTGACCGCATTGACCAAGGAGACGCGCCCAATTACGGTGGAGGTGGTGCGCGAGTTGTCCGTTTTTTTGCAGGATACGCCGGTTCTTCCTGGGTGGCGCGTCGTTGTTGTGCAGCCCGCGGACGCGCTGAACGTGTCGGCGAGTAATGCGCTGTTGAAGAATATGGAGGAAATGCCCCGCAACACGACGATGTTGCTGCTGGCGGATAGCTTGTACAGCATTAGTGCGACAATATTGTCGCGCGCACAGAAGATTTTTATTCCACATCGTGATGTCGCTATGCAGACGCGATTATCCGAAGATGTTGGTGCGCAGAAGGTGTGGGCCGTGGCAGAGGAGGCGCTGCGTAGTGGCAGCGTGCCCGCGCTGCAAGTGGTCGATGAACTGGTTGCGAGCGTGTCTGTGCCAACGGTTGTGGACGCGGTTACGTGTTTACTGTGGCGACGGGCGATGGCGGATGTGCCAAACGCGAGAGTGTGGTGTCGCAAATATGACCAAGTGGCGGATTTTGTCAGCGAGATTGACGAAGATACGCTGACTCCGGCGCATACTGTAGTGGCGGTGTTGAATTGCTTGGTACGCTAAGCGCAGCTCTTCGTAAAAAGACGGCACTAAAATAACAGGTACAACGGTCTTCAAATCGTGTCTTATGGGGCTCTGTTCATTGAACCGTCGGGAAGTTTACGTCTGTCAGATTGTAGGGAATTTTACGTATGTCAGATTGTAGTAAATATTATTTCCGCATGCTTGTAGCAACGACACACCTGCTTCATAAAGGCCTTGTCCTACGACTGCGTCACGCATATACTTGCATTCGTCCCAATACTTTATTGTCTGCAACTTAGGTGCCAATTGTTTTAAAACTGCACTAGCTAACGTTGGTTCCCACGTTAACAATGATTTGTCCGAACAGTGTTTTTTCATTCCGTCAACAATTCTTGCGTATTCTTCCTCCGTTAGCTGAAGATACGGATTTGCCGGGTTGAACGGGTTGTTTTGAATATACATATATGAGCTAAAATACTCTCTTTTTATCAACACAACGTCTCCTTGTAGAATGTGCGCAAAATCGGTGTTGTATATTTGCTTTGCTAACCAAAAATCTTGGACATCCACATCACTTGGAACGGATATGCTGTGCACAGGTATGTGGATTTTTTTTACAAGCGACAGAAATGCGGTGTTCATTTTATCTTTTTGACTTTGTTTGTCCGACGTTTGCGGTCGTACTGATGCATTTAGTTGCTTAAATAACTGCCTTGCAAACGTGACCGAAATGTCCCAAAACGGCTTATTATCGACATGGATTACATTGAGCCCACACAACATTGGATTGTCGATTTTTGATGTAGTAAACACAGGAACGAGTTCACGAGGATACGCCTTGCCCGAGTCTATCCCTTGACATAACCTTACAAGAGGGCAGACACCATTGCCGTAGAGTGTGTTCTCTGGGTTTCTTCCCGTCAACAAAAGTGCGAAACGACCGCCATTTCGCGCACCACGGCAAAATCTTGACGATGCACGAAATTTATTGAATGACAGAATCTCTAAATTGAGGTTGCAATTATAGTGTAGCGAATTAAATTCCATTAAATAACGTGCAACTCTAGATGTACATGGCGATTCTACATCTGCAATTGATCCATTCCATACAGGTGCGTCTTTATCCTGGCTCCATCGCGTCCCTTTCTCCTCCAATATCTCATCTGTTCTGTTGACACTGACAAGAGGCTCATCATATACACGTTCAGACAAATTGTAGTCGATGTATCGAGCCATAATACCGCTATAAATTGGATCCGTTATCGAACGTGCTAAAAAGCCATCAAAGCTGCCTACGTGACCTCCAAGATCGCGATAATATGTATTTGCAACGGCAACAACGTCAACATATAAACCTACATCATTGAACGACAATCCGTTTTGTCCACGCGCAACAACACGTTGCAAATTTTCGAACCCCCTTTTAGGCAATTTTGCGTTCCCGTGTAATGTTATAGATTCGACTTGATTATCTTCTGCTGGGTCCGCTTTTTCTCCACATTTGCGCGTTCCATCCCAATAGGTGTACTCCACGTATTCTCGGTCTGGTGTGCCACCAAATACGGTCTCGAATGCGTTATTCATCAGCAAGAGGGGAGGACTTGCGAAATACTTATACCCGATATAGTGCGTTCTTCTATCTAAATGTTGTATATTTCCAATCCAATTGTACAATACCCGACACGAGGGACTGCGGGCCCCTGCTAGCCACGTACTCCACACATCATTCAGTGGGAACAAGTGTGGAAGTGCGCCTTTCATGCATTTACGCAAAGCAACAACATACGGATCGTCAACTGCGGATGCAACGGAAGTTGTCACGTCTAACCTCAGGTTGTTGGACAGATCAATCTGCAGATCGCTAACCTCCTGGGCGTGAACCGTCGTAACATATTGAACCAGCGAACCTCTTTTAACGACCAAAATCTTAGGTCCAGTTTTAATGGTTTTTGCAACTTTAGGTTGAGGGGCCGCTTGTGTTACTGACTTGATAGGTAACGGCTTAGGCGACGGCTTAGGCGACGGCTTAGATGGCGTGCCAGTTGCAGGTAACGGCTTAGGTGAAGCACCAGTTGCAGGTAACGGCTTAGGCGACGGCTTAGATGGGGGAGGTCCTCTTCCCCCCGGGGCTTTAGTCGCAACTGACGGCTTAGATGACGGCTGAGGTGGGATAGGTCCTCTTCCCGGTGTTTTAGTCGCAACTGATTTTGTTGATACGGGCGGGGCTACAGGCTCAGGCTGCGACGTATACTCAGGCTCAGACTGCTGCGTAGTATCATCAAGCTCTAGTTGCCGCGCGACATCAAGCTCTGGAGTCTCTGCTACATACTCTTCTTCTCCAAATATAGCCAACTCGCAACGATGCCAATAGTAAAACATTGCCAGCGTGCTACGCGCAATCGGAGACATATGTTTGAGTTGTTCTATCATGTTATCTTTTTCAGTACTTTTAGGGCTAAAAAACTCCAAAAGAATTGTTCTTCCTGCAACCACCACGCAATCATGCCAATTCCCCTGTATTTCCCAATCTGTGTTTACGCGAGCTGCTTCAATACATTTAGCTATGACTTCAAGTCGCTCTACTGGAGTATTTCCCAAATCGCTGTATTTTCGCACTCCCGCCCTTGGTTCTCTCTTTTGGAATAGTGCGCGGTTGTATAGTGCTATTGATGAATCGTTTTCGCGCGTATCAAAATAAATTCGTCCGGCCCAAAAATCGATACAGATCGGATCTCCGCGGAATCTGAGAACGTCTGCTAGCGGATATCCATGTATTTCAAAATTGTCTTGAAGTAAAGACTCTATGCTACACTTCATTTCGGTCAATTTCGTTTGCAACACACGATGATAATTTTCGATCGGATCACATTTCTGTTGTATGGTCACAATGTATCTGTTTAAAAATTGGCGAAATTCGTCAGCAAATCCCTGCGATTCGCTTGACGCTTCTCCAATTAACGCTTCTCCAACTGCAGTCTTTCCAATTTGCCCTTCTCCATCACTAAACTTCGACCTCATTGTTTCTATTCTACTACGCAGATCTTTGATGGCGAGGTCATTAAAACCGTTTTGGTTTGAAATTATGAATTCATTAAAATCGTCTCGGTTCAACAATTCGTCTATGAACTGAATCATATAAGTTAGACGTTGTACCGATTTTGGATACTTGGGTTCTCGTTCCGGAATAAACCTTTGCAACATAAACAGCTGCGGTTCGTCTTCGTTTACGAAGTGCTGTCTAATATCATCTGCTGCAGGCCACTCGGGGACACTCATTCTGCTCAACTTCGCAGCTATTATACGCTGAGTCTCCGTCAATTTATCTGTCTGTGGAGTATCATTCGGTGCGGTTGTTTGTTGGGCGCCTCGTTCAAATTGTTTTGTTTGGCAATAATTCTCAATGCGCCAACTGCTCGCTGCTTCTTGAGATATACTGCTACAAAATCTCATCCACTCTTTTTGTCCTAATATCTTTCCGATGTCCACATGTCGTTGAATAAATGCCAACCTGCCCTGGCTGTATGCTTCGCATAGCGTTACATACATATACTCATTTAAGAGTGGAACTCCGCCTTCGGGGACAGAAGATTGTGATATTTCTTTCATTAACGAAACGTAGTACGCCAAACCAGAATATGGCAGTAAGTGGCGTTTTAAATTGCTTACGAAATCAGGCAACCAATCGCGTATTTTGTATGCGGGAAAATTACACAACCCTTGAGCGCTAAGGTCCTGTACTTGTCCTACAGAACAAAATGCTTGCCACAACGAAATGCGACTCTGCCAGCATTGTGTATTGAATGGGCCGGCGTCTTTTGCAGACGCTGCTATCATCTTTCGTAGTTTTTTTAGGTCTTTAGCCAATTGTTTTAAGTCTGCGTTGGTCCCACCAAATTCAAGAAAGGACGCTACTGTCACTAAAAGCAATTCTCGCGCAGACGTTGGCGATCTTCCTTCTTGTTGCCATTGTCGCTTAAAAGCTTTGGCATCATTGCAAAATTGAATGAATTCGACCCAATCAGATCCCGACGCGTTTGTTCTGAGCTCGTGATGTTTTGTTGATTTGGAAGGCACGCGTATTCCCGATAAGTAAGGGTTACATATTTTCGATGCGAGCTCTGTCTCCGAAGCGCAAGTTGTCCCACATAAAAATAAGAAAAATGCGCGTTCCTGTTGATTGCGGTGTGCAAGTTCATTCGCATAGGATGAAGAATCAAGTGCGTCCTTTAACGCACAGTCCGAAGTCGAGCCAAATACAGCGTCCATATATTTGCAAAGGGCACCGCGTTCCCTATCATTTGTAATGTCTACGGTTTGCACGTTCTGATTTTTGAATGTTTTTTCGTATGTATATTTAGCGCACAATCCTTTAAGCTTTTCCAGTTTACTTAATACGGTGGGATGCATGCCTGCTGCGGAAGCTGCGTCAGCACGGCAGGAATCAACGGCCCAAAAGGGCGTTCGCAACAGACCTATTCCGTAATCCACCAGAAAGCCATCTTCCATCGCTACGATCAGATTTTCTGTCTTTGGCAAATTCTGCGTTATGCAAAGTGTATGTCCTCCTACGTCTATGGTCTCTTGTTTTATTAATGTATAATCTGGCAAATTTCTGATCACCGAACCGCAGCTTTTATGACATCTAACTATTTGAAGCAATCTATTTATACTTTTTATGATTCCTGTCGCAATTAATACTCGTAAAAGATCGCAATCATCATCGGGTGGCAAATTAAACTCCAGCGATGTCTCATCCTCATTAAAATGCACGCATGCAAAGATTTGTTCCCATGGAAAAACGGATACATATACAAACTTCTGTAATTCATTTTGCAATTTTTTTTGATTTGTACCAAAGTTCGGGTCTTTGTCGGTAATTCGTGCAAATAGAGCTTTAAGATTATTCACACAAGCGTCATGTTGTTGTACTTCTTCGGAGGAAAAGAGCCTTCCTGCATCTTTGTTGGAAGAAAGTATCTCCGCTTCTTCGTCAGGATAGCGCCCACGTTCACCAGGTAAATCGCGCAGCCCTAGTCGATACGCGACTTCTGTGGGGCGGAACAACTTCCTTGCTAGCTCTTCGCGCGACTCTGCTAGTGCAACCCAATCTACACTTGTCCACGAATGTGCAGGTAACAACACCGCTATTAGCACTACACACAATAGAAATCGCAAAATCGCAATGCTGGATCGACAAAATCTGTATTTACCAATATTCACAAGCTGTGTACCATTCCTAATGCACCTACTGCTACATCTCTTTTATAGCGCATTATAAAGGCATTTTCAATGAGATATTTTCGGCCGAATACAATACAAAGACTTTGCCTTGTAAACGAATTTCGCAACATGTCTAATAGATCTGTCGCGTCGATCTGTCGCGTCGATCTGTCACGAAAGCTGCGTCAATGCGGCAGGAATCAACGGGCAAAAACGAATTTCGCAACATGTCTAATGATTCGCCGAAACATTAAAAAGCTCGTTGAATTAGTCCACAAGATTTAATTCTACGTCGCAAAGCATTCGCTCTATTACATCCAAGTAAGACCACCCCATGTACTTCGCAATATCCGGCACCAGCGACGTCTCCGTCATTCCCGGCTGCGAGTTTAGTTCCAGCAGATACGACGTCCCCGCAGGCGCATCCTCGCTCGCCCCGCCACGATTTGCCGCATCACCGTTCGCCCCGTCGCTATTCGCCGCATCCTGCCCACAAGTTGACGGCGGCACATATATGAAGTCCAAGCGCGCGATCCCGCGGCACCCCAGCATCTGATACGCCGTCTTTGCAAACTCGTGCACCTGCTCATACGCTCGCGCGGGGATGTCCGCTGGCATGATGTGCGCCGCCCCCCCCGGAGTGTACTTGCTGCGGTAATCGAAAAATTCGCCACACGGCCGAATCTCTATCGTCCCAAGCGGCGTGCCGTTTAGCACGGCGGTCTGAATCTCCTTCCCTTGCAGGTACTCTTCTATCAAAATCTGCGTGCCGTAATTCCAAGTAGCCAACGCCTCCGCCAGCGCGTTTGCAGATTTGATGATGTGCACTCCGACGCTGGATCCTTCTTTTCTTGGTTTAATCACGAACGGAAAAGCAAGCGGCGCGCGTGCATTGTTTGCCAGGTCACTTAGGTCGCACAAGTTGCACAGGTCATTTAGGTTACTTAAGTCACTTCGGTAACTCAGGTCGCTTCGGTCACTCAGGTCGCTGAGGTTACACAGCTTCCTCAACTCATTCAACTCACACAGCTTCCACGTTGGCACGGGGATGCCCGCCTTCTCAAAAATAATACGAGACAGCACCTTGTCCATCGCAAGCGCAGACGCCGTAACTCCAGAGTGCGTATACGGAATGCGCAACATCTCAAACACGCCCTGAATTACGCCATCCTCGCCACCGACGCCATGCAGAGCGTTAAGGATGACGTCCGGCCTCGCGTTTAGGATGTCTTGCACCAGCGTCGGCAAGTCCTGTCCTGCATCGATTATGGAGACGCTCGCATAGCGGCCAGATTGCATCAACGCGTCGTACATTGATTTCCCTGAAGCGAGCGAGACTTCGCGCTCTTCGGACCACCCGCCGGCGACAATTACAATGCGCTCGAATCGTTTGGGATGTGTGGAGTGTCGGGTCATGTACGTGGGTATCCATGCTGTAAAAGAATATACTGATGGAGTGTACACAAACAACGTGTCTCGTGCAAAGTGTCCCGTGAAAATTACACAGGGCGCGCATCTCAGTGCCCTACATATGCCTACATATATTGAGGAAATGTTGAGGAATATTGAGGAATATTGAGGAATTATGTTGAGGAGCTTTGGGAAATATATTGAGAAGCCTTTGGAAAATGTAATGTGTATGTAGAATTGCTTGAAAAATGAGGTTCGTTATGGGAACCCTGTGTAAAAAGAGAACATTTTTTAATTACAGGACCGGACATTTTTTAATTGCACAAGGTTGCGCAAGCAATTATGACATCTTTTAAATGCGCGAATAAAACTATATTTAACTTGACTCTTGCTTATGTTGAGTATAATATTAAATAACGTGGTAGATATAGATATGTTCATGACTTCTTTCGTATTGCAAAAATGAGGGAGGCCCTACACGGTACGAGAGGCCACATCGTACGGAACAAAATGCATAAAGAATAAAGTTATGCAAGTGAAAGTGTGTTGACATATAAGCGGGTATAAGTAACCGTATTCGCGGTTACTTTCGCGTTTTAAACGAGGACATGATTATGAATAAATTAAAAAAGAATGTATACAAATGCATTGTTTGTGCGAGCAGCGCATTGTTTGCGGCTGGAGCGGAAGCTTCACGTGCTCCGACGAGCAGTTCCCTTACCAGCGTATGGCTTGCAGGTGATGCGGGAACTCCCAAATCATCGAAAAAACGTATAAATAAAGACAGGGGCCCTTTTCGCTCATCAGAAAGACCTATGATGACGCGCAGTGCCACAAGGCGTGCAACGCTCAACTCATCAGAATCATGTATGACGAGCAGTACCTCTAGCAGCGTATGGTTTGCACCTGATGCGGGAACCTCCGAATCATCAAAAGAACGTCATGGAGACAGAGCATATTTAGGTGTATTCACGGATGATCCTGCAGTGATTGGGAAGTGGCTTCCGCGTCCACTCACCCCATTCTGTCTTCCCCCGGATTCGTATTTGGGTCTGCCAAATATGAACGAAACCGCGACGCTAAGAAACGAGACTGAAGCACTTGATGCCGATGATAAAGGTGCACTGTTCGATTTTAATTCACCTAAATTAAAGGGGACTAATTATGGTCTACAGGTATTCTAAATATAAAGTATCATAAAAAAGCGCATAGCATCCCGTCAAGCATTCCTGGCAATCAGCAATACCTGTTGCGAAAGCTGCGTCAACACGGAGGAAATAACCCAAGAAACTTTTGCGACAGTGTGTTGACACACTTACAATTCTTCGCTATTCTTTATTATAAGCAACAGCACAATGTATAAATATAAAGAGGCTCACCATGAATACACGATTATTGTTCCCATTAATAATTACTTTAGCTTGCAATAGCTACTCTGCAGGAACGCGCAACCCAGAATGCAGAGAAGAACCTAGAACATTTCAAGACCTAGAAGATCGAGTGGCTGTATATCGATGCAGACCATCCATTTTATATGCAGGACTAAAAAACGATGTGCCGTACCTCATGTGGTCGAAGAGGGATATCTTGTCTGGTATAGCGATTACTCATGGCGTACCTGGCGTAAGAGTTTTGCCGTTAGGGGACCCTAGTTCTTTTGCACAGGTATGCGACATACTGACTGCAGAGGACAGGCATTCTCTTGCTGTGCACTTGGCCACGATCTTTAATCAAACGATAATTGATATAAAAGAAGCACGTGAAAAAGGAACTTATTTCAGATATTTTGTGCCGAGTATTGAACACATTTTCATTCAAACAGATTCCGAAAAGAGCAAATACCGCGGAGTCGTAGTTCCTATATCAAGAACAATGAAAGACAATCTTCCAAGTAGCGTAACGACGGCGGCTCCTGAAGGAGATTCGTGTACGGAGGCTTCGGTTGTCTACGCCTATGGTGTAATTCTTGCGTCAATTATTTCTAAAACCCTGCCAGCATGTCCTGTACTCGGATACGAGCGATGCCCCATTAATAAGGAACAACGAAGAGATTTGATTAACAAAATAACGCCTCTTGTACAAGAACCAATAAAGAACCTCATTTCGAGCTGCGTGGAGGATGATCCTGTATATCGTCCAACGTTTAGCTATATTTTGAGGAAATTACGTGAAGTTGGTGTCGGAGGTTTCGAATCTTTATCAGATACAGGGGCAAGATTGGCAGATACTGGACGGGCCCCTGGATCGGCAGATACTGAACGAGCCCCTGTATCGGCAGGGCCTGGATGGGCAGGGTCTGAATGGTTCGGACTGTGTGGAGTGATGGATACGGTACGGGCAGATCCTGTACGAATGCCTGGATGGACAGGAGTAGGCCCTATGGCTGTACGGGCGCCTGTACGGGCAAGGTCTGGATGGATAGGAGGGCCTAAATGGGCAGGTAGAGTCTGTACTAGCAAAGCTAGATCAGGGCATAGGTGGACGCCTGGACAAGCGGGGTCTGGATTTGGATTTGGATTTGGACCTGGACAAGCAGGTTATGGATTTGGGCCGGGATGGACAGGTTATGGATTTGGACCGGGACAAGCAGGTTATGGATTTGGACAGAGACAAACAGGTTATGGATTTGGACCGGGACGAGTATGGTATGGACGATGATATGCTAATCCGCGTAACCCTAGTCACAAAAAGATGACTGGGGATTTCGTGCAAACGCAGCAACTGCCTAGACAACCGCAGCTCAACGTGCGTAGTATCTAAGCAGGGCAACCATAATCAAGTACAAACATGCCTCAAATCGTAGTAAGATTCGCGCCAAGCCCGATCGGCTACCTGCACCTGGGCAACGCTAGGGCCGCAATAGTCGTCGATGCTCATTGGGCGCCCATCGATTTCCTCCGCCTTCAGTGCATTTATGTACTTTGTCCTGGTTTCCGATGCATTAACCAAATTTTTGCGGCCCCAAGTGAACCGTTCTCTGCCATTTTTTACCAAAATCCAATCCGTAATTAGCCTGGAGCACCTACCGTTTCCGTTTGGAAATGGGTGAATACAAACGAAACGGTGACTAAATCTAACGGCAATCTCATCTAATTGAAACGAATTGTTGGCCAACTGAAATGCAAAATCATCACACAATAGCCTTATTTCTTGGGGAATTTTGAGCCATTCTATTCCAATATTTGTGTTCGTTGTGCGAAATTTTCCAGCCCATTTCCACGTTTTGTTAAACATAAGTTTATGGGTATTCTTGATAAACGCTTCATCCATATTTAGCGTTTTCCTAGACTTGAAAAGTTTAGACTTGAAAAGTTTATTTTCAGCATCCACAATATTATTTTGCTCCCATAAATTGAGCTCCGACTGAGTTTGCAGATGCAGTGGAATAAGATTGCGAATTTCGTCGGGATTGATCGGCGTTGATGCCTCGTCGTAAACAAAGCGCATTACTCAACCTCCCAGATTTTGTTGGACTTTTTAGCTAAAACGTCCTCAACTTGCGCTTGTATAAACTCAGCAAAATCATCCACGCCTTGATCCTCCAGCGTCATGGAATGAGCGACACCTTGCGTTTCGCTTTTTACGAATTTAACTACCTGCTCTTGCACCATTTCTTTCAGCGTTTTTTCTGGAACCAAAAAGTACACTAGCCGGCAATTCAGCGCGCCGGCCGCCTCACGTAGGGTTTTTAACGTCAACGCATCTTCAATCTCGCCGCGTTCAATCGCTGAGACGCGGGATTGCGCAATTCCCAGCCGCTTGGCAAATTGCTTCGACGTCATTCCAATGACGCTTCTTATGGTTTTTATCCAGCCGTAAATAGGGCGCGCAAGCGTTGCGACGCATTTTATTTGGTCCAACTGTTTGTCCAATTGATTTATCGCAACTTTATTCACCCTAGCCATACGCCGCACGCCGAATTATTCGTCTACATATGATATATATAATAAATATGTGATCAATATGCAATATTTTGATCATACGTATGTGATCAACGCGCAATATTTTGATCATATATATTATATCTTTGCACTTGATCGAGAGCTTGTTTCTGCTAACAAGGGAAAAGCTCGTTTTAGCGATATATCGCCTAGACAACCGCAGCTCAACGTGCGTAGTATCTAAGCAGGGCCACCATAATCAAGTTCAAACATGCCTCAAATCGTAGTAAGATTCGCGCCAAGCCCGACCGGCTACCTGCACCTTGGCAACGCTAGGGCCGCAATTGTGAATTGGTTCTTCGCAAGACAATCTGGCGGAACGTTTATGCTGCGCCTGGACGACACGGATGCGGAGCGCTCCAAGCAAGAGTACGTGGACGGTTTATTCGAGGATTTGGCGTGGCTGGGCTTGGACCACGACGTATTCGCGCGCCAATCTGACAGAGTCGCAAGGTACGCGGAGTGCCAGCAGCAACTCATCGCCTCAGGGCGCTTGTACCCCTGCTACGAGACATTCGAAGAGCTGGAGCACAAGAGAAGGATCCAACTGGCCAAAAAGGAGCCCCCCATCTACGACCGCGCGTCCCTCCGGGCAACGGATGCGCAAATCAAATCCTGGGAGAACGACGCCCGGCGCCCGCATTGGCGCTTTAAGCTGAAGGACGAAGATGTAACATTCGACGACTTGATCAAGGGCCCCATATCGTTTAATCCATGTCACAGCTTAAGTGATCCGGTTTTGGTAAAAGAAGACGGCACTTTTTTGTACACAATTTCCTCAGTAATAGATGACCTCGACTTTGGGATTACGCACATTATTCGCGGCGAAGACCATGTCACCAACACCGCCGTGCAGATCCAGCTATTTGACGCACTAAAGGAGTGCATGCATTCTGTATCCGTGGCTCAAATAACGTTTGCGCATTTAGCGTTGTTATTGGACGCATCGGGACAGCCTTTATCCAAGCGCCTGGACAGTTTTTGCTTAAGAAATCTGCGGAATGATGGGATTGAACCAATGGCTCTGAATTGCTTTTTGGCCAGCTTAGGGTCCTCTAGCTCGCTGTACGTAACGGATGACCTGACCGACTTAGCGCGCCACTTTGACTTGAACAAAATTAGAGGGGGGGCGCGCGTTGATGAGAAGGCTCTGTATGGGATACAGCACAAAATATTGCACACGATGTCGTACGAGGCCCTTAAGGCGCGCCATTTGGACGACGGCATCAGCGAGTGCGAGTGGAACGTCGTGCGCGAATCATTGGACCGGATTGACGACGTCGATTACTGGAAAACGGTGCTGCATGGGGCGATTCCTCCTGTGCCGTTGAGCGATGAGGACGTGGCGTATGTGCAAAAGGCGGCGGAATGGCTGCGAGGCGCCGACGTGAATGCGGATACATGGGATGCGTGGACGCAATACTTGAAGGGGGCTACGGGGCGCAAAGGGTACGACATCGCGCATCCGCTGAGGCTGTGCATCACAGGGCGGGAGAATGGGCCCGAGATGAGGCGGCTGATACCGCTGGTTGATAAGGAGGCGTTGCTGGCGCGGTTAACGTTCAAATAAACTGGACATGGGATCAAAAATTGGCTTCATTTTTTGAGCGCTCGCGGATACGCCCCCTTGCACACAGCTCGCGGATGCGCCCCTTGCACAGCGCTCCGCAATTGCTCGCTGTTTATATCCGTGTAGATTTGCGTAGTCGACAACGATGCGTGTCCAAGCAGCTCTTGGACCCCGCGCAGGTCGTCGGATTCCGCCATCAGGTGCGTCGCGCAGCTGTGCCTGAGCGCATGCGGCGTGAACGTTTCTGGCAAAAGCAACATCTTCCGGAGTTTGCTGACTCGGCCTTCGAATGCCGGCGCTAATAGGCGCTTGCCCCGTTGCCCAATGAATAACGGAATTTCAGGTGCGGGGCGTGTGCTTCCAGCGGAAGAACGCGAATTTGTACTTTTGTGCACAGCAACGTTTGCATCTGTGCGAGCGTTGATATACGTGGCAATCATTTTCTTCGTATCAGGCATAAACGGCACGCGACGAACCTTGCCCCCTTTCCCATTGATCGTCAGAAAATCAGGGGATGCGACAATTAATTCTGTAAGATTGCATTGGGGCGCACTTGACTCACATAATAATGGAGTATTGCACAAGGTTGCGTTTGGTTCATCCGTAGATGCTGGGGTTGCGTTTGGTTCAT
>JAISXM010000084.1 GCA_031270515.1 Holosporales bacterium | reverse complement strand
TAGCGACGCGCTACAAAAACTCCGAAATCCATTTACTTCTACTGCATCTATACGAGCCTAAAGCGAATACGCTTCTGGGGGCGCATGGGGCGTAGCTATAGCATTGCTGAGTAGTAACCTCATGGGCTCAAATTTGTCTCACATCTTTGTGAACCTACACAGTTGTGTCACGAGAGTAGATATCAGGGCTAATTCCTCGCAATAAAATGCTAGCTAAAGGCGCGGAAAAATCCTCATGCAGACATATTCTTACTTACACCTTATGTATACGCAACACTTCCGCTGCACTGCAGCCCTAATAATTCACAATGTTTTCGTAATTGTATTTTCCTTCTAAAAGGATTGCCCAACACTTATATAGAACTGAAAGCGCCGATCTATGCGTTTGCTCGTATCCTTATTGCTTGTACGACGCTCAAAAGGAAACGCAATGTCGAACCGAATCGGACCGAACCGCGTAAAATAGCGCACCCCAATCCCCATGCCATATAACGATTTTGGCTGAACCGCGCTTCTGTACACGCGGCTCGTTTCAAAAAAAACGACAGAGGAAAAGTTCTCCGACAGCCGAATCCTAGGCTCTATGCACAGCTCCAGCAGCGTCCCTCCTCCCACGGGCCTGTCGTCGCTATCCAACTCCCCGCACAACTGGTACCCGTACGCCCGAATGGAGTCGCGCCCTCCACCATAGAAACGCTTATCAAGAGGGATACAATTAAAATCAGATATGCTTATGCGCCCCAACGATAAAAACGACGCCACGTTTGTCAGATTCGGACTATCGCCGTCCCCCTTGCCGAGCGGGACGTATCCTTTGATCGACCCTGTAAATATTCCCATAACGTTTGTACTGGACACCTCAGCAGACTGACTCAGGTTTGTGAATTTCCCAAAATACGGCTGACAACTTAAGTCGAAAATAAACCCCGCCGTTGGAGCATTATCGCGATTCGCCGTATTCAAGCGCACATTAATTGACGCGCCGCATATCGTTTGCTTTACGCCAACATCGCTACGCTTCAGATTCGCATGCTCCAGAGTCGGCAAAAACGCCAACGTCAGCCTATGCTTGGTGTGCTTGGGGCGCTGGACTAAACCTACGGTGAGCGACGTTTTATCTCCGTCGTATGCCAGCGTGTTAAAACGTCGGAATGCGACGTCTGTGTGCAAATCCTGGCATCGGCGAAATGCATCCGGCTTGTTCAGGTACGCGACCGCAGACGCCTCTTTCGAGCTAATCCGCAGCACTGTACCAACGTCGAGCGCTCTTTTTAAGAAGTTTTTGTGATTCCAGGTGACCGCCAGCATGCCACCTTCGCTTGCCGCAATGTATGCACTGGCCCCCACTGTCCTTGGCGGAGCCGGGACTACATCAATGTGCACAACGGCATTGTCGTATTTGGGGGAGGAAGTAAGCAAAGAATTTGAACCATTATTATTACTCCCCCCGCCATCTTTCGTCGCATAAATATTTACTTCAGAAAATAATCCCGAATTAAACAGATCCTTTTGCGAGTGAGAGACGTTAAATGGCTTAAGAATGGCCCCTTTTACCAAGGATACGCGCTTCAAAATGAAGGACTTCGGCACATTTCCTTCCCCGCACACCTGAACATCGGACACCATCGTTTGCATGCCGCAAGTATAGCTGAAAGTAACGGTCGCCTGCTTGGTGCTGCGGTCTATGTCGACGCGCGGGTTGTTGGCGGAGGCGAAGTAATATCCTTTATTTTGCAGAGCGCTTACTATGCGGTTTTTCGTGCTCATAATCTTGGAAAAGTCGACGCACTCCCCTTCAACTACGGTTGTATATTCTTTTTGCTCTAAGTCGGTAAACGGGTCGTGGTTGTCGACGTACGCACCATCGTCGTCGTTCTTGTCCAACACTTTTTGCGAAATCGTGTACCGCTGCCCTACGTCAACGTCGAAGGTAATCATTATTGTGTTTGATTTTAATGGCACATCGGAAGATGGGGCTGGCGATGTAGAGAACAAGGTCGGCGACGACGTAGGCGTAATGGCGGAATTTTCAGATGCAGGCGCGGAAGAAGCTTTCGGTGAATGAATTGCGGAGGACGCTCCAGATGGATGAGCGGATGAGGACGCTCTGGATGGATGAGCGGATGCGGACGTTTCAGATGGGGATGCAGGCTCATCCCCCAACAAACGCCCATCCTGAGTTACTTGTATGCGGATTTCGGCATCAAAATACCCCATCCTCGAGCAAATAGTTTCAAATAAAGCTTTGTCCTCTTCAGTCCGTTTACGAGCCATTTCCACGCCTGCAAGAGTTTTGTCTTTCTCTTGTATTAGCGAGGACTGACGAGTCAAGTCGTTAAGCAAATTTAACGGGATATTTCCATTTATTTTTACTACGTATGGGGAAATCTGAGCTTCCGACACGTACTTAAACGAGTCCAATCCTTTCGATGCTTTGGGGTCATCTTCCTTTGACGTACCGTTATAATGGCCGGATTCCTCTGACGTCCCGTTCGAATGGCTAGAAACATCTGGCGTCCCGTTCGAATGGCTGTGAGTTGATTCCTCTGGTGTCCCGTTCGAATCAGCGGCGGAGCTGATAGCAGGCTCCTTTGACGCAAGAGCGCTATCATCACTAGATTGAGTTTGTGCGCACCATCCAAGCTCTCCGACAAGCAAGGTAAAAGAACAACACATGCAAAACAAATTTTTCAACGTACAAGGAACTAACAACTTTTCCCATTGTAAGAATAAACAATATTACACAGTTTCGACAAGCATTGTCCCAAAAGAAGAAACATTTCTAAAAATGCTGACCCCATGCTGCCCTGGGGCATTTGACAACATCCCAAATCTCAGCAAATGTAAGATAAACTTGAACTCAGCCGAACTTCGCAAAAAAATATGCCACGCCCAAATTATAGATACGACAAACCAGACACCATCACGGACTTTTTGTCCGACGTGCCGCTGTCGCCCCTCCTTATGCAAGCGAAATCAGAAGGACTCGCTGTCACGGTCACCAGCCCTGCAGGAAGTGACGTATTACAATTCGAAAGCCTCGCCGGGCGCGACGCAATTTCGTCGCCGTTCGAGTACCATGTGCGGCTTTATTCCACAGATGCAGAGGTCGACCTAACTAGCCTCCTCGGAGAGCCATTTGCTCTGACGGTTGCGTCACAAGAAGGAGATAAAGAATTTTATTTTTCCGGCATTGTTACCCAGGCGAGGTCGCTTCCATCGTACATTGTTGATGCATCTGCCAAAAGTTACATTGCTTTTTATCACGTTGTGTTGCGTCCAGATTTTTGGCTCACCACAGTGAACAAAACGTCAAGAATCTTTGTCGAAAAATCCGCCGTCGACATAATAGAGGAGGTCCTAGGCGAAGATAGCGTCACGTTTTCCAACAAAACCAACTCCGCGGGAAAAGCTGTCCGAGCGTACTGCGTACAATACAATGAGTCCAACTTCAATTTCGTATCTCGCTTAATGGAAGAGGAAGGAATCTTTTACTTCTTCGAACATAGTGATTCCGGAGCGACAATGGTTCTTGCGGACGCGAATAAGTCCACAATAAGTATTGATCCATGCGATATAAGCGTCGCCAAAGTAAACAGCACCAGCAGCATTTCTCTGTTTAATTCGCAAACGCAAATTGTCGCGAAAGAGTTCTCCGCCGTGGATTATGACTACATGACCCCCGCCACTTTACTCAAGGCGACAGGCAGCGGAGAAGGACTTGGGGGCGAGGTTTACGAATACCCCGGGGGGTACGTCGACAGCGACGGCGCCAGCAGTGTCGGTACCACGCGCATCGCAGAAATATCATGGCCCGAGAACTTAGTGTTCGGAGAGGGATCGGTTTTCGGGTTTACTGCGGGAGCTATGTTCAACGCGACCAAACACGTACGCAGCGATTTAAACCAAAAATACGTTTTATACTCTGTAGAACACAAACTCATACACAAGCCACGTGACAACAACAGAATAGACAGAGGACGTAAACTTGTTTATTTAAATAAATTTACGGCACTGCCATTTGACATTCCGTTTGCACCATTACGAAATACGCCCAAACCAAAAGCCGACGGTTTCCAAACTGCGGTTGTCGTTGGCCCAAGTGACAAAGAGATTCACTGCGACGAAGAGGGCCGCGTATTCGTGCAATTCAATTGGGACAAAGAAGGCGAAAAGGACGGAGCAATCGCGTGCCCTGTTCGCTGCATGCAAGGGTGGGCAGGGAACGGGTTCGGCCTTGCGTTTATTCCGCGGATAGGGATGGAGGTGTTGGTTGTCTTTGAAAATGGAAACCCTGATTTACCTGTAATTGTGGGATGCCTATATAATGGCGAAAATAAAATGCCGGCGGAAGTAACTGCAGAGCCGCGCATCGCAATGCTCAAGACAAAGACGTCCCCGGAGAAAGAAGAAAATGCGAACGTAATGAGCTTTGATGATACGGACGAAAACGAAAAGATTATGTTTAACGCGACAAAAAACTTTGAGTTGTCGTCAATTGCAAAAGAAAATATATTTTTGGTTAAACAAGAGGGAGAGAAGACGACTAATCAACTGCAAATTACAGACGGTTTATTAGAAACGACAATTACAAAAGGAGAGAAAACAACCACAATAGAAGAAGGGAATTATACAATTGCGCTAAAAAAAGGCTCATTAACGATTACTCTCGACGACGGAGACAAAGTCGTAACCTTGACTAAAGGGAATTATATAATAACTTGCGACGACGGTGAGCTTACAATTACCGCAAAAAAAGATGTATCCATAACCACAGACGCAGCAATGTCCATTACGGCACAAAAAGACATTACATTAACGTCCCAGGCTAGCATCATACTGGAGGCGACCAAAGATATTGAGCTCAAGGCGACGGGGGAAATCAAGATGACTGCGACAAAGAATATTAGCGAAAAAGCGACTGCGGATGTCATCGTAGAAGGCATGAACATTCAACAAAAAGCGACGATGGACCATAAAGTTGAGGCGCTTAACATCGCGCAAAAGGCGTCCATGGATCATAAAATTGAAGGATTGAACATCGCACAGAAAGCCACCGTGGGGTGGACCGGCGAAGGGCTCACCTGGGGCGCGAAAGGGACGCTGGAGGCAAAGCTTGAGGCGCTTATGGTAGCGTGCAATGGCACAATTGACGGCAAATATGCGGGCTTGATGGCGACACTCGATGGGAGCGTGATGTCGACGACAAAAGGGGGAGCCATCGCAGCTCTGAAGGGCGGAATCAGCATGATCGGCTGAGCTGGGGGGTACGCTGTCTCCTGTGATTGGCCCCCCCGTAACAAACAATGCGTTCAATGCAGTAGAGTCGTGTTAAAGTTTGGACAATAGTCAAAAGTCCCTTCATCAATGCACGTAACACTGTCCATCGCTACACGAGCAAGATATTCACAACAATCAAAAGCCTGCTTTCCAATAGTGCCAATGCTATGAGGAAGCTCCACATATTGCAAATAAGCACAGCTACAAAAAGCTTTTTTTCCGAGAATTGAAGGTGTTGGTTGCGCAGCAGCATGTTTACTTTTGGGTAATAACCGTACTTCGCGAATCGCCCAATTATAAGCAAACGCCTCTGCGCCAATACGCGCAGTTGCAGGAATTCTGATAATGCATCTATTTAGAAATGACCGATAATACGACGTTCCTGTGGATTTACAAATAATATCAGGTTTTGGAAGATCACCTGAGTACTCTAGTTTCGCGTTAAGGTCCGACAGAATAGCATCGACGTCCTCTTTGTATATCTCCGGAGCGTCAATATCAACTCTGTAAAGTATACACGTAGCACGGGGATGTCTAAGTACATACGGACCGGGCGCTCTTGGAAAATCTGTGACTGGCTCATAATCCCTCCAGTTACGTTCGAAAGAGTTGCGTATCGTCCTCAATGGGGAGACTGCTTCTACAGGAACGTCGACGCTTGAGGGATCCTGACGCAAAGCGTCATCCGTATCAATGTGTGAATAGTAATAATGCTCGATAGCTTCATGCGCAACAACTTTAAAAGTGCCGCCTGCAACGTTCCCATTCCGGGTGAAATAAGGCCTAGAAAAAAGCCTAGCACTGTAGCAGACTAAATCTTCCTCTCGTTCAGGCTTAGGTTTTAAGTAACTATCCGCATACCATTCAGAATCAGATTCGTCTTTCGATTCGTAATCCGATGCGACAACTTGTTGATGAGAGGCATAAATGAAACACAGCACAGCTGCGAAAATTTTACTTAACAATGTTTTATTCATAACAAGCCTCTCTTTTTAATTTACGATTACATTTGCGATTGGCTACGACAAAAAACATATTCTATATACTGAGTATACAATTGTTATATTAATAAATGATTAAAATCATCGCTCTAGCGAAAGATGCTTGGTTAAGGAAATCAAAATTGTGAGAACTTTTACGTCGGCGCCCTGAGTCTGGGTGGGGGCTGTGGATGGTTATTGTATCATAAAAAGGTTAAAAAATCGTTAAGCGCGTCTTTGAGCTGTTATCGAAAATTAGGGGCTATTTTGAGTCAAATAAATGTGCTCAGATTAGTTAAGTGGGGCGATATATAGTGTGATAAATATGCAACAGAATAAAAATCCTTCCTTCCTTCCTTCCTTC
>JAISXM010000020.1 GCA_031270515.1 Holosporales bacterium | reverse complement strand
GCAGATGAGCATGATATTTTGACGGCGTGGCTTGCATTTTTGAAGAATCCTGCGTTTATGAATGAGTCGTTTTTGCAGATTAAAGAAGTCAGTGAGGCTATGCAAACGTTGCAATATATAAGTGAAGATAGCGACACACAGGCAATTATGGATCTGAGAAAAATGACGAATTTAGATCACAGCAGCGAGCGGTGCGTGGCCGAGGAAAAGGCCAGAGCGAAGGGGTTGGCGGAAGGACTGGCTGAAGGATTGGCGGAGGGCGTTGCGCAAGGGCTGGCTGAAGGCAAAGCTGAAGGACTGGCGGAAGGCAAAGCTGAAGGACTGGCGGAAGGCCAAAGAAAAACCGCCATTGCTATGTTGACGAAAGGTCTTCCCGTTGATGTTGTCAGCGACTGTACTGGTTTATCGATTGAAGATATTATTGCTCTCTGCTAATATCTGCCAGTCATAGCGATTTGCATTCCCTCCTCAAAAACCTTGCCCCCAACAATTGTCAAATCGTTTGTTATGGGGGCGCGGTATCGGTATAATCCCTATAGGACTGTGCGAAATGTGTTTTGCCCGAATGATAAAGATTTTGCCGTCGGACCTCGTCAACCAAATCGCTGCGGGCGAAGTTGTTGAGCGCCCCGCATCCGTTGTAAAGGAACTCGCGGAAAACGCCATCGACGCCGGCAGCACAAAAATCGACGTGTTCGTTAAAAATGGCGGACAAAGTTACATATGCATCAAAGACAACGGCTGCGGCATGACTCCGGATGACCTGGACCTGTGCATATTGCGGCATGCGACATCCAAGCTGTCAGGAAAAAATCTTTTAGATGTACATACGTTTGGTTTCCGCGGTGAAGCGATTCCTTCCATTTGCTCCATCAGTCGCGTCGAAATAAAAACCCGCACAAGCAACGACGAACTCGGATGGCAACTAAGCCTGGACGGGGGGCTCGTCCTTAAAAAAGAACCTGTTCGCATGGAGTGCGGCACCACAATTTGTGTGCGGGATTTATTTTTCAAAACCCCAGCTCGCTTGAAATTTTTAAAAACGGTATCCACAGAGCTAACGGCCTGCATCATGCAAGTAAAATCGTTGGCGCTATCCAACCCAGGCGTAAGCTTTTCATTCGTAAATACGGATAAATTAGTTTTTTCATATGATCCAATAAACGATTCCACGCTATTACGAGTCAGAGATGTACTTGGCCATGATTTCTACCAAAACAGCATATTTATACAAAAATCCCGCGATGGCGTAGAGTGCACAGGGCTCGTTAGCTGCCCGACATATCACAAGCACGATGGCCAGCACATCTTCGTAAACAAGCGCCCAATCAAAGACCGCGCGCTTGCTGCGGCGATTAAAGTCGCCTACCAACGAGTTCTCATTCCCGGAGAGCAGCCGTCCTACGTGCTGTTTATTTCCATGGATCCGCAAGATGTCGACGTAAATGTGCATCCAGCAAAGACGGACGTGCGCTTTCGAAATCCAGGGGCCATGCGTTCGTTGTTGATTGACGCAGTGGAAGAAGCGCTGTCGAACTCCCCCAAGACGGCAACTGTGTTGACGGATAGTTTTGTCGCATCCGTAAAGAAGAATAATAATAACGTGGATTGGGGGCATAATAATGTAGATCGGGTTCATAATAATGATGCGCATGACAATAAATACGTGGGCTCTGATAATAAATGCGAAAAGTACGATAACAAATACGATGCGTGCGATAATAAATGCGATGCGTACGACAATAAAGGTGTGGGGCACGATAACAAATGCGTAGTGTATAACGATATATTTCCACTTCAATCATCAGACACGAAACCTTCCGACAAAAATATAGACACAGAACACAGCGCAACCTTATACGCGCTGGAGCCCGCCGAGGCAGGGCGCGCGGACGCTGACGAGGATAATCGAAACCAACGCACCAGTGAACCGCAAAAACATTTCGACACATATATTGATGGGAATACGTTGGCGGTGCGAGAGATTGAGCCATATGAAATAAACCTGGCAATTCCGCAATTATCTCCTGTGGATAATTATTTAGGTGTCCCCAAAGCTCAAATATTCGACAGTTTTATTGTGTCCCAGAGCGACGGGTACATGTACCTGATTGATCAGCATGCTGCGCACGAGCGTGTCGTTTATGAGCAAATCCAGCAAAACCTCACTCTACGGCAGGATGGCACGATTTCCTGGACAGGACCGACTCAGCAGTTGCTGTTCCCCATCGACGTGGATATACCAAACGACGTCGCGTATGATGATGCAATCGGACATCTGTCTCAGGTCGGCTTTGATTGCAAACGTCCAGAAAGCGAAATCGTAACGGCGATTACGGTAAAGAGTATTCCGAAAATATGCGAGCACACGGATATCCAAGCGCTGGTATGCGACATAGTATGCGAAATGAAAGACATGACAGAGGTCTCGTCGTTACTTGAGAAGGTTCACCTTATATTAGCGACTCATGCATGCCACAATAGTGTGCGCGCCAACCACGCGCTGAATGGCGCAGAAATGGACGCGCTGTTGCGGCAAATGGAGCGAACTAAGCGCTCGGGACAGTGCAACCATGGGCGGCCGGCGTATGTGAAGTTGTCGCGGAAGGATATGGAGCGGTTGTTTGAGCGCACAAGCTAGCGCGAATAATATGGATGATGTCTATTGATTTAGCATTTAGCGTTTATTGACCAAGGTTTGATACATACTTATAGTTGCAATTTTCGATCAATATGTGCTACAGTAAAACTGATGGTGGAAGATGCAAGACTTGTACGGACGTAACTTTTACTTAGGTTTTATGAACGAATTCAACGCAACCAAGCTAAAACAAGCGTCAAGCAGTCTTGTCGCGAGTGCAACCGTTACTGCACGACATTTGTCGCGCGGAGACGTTGGCGCGTTTGCAATGATTTGGACGCACATGCGTAGTTCGTGGCTGTTTAAATTGTTGATTGCGATGTTTTTTCTGCCTTCGTCAGCCCAGGCTAGCGTTGCAATGCCTCCATTAAGCACAACAATCCCGTTTATTGGCGCGCTTTTGTCAATCGCTCTTGGGCCACTTCTCATTCCTGCGACTTGGCGCAAGTATGACAACGCGATTTTGACCATATGGACAATTTTGTCCACGTGGCTGTGCTTTGATGGCATTGGAAAAGATTCGACGGGACATTTATTATCAGGAATTGTATTCAAAGAATATATTCCGTTTATTATACTAATTGGCGCGCTATATATCATCAGCAGCGGAATACGCATTCGCATAAATCGAAAAGCAACAACCAAAGTTAATGTCGCGATCTTTGTAATGGGCGAAATTTTGGCAAACATCATTGGGACAACTGGGACGTCCATGTTGTTGTTGCGTCCGATGCTCGACGTTAACCGCAACCGAAAACATAAAGTACACACTGTAATATTTTTTATTTTTTTGGTGTCAAATATTGGAGGTTGCTTGTTACCGCTTGGAGACCCTCCGCTGTTTTTGGGGTATTTGAAGGGCGTTAACTTTTTCTGGACGGCGACACATATTTTTCCATTGTTTTGTTTTATTTCTGTTGCGTTGTTGAGTATATACGTTGTACTGGACAAATGGTTTTTATCGCGCGAAAGGGTTGTTGACGAGCTGGATGATCCGCACCACGAGACCGATCCGCACCATGAGCATCATTATGCGCACGTTCCATCAATACAAATAAGTGGTTTTCTTAATATATGGTTAATGGTTGCTATCGCGGCATTGGTCGCATGCACAGGATTATTGCCCAAAAAAGAGGCGTTCTCTGTTTTTGATACAGCCGTGCATTACAAAAGCTTGCTGCGGGATATTGGGCTTGTCGTTATATCGGCTATATCGCTTTACTCCCGCAAACGAGCGAACGAACGCCATAAAAATGATCACCGTGTAAGCGATCACAATATGGAGGCTCATGTCTATCACAATGGAGAATGCGCCTGTTATCACAATGAGGAAGGCGCCTGCACCTGCGGCCATGATTTGCCAGAGACGGCACCTTCTCACCAAGAGGCATCGTCCCCGGGCATAATGCCCCCGGGCATAATGTCCCAGGACATAATGTCCTTTGATGATGAGTCGTCGCACATTAGCAAAATCTCTTGGGGGCCACTATCCGAAGTTGCGAGGTATTTTATTGCGATATTTATAACGATGGCGCCAATTGCGGCGATGTTGAAGGGCGGACACGAATTTTTTGAACCAATTCGTCATACATTGGGGCATACGCCTCACTCGGCCTTTTGGTATTTCTGGTTTGTGAGTCCGTTTTCTGCGTTTTTGGATAATGCTCCGACATACGTAGTTTTCTTCAAGATGGCTGGAGGAGATGCCGTGTCGCTGATGGGAAAGTATGCGAGCGTGCTGACGGCAATATCCGCGGGGGCCGTGTTTATGGGGGCGATGACTTATATTGGAAACGCGCCGAACTTTATGGTCGCGTCGATCGCCAAGCAATATGGAGTGCGGATGCCGTCATTTTTGGGGTATATGGCTTGGTCGTCAGCGATTTTGTTGCCTGTGCTACTCTTGGCGTCGTATTTGTTTTTATACTAACCCAAGTAGCGTTTTCGCAAACAACTGCACATCTAGTGCGTTCAAATCGTCAATCTGCTCCCCTACGCCAACCGCAACCACAGGGATTCCCGTTTCTTCATACAGCCCAATCAAAAAACCAGCCTTTGAAGTTCCGTCCAACTTGGTAACAACAACTCCAGTAATAGGAATGTATTTTTTAAACATTTCAACTTGCGAATAAGTATTTTGTCCCGTATTCCCATCCAGCACCAACAAGCTTTGATGCGGAATCGCCGAATCCAGCTTTGACGTGACCTTCACAACGCGTTCCAACTCCCTCATGAGCGCCTCGTTGTTTTGCAACCGGCCCGCCGTATCCACAAAAAGAACATCCGTGCCTTTCGCCCTTGCTTGCTCCACCGCATAGTACGCCAGCGCCGCCGGGGTGCCTTGGTCCCTCTGCCCAGGATACGTCGTGTACACGGGGACCTGCAATCGCTCCCCCCACAGAGCAAGTTGATCCACCGCTGCTGCACGAAACGTATCGCACGCGGCCCACTCTACGCTCAGCCCCTGCTCCTGACATTGCTGGGATAGCTTGGCAATCGAGGTCGTCTTACCGCTTCCATTCACGCCCGAAACCAGGACCACCTGCGTAGGTGCCCCCGCCCCCCGCACAACACGAAATGGCTGCGACGCCGGAGTTAAGCGCTGCACAATCAGGCTTTCGACTTCCTGCAGGGCGACGTCAACACTTTCGAAGCGCCGCGATTTCAGCATGTCGCATATCGCGCTCGACACTTTAACGCCGACGTCGCCTTGGATCAGGCTGTCGAAGATGTCGTCTACCGAAAAAACACCCTGCGATGAAACAAACGCACGACGCACGCTCCCGCCAATCAGCTGACTCGATTTTTTGAGGCCATTTTTTAGCTTGTCAAACCAACTCATTCCAACTCATTTATTTTTTTTGTGACAAACTTTGACTCGTTTATTATATGAAAATAGTCTATATACGCTAAGCATAGATGTTAATAATCTAAGCGTCGAGGTTAACAACCTTATCCGCATTCGTTTGAATAAACTCACGACGCGGCTCCACAACGTCCCCCATCAAAATGGAGAAAATGTCGTCCGCATCTTCTGGATGCGTAATCTTAACCTGCAGCAGCGTGCGCGACTGCGGATCGAGGGTCGTCTCCCACAGCTGTTCCGGATCCATTTCGCCCAAACCCTTATACCTGTTTATAGACAAGCCCTTCTTGCCGTTCTCCGTAAGGAAGCGAATCAAATGCGTCGGCCCCGAAATGCTAATCGGCGTGCCATCCTTCATTCTGTACACCACAGGTCCTTCCTTGAATATATCCCTGATGTCGCCCTGAGTCGTCAACAGCGCGTGGATCTCTGGCATATCTAGGATGCTATCATCAAACTCCCAAGTCTCACTTACGTCTGCAACAGTCCTCGTTACGGTAATCCCCGGCACGCCAGGCAACTCATTGCGCTCCACATGCCACACCGCCCGCGCGGACTCGTCCAATTTTTTGAGGCGCGCCTCCACGTTCTTCAAGTTTGTTGACGTCGGGTTCTCAAAGTACCCTTCAAGCCACAATTGCTCAAACACTGTCGAATTATTAAACCGCCTTAATACTTTTTCTATAATGCTGTGTGCTGCGGCGACTTTTGCAATATCTCCGCCTTCAAAGTAACCATCCTGCTTCGCCAAGCCAATCAAGTACGACTCCATTGCCTGCTCATTCTTCAGATACGTCTCGGAATTCCCTTTCTTCGCCCGATACAGCGGCGGCTGCGCAATGTAAACGAACCCGCCCTCGATAAGCTCCCTCATTTGCCGGTAAAACAACGTCAGCAACAACGTCCGAATATGGCTACCGTCCACATCCGCGTCAGTCATTATTATGATCTTATGATAGCGCAGCTTTGACGCATCGAACTCCTCGCGCCCAACGCTGGTCCCAAGCGCCGTTATTATGGTCCCGACCTCTGCAGACGTCAAAATCTTGTCAAATCGAGCGCGCTCCACATTAAGAATTTTCCCGCGCAGTGGTAATATTGCCTGAAACTTGCGGTCTCTGGCTTGCTTTGCAGAACCTCCCGCGGAATCCCCCTCAACAATGAATATCTCGCTCAAGCTGGGATCTCGCTCCTGACAATCAGCCAACTTGCCCGGCAAAGACGCGATATCCAGCGCCCCCTTGCGCCTCGTCAGCTCACGGGCGTGCCTGGCGGCTTCCCTTGCCGCAACTGCGTCCAGTACTTTGTTCACGATAACCTTGGCCAGCGCGGGGTTCTCGTCCAACCAGAGGTCCAACGCTTCGGATACGGCACCCTCTACATATGGGCGCACTTCCGATGACACAAGCTTGTCCTTCGTCTGAGACGAAAACTTCGGGTCCGGCACCTTAACCGACAGCACGCAAGTCACCCCCTCGCGTATATCTTCACCAGTCACATTTGCTTTCAGGTCTTTGTTCTTGCTCAGCACCTTAGCGTTTTGACTTATATAGTTTGAAACAGACCGCGTCAGGGCGTTCTTAAAGCCAGCCAAGTGCGTTCCACCATCGCGCTGTGGGATATTGTTCGTAAAGCAAAGCACATTCTCGTGGTAGCTGTCCGTCCACTCCATCGCCATGCTCACGGTAATGTCGTCCTTTGTCGTGTTAACAGAAATCATCTTAGAATGAATGGCGTTCTTACTGCGATCTAAATGCTTAACAAACTCGTTTAAGCCTCCATCATAGTGGACGGTGGTCTTGGATACTGGACTTGTACGCTCATCTACTATGGTGATTTTTACGCCAGAATTCAAAAAAGCAAGTTCCCGTACTCTGTGGGATATAGTCGTGCAATCGAACTCCGTAATCTTAAATATTTCATGCGACGGATAGAAGCGCACCAGCGTCCCTTGCTTGCCATCCGCAGGCCCAATCACCGCCAACGGCGCCACGGGAACACCATCGCGGAACGTCATCTGGTGGCACTTGCCGTCCCTCCAAATCGTCAGTTCAAGAACACTCGACAGCGCATTAACGACAGACACCCCAACGCCGTGCAGCCCTCCGGAAACCTTGTACGAATTCTGGTCGAACTTACCTCCAGCATGAAGCTGAGTCATGATGACTTCAGCAGCGGCAACCCCCATTTCCGAGTGTATGTCCACAGGGATTCCGCGCCCATTGTCCATAACGGAGGCCGCTCCGTCCGCATGCAAGGTCAGGACTATGTCGTCGCAGTAGCCGGCAAGCGTCTCGTCTATGGCATTATCCAGGACCTCGTAGACCAAATGGTGCAAACCCGTTCCATCATCTGTGTCGCCAATGTACATACCAGGACGCTTGCGAACGGCGTCCAATCCCTTTAAGACCTTAATAGAATCTGCAGTATAGTTCGTCATGTTCGCATCCTGTTATGTTTGCACCTTAGTAAATGCTAGCCGTATCTTCTCCCCCAAGAACGATTTGAAATTGAGCAACTTGAATTTTGAGTCGCAATAATATTATTAACAATAATATTACGGATAACTACAGGTATCAAATAGCACATTAATCGCCATAAGTATCAACTCACTATGCGCCAATTACACCTTGGGCCAGCTACGCCGGGGTCGCCTCCGCGCTATTGCGAGCCAAACGCTCCTGCGCCTTCTTTTTCGGCGCGGACTTCTTCGGGCGCGCACTCATCTCCGGCGCAGGAATAATCCCTGCTTGTGCCAAAAAAAGCGCGACACGCTCGCTGGGTTGGGCTCCGTGCGCCATCCAATGCGTAACCCTGTCCGCGTTTATTACAACGCGCTCTGCATTATCGTGCGATAACAAGGGGTTGTAGTGTCCCACGCGCTCAACAAACCGCCCATCCCGTGGGCTTGTGCTTTCTGCTACTACGATCCTATAGAACGGACGCTTTTTGGCGCCTCCTCGTGCCATCCTGATTTTTAATGCCATGTATCTTCGAAAGAAAGACGTCTCTAATCAGAGATTACATAGGTTTGAAAAGAATTTCTAGATAAAATACTAAAACGAGGGGAAATCTCCTAAATTTGCTGAGGAGAATCGTATTCATATATACCTGCCCATAAAAACAATTTGAATTTTTACCCTCATCCAGGTCTTGCATGACAACGAGTTTCAACTTGTTTTATGGGGACCCGGTATAGCTGCCGGGCCTCTAGCAAAGTCGAAATAGGCGACTTTGCTAAGATCCCTGGCTGGAACTTGTCAGCCAAACTCTAACCCTGCTCAACTTGCACAACCGAATGCAATATTGGCCAATGATCTTTAGGCGATTGTTGAAAGACATTCCCCTTTCGCATTTTCTGTCTTTCTGCTAAAAATGTCTCTTTGCGAGCGTTGTAAGCTGGCGTTCGTTCAAAGTCGTACTCCTCGTCAACAATATCCAATTTCGCCGCGCATATTACCTGATATCGAAACTCCACAGAATCAAGATCCTCAAAAAATCCATCAAAAAACAGACGTGGAATCCCATGACCTGGGTTCGTTAGCACTTGCAAATTCGTGTCTTTCGGCCACTCACAAGGAATAATCATCATCCTAGCGCTTGGCGTGGTTGCCAACACAAAAGATCTAAATATATTATAGAACAGTGTCCCATCCATGGCCAAAACCTTGTACAAGAGCTTTGGATCCAATCCTTTAATAAATAAATCATTGAATTTGCTTGCGAACATGCGAGAAAACGGTTCAGGCAGGTGACAACCACAACGTGATAATGTTCTAGGTGCAAACAAAATGAATGCATTAGATATAATATTCCTCGCTAAATAGACAGGATCTTCCGATTTGTAGATACAGTCTAAACACGAGCTAAAAATTTCGCCCATAATGTCGCCAGATAACACAAGGCTAGATTCATGCATTGTAATACAAAACAAACGCTTCCAAAAGGATATATAACTTGGCATCAATGCGTCCCCCATGATATCGCTCATCTGAACATCCATTCTATACTTTTCGTAGTTTTGCAAAATGGGATCAGCGATCAAACGTAAGAACAATCGATGCACACATTCTGTACGAGCGACGTCATTTAATGATATTTTCCCCCTCTCACGTATAAAAGTCAAAAGAATTTCTTTGTCTCTTTCCCAAATGAAACTTGTTACAGCTGGAGCATCTTTTAGAATGCCTAGCGCACGGACAAGAGCCGACACCAATTGTTTATCCAACCTAGTGTTCTCACTAAACGACCCAATCACGTCTGGGAAAATTCCGTCGTACACAACGTTCAATAGAGGAAAAAACAATTCGGGTAAAAATTGGGCAACAGATTCCATAATATGTCGTGGCTTCACCAATACAGAACTCAACTTTGAAGCGTGTGGACTCGACAAATCAAGAGCTCCGCCTATTGTAAACACAACTTCATCTCTTTTTTTTACTGTCTTTACTGGAATACTAATGAACTGATTTCCAATATGTCTACATTGTTTCGCTTCTCTATTTAATCTACCATAAAAAGCCCAGCGCTTCGCATCTGCCACCATTATCTCTGTTGTTATGGAATTGATAATATTACTAAATAATGGATTCTTTTCATAAATTGAATTATCCAGAATATATTCAAAGAATGTACGCCCGGACCAATCATGATGCGATATTAATTTGCACCAAAGACCTGGACACTCTGCTGTTACGTGCAATTGAGCTTGCACGTACAATGACGCATTACTCACATCTGAAATCATTGCTAGGATGTTGTCAAAATTACCAAACGGGCTGCGGAGTAATACTTTAACTGGCAATAAGTGCACATGCAAAGTCCTCCACATATCGGACAATTGCGTAATCGTTTCTACGCTGGCAGGATCACTGCCGGCCCCACCGCAACATTGCTGCACCCAATGTACTAGTTTGAAAAACACGGAATAGCCCTTCAATGAATCAGCGACCACATATTTATCTCCAGCCGTTAACGTTCTCAAATCTATCACTTGCGCAGGTAGAACAACTAGTTTTTTCAGATCATCTATCATATCGTCTAGGAAATCTAGACGTGCACTCATCGCTTCGTCCTCATGACATTGACCGTCTCGTTGTTTTTCCTTTATTAGACCCTTTAAATATCGTCGTTCTTGGCGGAATCGCGCGAGTTCTGCGCTATCCTCAGCGAGTCTTTCTTTCTGAGACTTACTTAATTCACACGGAATTGCTCGCACATCATCGCTAACGACTTTCGCAATCGAGTCTTCAATGAATTCTAAAAATCGAGGATGTTGTGCAAATTTGAAAGCCAACGCCAAATCAGAATCAGTGACTATTTTAACACGAAAACTCTTGCACCAACTAACACGAAATTCTCTGAGCAAAGGCCAAAAACAATATGCGGGATCATATTGACTCTCCTGCGACGTTTTCATTACCAGCAAATATGGCATCCTGTTTATACCCTGCTGCACCTCAAGCGGCAACGTAGCTATGTGTCGATAATAATCTTCAGGAAGCGCTTCATCCGAATGCGGCGTAACGGCCAAACGTGGTTCAATAGCCTTTCTCCAAGATGACACGACGTTTGTCCAATCTATCGCAATATCAATCAAATCTATGTCAACAAAATCTAAAAAAGAAAAATATAATTCATCGACAGAGAGTAAAAAATCAACACGTTCTTGCCCTACTATACTTGAAAGTTCTTCTTTTAATATTGAATCTACTAAACACTGCTTAATAAACTCAGCCAGGTTAGACCCAGGCAGTAGTCCCTCTTCTGCTGCAAAGAACTGACTCAAATGTGCAACTACATTTTCCCAGTCTACATTGGGGGGGCGTTCGGGAAAATATGCGCTCATCTTTTCAAATTCGCCGTCGAGTCTACTACCCTTGCGAGTACTACCAAATGATCCGAGAACCTCTATCGTTCGCAATAATTTTGGAAAAAAACCGTAAGCACGACATATTTCAATAAAAAAGTCTAACGTTGTTTTGTGTGCGTCAACCATCATATTGAGAGCAACCTCCAGAATTCCTGGTCGTGCAATGCCTAGATTTTTGCTCGCGCTCCTCACGTATTCTAACGCATGCAATTCGTCCGATTTCTGAGTCATGATATGAGCAAGGCAAATGCAAAGTGAAATATCATCTTTCGCTTGTGCGCATTGATACATAAAATCGCGCAACGCCAGCAATAACTCCTCTGAGACCCCAGACATCTGCAACGCTTGTACATGCTCGAAAAAATCCTGTTGTAACTCTTCAGCATATGGATCGCTAGCATTGCTGTATATAAACTGTACAAACTTAGACATTGCGTCCTGCACGTTTGCTGCATCAGCGAATGCCGTACAAGCATCCATAAAATCGCGAATAGCTGCTGCTGGATCTGCCGCTGGAGGCAACGCCTCTCCCCGTTCTTTCCCTGGATCTGCCGCTGGAGGCAATGCATCCCCCCGATCTTCTGCTGGATCTGCCGCTGGAAGCAACGCATCAACTATGTATGCACTTGTATCTACATCTGTACCTGCAGAAGCATTACCTTGACATGATGTTGCCGCAACAGTGCCAAACAGCGCGGAAAGACACAAAGCTCTATCGAAAAAACACTGGCGAAAACGCCATCCATTCCACTCATCCATGATCTACCAATATAAATTGAACTCTAGCGCAACAGTATCATAGCTCTGTTGTAAAATCGTTAGCTTTATTCTGAATTTATATCATCACTTTGCGTATATTATGACTTCTCCTCAGGTTGTGTTTCTACGACATTCGCGACCGCATCTGCTCCAGCCAACTCATCCGCATGGACCGTCTCAGTTCCAACCTCAGCAGATGTTCCAACGTTCGCCTCCGATCCAGCCACATCCTCCGATCCAGCCACATCCTCCGATTTGGCTACGTTCGCGGCGTCTCCTCCACTTGATTGAGGCGCATTCACATTCTTGGGCGTCGCAGGCGCCGCCGACATGACCGGATATTGCGCGTTGCCCATTTTTACGTCAGCATTCCGTTTAAATTTTGACGCAATCCCACCAATCTCCGTACACTTGCCCACGAATACATTTGCACAAGTACAGCATGCACGTTGCGACACACGAAGATGCTCCCTTATTATTTGTAGGGTCCGCCCAAATAAATACCGCAACAATATTCCTGCTGAATTAATACTGTTGCGACCTGTTATCACGTTCAGCCTGCTGTTGATTTTCATCCAAAATGGACTACACGCCAACGACAGCACCGTCAGCGCGATCAAACATTTTTCCGCAAATTCGAATGAACTGTTTGGTTGCTTTTCGAGCGCAGTCGTCAACAGAAATGCAAACTCCCCAAGCTGAGCCAGCGCAACCCCAATGAACGACGCTTGCACAAGCTTGACTCCAAGAAGGCGCAATAT
>JAISXM010000093.1 GCA_031270515.1 Holosporales bacterium | reverse complement strand
GCACTGCTTGCATATAAGCCGTTGGTGCCAGATGAAGTGATTGCCAATAGTGCAATCATTAGGATATTTTTTATGGGTCTCATGTTTTTTACGATTTATCAGAATTCAACATAAAGAGAACATATCCGACTGTGACGGTTCAGTCAATATAAATTTTCCATATCAACGTAATTCGGAATATTTAGATTCCAAATATACATCGGGTATCCATAACAAACAATTTGAAATTTCCCATCCCCACTAAACATTGCATTACAACGAACGTCAGCTTGTTTATCATTTGGACCCGATAACCACCGGAACTCAAACTTATAATCTTTTTTTGTATTCTAGTAATCACTAATCATTTAACTGTATTTTAATATGTTGAATCTATAATTAATATAGTCAAGACACGAATGAGTCCTATATTCTTATGAAGAATAAAATATGCTTACTTGCATCGATCCTCGCAACGCCTACGTTTGCTGCGACGGACTGCGATCATTTTGATGTAAATACCCCTTTAGTAGGTCCTGAAAGAGTCCACTACATGATGTCGGAAATAAAGAAGGCGTTTAATGGGGTCCACTACGTGCATGATGATGTTAAAACGGAAGACGGAAGCAATACGTTGTTCATAGTGCAAGTAAAAAATGGTGATGAGTTCATCGCTCAACTATTTTGCAGCATGATTGATGCAACGCATGGAATAACTTACGACGACAACCAGGGTCAAAAAACGCAGCTAAAGCTCACATTTGAGGACGACCGTATCATACAAGTCGAGGCGTTCGACGGCACCGACTACATCGTACAAGAGGAATCGTCCCTGCTTAAGGAAGTTCTGATAACCCCATATCGCCTGCCTTTGGTCACCGCGCTTGGACGCCCCGAGGCCATGTACTACTCCATGGACGAAAACGGCATAACAATGCACGTGCGCCCTTTCATGGCAGAGCTAAAGGACATACAGAGCAGGATCGCCGGCGTAGCAGGACAATGCACCGGGATCAGCCAAAGTATGGCGGAAAATCATGGCGAAATGACGACGAAGTTTGATACGCTTGCGGCGGAGTTGCCCGTCCTCGTGGATAACAAGGTCCAAGAAACGCTGTTGCAACAACACAACAGCCTTCTGGACAGCACAATGAAAGCCATAAGCGACGAAGAAAAATACCTCACCTCTGTTGTAATGAACGCATTAGAAAAAAGTAAAGAACACACACACTTTACTGTCGCAAAGCAAGTATCTGACTCGCAAAATGCCCTACTGCAGGCGTTAACGGCAAGTACAACAAGTCTAACAAACACCGTAAATACTGCGTTAGCACAAATACAAGATGCGATTACTCAACTTGGGCTGACAATGCAGGAGCGCAACAAAAATATTGTGTCCGAGCAGCTAAGGTGGACGCACGCGCTCATTGAAAAGTCGAAAACGGAAATGTTAACTGCTCTGCAAGATATAACAGGCGTCAGATACGTAAAAGGCGTCGTAAAATATGGCTCCCTAGCCGAACGGGTAACGAGAGAAATACACAAAAGCTACACCAAGATCGGTGTCGTGGATGACCTCGCAACGTCGCTCGACACTGTAAGATCCGCATTCCAAGCATTTGGCGGCGTCCCTCTCTTTTACATAGGCAACGTTGAGTCGATGTTGTTTGGGCATTCATATGGCATAGAGCGCCAAGTCGTAACTTCGCTAGAAGACTACGTGCGCGATTTTGTGCTGCTCACGGATAATGACCATTTTCTGGATTTACAAGGTACGTTTAACGAAATAGCTCAACAAATACACGCAATTAGCGAGTTTGTTCAGTACGCGGATCACTCGCTTATAATGCGTATGTTGCCAATGTTTTTGGCTTTATTTGGGCAAAACATTCCCCCTGACGACACCTTCTCGCATTCTATTCTGAATTATTGTAAGAATGCACACTTTTCGTTGGAGGACTATGGTTTGTACCCATGGATAAAGGATTTACACGAAGTACTAAGCGAATTGCCGAATGCCGCCCGGTCCCCAAAAAGGTTGGGACGGTCCGCTCTTTATAAAGTCGGTGCGGACGCGAGGGTCAAGGTGGAGCGATTGCTTCGGAGCGTCGTCCTTTCTACAGGAGAAGGAGGGGTGCCAACTGAAGTATACGCCATTCCGCAACACAGTTTTCATGGGCTATTAACATATCCAGATATATTAAAAGAGTATATTGAGATTATTCAAAATATATACACTCATATGCCATACGTTCGTTTGGAAAGGACTATATCTTCGTTAATAAGTGATGTTAAAAAAGTGCACGGATCTTCGGTTCGACGCGAGATCGCGCTGACAGAAATGGTGCAAATGAAGGCGAAATCTGATTTCAACGCTCCGCCGAAACCGTCTGGGCGCAAGACCCCTCGTGGCCCGCTTGGGAGTTCGGGATTTGAATGGTCGGATGACGTGCTGCAGCCATTTCGTCCTACGCGCTCGCATGATTCGCAGGGAGGTCATCCAAGAAGGCCGCGGCGAGATTCTGATGCGTCGGCGTCCGGACAGCAGGATGCGGATGCGACAAATGGGCAGGAGGAGCCACCAATGCAGGAGGAGCCACCGGCTGAGCCGACACCTGAGCCGACCGAGCCTGCACCGGAACCGACCGAGCCTGCGCCGGAACCGACCGAGCCGCCGACAGAGCCAACTGCGCCACCGACGGAGCCAGCGCCGGAGCCGACTGAGCCACCAAGCGAGCCCACACCTGAATAGGCTTAGCCTAAGCTGAGCCTACATTTAAGTAGGCTGAGCCGCAGGGCTAGCCCTCACCTGAGCAGACTGAGCTAAAATGTCCCCCGTCAATCGTCTGAGTGAAATGACACTTCCAACATTCGCAAAAAGACAGTATAAGTGATCATGTGCCTGCTTTGAATATTGAGCTTTATGATCCGAGTTAAGCTGTTGTCGTTTTTCCTTTTTGGGGCGGTAAGCCTGACTTGCTGCCCCCCTCCTTCGGCATTTGCGTCGAGTAAACCGACCCGAGTGCACATCACGCAAGGACACGTCAAACCTGATCCAATCGCATTTGTCGCGCCGTTTAGTCAAAATTCGACACTAAAAGACACGTCGGAGCAATTTATCAGCGTGGTGTCCCAGGACCTGTGCAACAGCGGCGTGTTTGTCCCGTCGAACCCATCCGCGTTTGTGCAAGACGCGAAATCTTTGGCGAATAGCGAACCTCGCATGCAAGATTGGCGCCTAATAAAGACGCGTTTTTTGGTGTGTGGAAGCATTGTCCAAGAAGCCAAGGGCTGCAAGTTACAAATCCGCGTGTATGACGTAAATCGGGGATTTAAGATATTAGCGTTCTCCGTCGTTGTGTGCAAAGAAACATGGCGCACCGCAGCTCATATGGCGGCGGATCAGATATATACGCGCTTGACCGGGGAAACTGGCATGTTCAACACGAAGATCGCATATGTCGAAGCCCTCCCCGCGGTCACGAAGGGCCGCCGCAAAATCACGTACCTCCGCAGGCTGAAGATCATGGACCAGGATGGCGCGAACGACCGCGAACTGACCGATGGCACGAACCTCGTTATGACGCCGCGCTTTTCGCCAGACGGCAAGACGATTGCGTACCTCGCGTACCGGGACGAAGGACAGGGGCGGCGCAAAAAGCCCGTCGCGCATGTGTACCTGATGGACCTGGCGACCAGGCGCCAGCGAGCTCTGCTGACGTCGGAGCACTTTGACGCGATATCCAGGGCCAATGGCGGGGGCGAGGTCACCATGACGTACGCGCCGAGGTTTTCTCCGGATGGGCATTCTGTGTGCTTTTCGTTGATTGTCGGAGGGAAAAGCGCGATTTACGCGATGAATATTGTGGATGGGCGGATTCGACGCCTGACCAACCACATGGCCATCGACACGTCCCCGGCGTACTCCCCGGATGGCCGTCAGATTGTGTTTACGTCCGATAGGTCTGGACGAGAGAAAATATACATTATGAACGCTGACGGCAGTAACGTGCGCAGAGTGACGCAAGGAGACGGGAAATATTCGCAGCCGGTGTATTCGCCACGGGGGGACTTCATCGCGTTTGCAAAGCAGGTTGGCAATCAGTTTTTTATAGGGGTGACTCGTCCGGATGGCACAGAGGAGCGCTTGATCGTGCAGGGGTATTTAGCGGAAGAGCCCAGTTGGTCGCCGAATGGGCGGTACCTGGTATTCATTTGGCAAGACCGCCCTGGGAGGCAGCAGTGTATATGCAAGGCAGACTTGACTGGTTTTTTTATGCAGAAAATGAATACGATGCGAGAGGCGAAAGATTGCTCCTGGTCTCCTTTATTAAAGTAGGTTCGACACAAACACAAAAAGTTTATCAGTGTGATGAAACGAATGCGACGAAACAAAAAGCGTTGAATCTCATTGAAATATAGCTAAACACTATGAAAACTTGGCACCGCCTTTGCTTCATTCACAATGTTTCGAAAGCAATGCGCTGCTGGTTTTTTATGGTGTTTAGCTATACAGATTCTGAAACTTACCTATAATAATTTGCGTTGTAATAATTTGCGTTGCGCACGGGCATTTCCTTGGGCAGCACTAAGCCTGTAATATCTGACGGCTTCGGCTTCATTTTTCTCAACTCCAGTACCTTTTGCAAAACATAACCCTAAGTTGAATTGCGCACAGGCATTTCCTTGGTCAGCGCTAAGCCTGTAATATCTGACTGCTTCGGCTTCATTTTTCTCAACGCCAGTACCTTTTGCCAAACAGAACCCTAAGTTGAATTGCGCCCAGGCATTTCCTTGGTCAGCGCTAACCCTGTAATATCTGACGGCTTCGGCTTCATTTTTCTCAACTCCAGTACCTTTTGCAAAACAGAACCCTAAGTTGAATTGCGCACAGGCATTTCCTTGGTCAGCGCTAAGCCTGTAATATCTGACGGCTTCGGCTTCATTTTTCTCAACGCCAGTACCTTTTGCAAAGCATAACCCTAAGTTGAATTGCGCTTTGGCATTTCCTTGGTTAGCGCTAAGCCTGTAATATCTGACTGCTTCGGCTTCATTTCTTTCAACTCCAGTACCTTTTGCCAAACAGAACCCTAAGTTGAATTGCGCACAGGCATCCCCTTGGTTAGCGCTAAGCCTGTAATATCTGACTGCTTCGGCTTCATTTTTCTCAATTCCAGTCCCTTTTGCCAAACATACCCCTAAGTCGAATTGAGCTTTGGCATTTCCTTGGTCAGCGCTAAGCCTGTAATATCTGACGGCTTCGGCTTCATTTTTCTCAATTCCAATACCAACGTCCAAACATACCCCTAAGTTGAATTGAGCTTTGGCATATCCTTGGTCAGCGCTAAGCCTGTAATACTTAACTGCTTCGGCTTCATTTTTCTCAATTCCAATACCAACGTCCAAACATTTCGCGTAGCCATATAGCCCAAAGGCACATCCCTGGTCAGCACTAAGTTTGTGGTACTTGATTGCTTCGATGTAATTTATCTCAACTCCACAACCGTATACTAAACATACTGCGTAGTAATATTGCCCAAGAGCGCATCCTTGGTCAGCACTAAGCTGGTAACACTGAGCTGCTTCGGATTCATTTTTCGCAATACCAATACCTAGTTCCAAACAGGCCCCTAAGTAAGACTGCGCCTCAGCATATCCCTGGGCCGCACTAAGCTGGTAATACTTAACTGCTTCGGATTCATTTTTAACAATTCCAATCCCTTTGCGTAGACACTCCGCATAGTTGCATTGCGCACAGGCATAATTTCGCGCGGCAACATATCGCAAAATCATAGAGAGCGCTTGCTCAGCGTTGTCAGCTCCAAAAATCTCACGTTGAAATACAAACGCTAATGCATTGAGTATGCTAGGATCGCTGTCAGCAGAACAATTGGATAGTGTGAGCACGTCAATTACTACACCATCGTTGTTATAAAACGCTAACGACCCCAAGTTTTGCCTAAAACACGCTGTTGTCACGATACGCCCATCCGTTCCCATTAGAGTATCACGGACCAAACGCTTGAAACGAACGTAACCAGTGCAATCAGGCAACAATATTTTTGTAACTATTTGCAGATTTATGAATACGCGGCCGCCATCGAGTACAGTTATCCCATCAGGAAGAGAGCTAGATCCATGGTTTAACACATTGTTCAAACTTAGTGTCAACGTATGTACATATGGTGTTATGTCCACATCTGGCGAGCCTGGCGTGTTTAACGTATCGTCCAATGTTTCTGGCATGTCCAACGCCTCTGGCGTGTTTAACACATCCGGCGCGCTAGCATACATTACACACGGCAACATAGAGTAAAGGAAAGCCGCACAACGCATAAATTCACCTAGAACAACAATCTTTATATATAGGTAACACATAAAAGAAGCGATTTGCAATATAAAATTTACCAGAGGAATTCGCAACATAAAATTTGCAAAGCAGAAACCATGAGTCGATCCTGTAATATCCGGGGCATCATAACAAACAAATTGAACGCCGTTGTCGCCCCCAAGCACAAAAAGCGTTGAATCTCATTGAAATACTGTGTAGCTTTTAAGATGAAGTTTTCGTGATATTTTAGTGGGTATTTATATGTTCATTACTCCAGCGTACGCCGCCCCAGCTCAGCAAAGCCCCAACGTATTGGTTACGTTATTGCCAATGCTTTTAGTGTTCGCAGTCGTACTCTTTTTAGGAAATCGCTCTCAACAGAAGCGAGCAGCCGCGTATAAAAAAACGATAGAGTCTATAAAAAAAGGTGATAAAGTTGTCACAAATTCAGGAATGATTGGTGATATCGCACGCATAAAGGAGAACGAATTTATTCTTGAAATTGCAGATGGAATTCAAATTACGGTGCTCAAAAGCGCGGTGGCAAGCTTGTACAAAGGCGATGTATCTGCGGTGACGGCGGATGATGTTACTCCTTCCTCACAAAAGGCGACAGGAGCACACCACCGCGCGAAGCAAAAGCGCAAATAACTCTGCATGGGGGATGGGGGGAGCGTGTATTGCTAGCGTGCGTGTTGTTACAAGAAATGCGAACGACTTGGCGGAGCAAGTACATCAATCCCCCTCCAAATACACCCTCTCTCGGCAATAAACGATATGGATTTCGTCCCTCTCAATTAATATTTCACCACGCAATGAACAATTTCAAAATCATTATGATGGATATTTAGATAAGAATAATAGATCAAATTGTTTTCATGGGTTGTTTCACGTGGAATCTCCCAAAAAAACGCTTTAAAATCTCAAATTTGTTTTCCTATCAAATTTGTTTTATTGTTAAGAGTAAGCATAATAGATATGCTGGAAAAATGTTGCTAACAGTGAGATATGAGTATGATTAGCTTCTCGCGATTTAAAATATGTTCGATATTATTGGTTTGCTTGGCCGGCTTGTTATTTGCATTGCCTAACGTAGTGTCAACACAAACCCTAAGCGCATTCCCCGCGTGGTTGCGCCATACCGTAAGCCTGGGCTTGGATTTACGAGGCGGCTCCCTTCTGCAGCTGCAGGTCGACATCCGCGCCGTGACGAAGGAGCGCCTGGCTAACATACTAAGCGAAACACGCAAAAGTTTGCGCAAACAACAGATCCAATACTCTGGGCTAAAGCTCAGCAATGTTGATCAACAATATTGCATAGAAGTAACGTTGCTTGATCCGTCAAAATATGACGAAGCCGCAGCATTGATCAAGAAGGTCGATAAAGATTTAAGTTTCACAAAACGAGGGAGTTCTACGATCATAGCCACATTGTCCCAGCAATCGTTGACTATGCGCAATCATGAGATCATAGACCAATCGATCGAAGTTGTTCGTCGACGCATCGATGCGAGCGGCACAAAAGAGCCAAATATCCAGCGCCAAGGAAGCGATCGCATCGTCGTGCAGCTGCCGGGTGTGGGCGATCCCGCAGAGGTGCGTCGCCTTTTGGGCACAACTGCGAAGCTTTCGTTTCATTGGTTGGATGAGACGATTGAGCCAATCAAAGAAGTCAAAGGGTCAAAGGTATATTTGCCTGCCCCGCCAGTTGGAGTGTCGTACTTGCCCGAAGAACGGGAGGGCGTAGTTTCGTACCTGCCAGTAAAAAATGAAGTTATTATTCACGGGGATGCGTTGATTGATGCACAACCAACGTTTGACCAACATGGAAGACCGGTTGTCAGCATAAGGTTCAACAACATCGGGCGCCAGCAAATGGACGAAGCATCAAGGAATGTAAAAAAACAGTTCGCCATAGTGTTGGATTCGAAGGTAATTAGTGCGCCGGTATTCCACGAACCCATTCCAAACGGCAATGCTCAAATAGGCGGAAGGTTTACTGTACCCGAAGCCAACGAGCTAGCGCTGTTGCTGCGTGCAGGAGCGTTGCCCGCGCCGCTAAACATTGTAGAGGAGTGCGTCGTAGGGCCCAGCCTTGGCGCCGATTCAATTGAATACGGAAAGCGCGCTACGGTGTTCGCGTTTGGCATGATCGCCGCGTTTATGCTGTTGGTGTATTCGTATATGGGGTTGTTTGCGGACTTTGCGTTGGTGATGAACATTGTGCTGCTGTTTGCAGGGTTGTCTTTACTTGGGGCAACGCTTACGCTTCCGGGGATTGCAGGGATTGCGCTGACGATTGGGATGGCGGTGGATGCGAATGTGCTGATTTTTGAGCGAATACGCGAAGAATTTAGGGCGGGCATGCGTGTCATGAGCGCGATTGACCACGGTTATAAACGAGCGCTAACGGCGATCTTGGACTCGAATTTGACGACGCTGATTGGCGCGTGGATCTTGTACTATTTTGGGACAGGCGCGGTGAAAGGGTTTGCGGTAACTTTGGCGTTGGGCGTGATCATATCAATGTTTACGGCGTTGACGTTGACACAGCTGTTTTTGGTGACTTGGGTGCGGGCGAATAAGTCCAAGACATTGCCGTTATAAATCGTTTTTATGTAAATATTAGAGTGAAAAGAAGAGGCTCACAATGATTAAGTTAATCCCGGATAACGTCAATATAAACTTTATCGGATATAGACAGTATATATTCATCGTCTCCGCGCTAATAATTGTGGCGTCAGTGTTATTTGCATGTACAAAAGGGTTAAACTACGGGATCGACTTTAAGGGCGGATACGTCGTGGAGGCCAGGTTCCCCGAAGTTCAAGACCTCGAAGTGCTGAGGCAGAAGCTGTCGGCCCACTATCCGGGAGATTTTTCTCTCCAACAGGTCGGGGCGGACGGGCATGACGTGGTGATAAAGCTGGAGATGTTGGATGCGGATGCTACGAAAGAGCAAGTGTCAGCAGGCGCCGCGGGCAACGCAGGAGCAGTAACCGACGCAGGTGCAATAGCGGGAGCCAACGCGGGAACGGGAACAGAGGCCAACGCAGCGACGGAAGCTATAGCGGGAGCGCAAACCAACGCGCAAGCGGCAACCAATGCAAATATAAGCAACGCGCAACAAAACTCCACCGAAAGCGATGCAACAAAAGCGTCGCATGCGCAAGTAATCGAAAAAATAAAGTCGGCAATAGGCGAAGGGGTCACCTACAGGCGCATTGAAACGATCGGCCCAACGGTTGGCAGCGAGCTGGTCAGCAACGCAATTAAAGCGATTGTGTTCTCCATCATTGCGATCGCGATCTATATAGCGTTCCGTTTCGAGTGGCAGTTCGCAATTTGCGGGTTAATTGCGCTGGCTCAGGACTGCATCGGGCTGGTTGGCGCGTATTCAATTTGGGGCATGGAGTTCAACGCAACGGCGATTGTCGCGATTTTGACGACCGCATCGTATTCGATAAATGACTCGATTGTGATATTTGATCGTATTCGAGAAAATATAAAGCGGTATAAAAAAATGGATATGCCTGAATTGATAAACAGGAGCATCAACGAAACATTGTCGCGCACAGTATTAACTGCAGGGAGTACATTGTTAGCGGTGTTGGCTCTGTGTTTGTTTGGCGGAGAAGTGATATCGACGTTTAGCTTACCTATATTTATAGGCATATCTTTGGGAACGTTTTCGTCGATTGCGCTGTCGGCACCGTTGCTGCTGTTGTTCAAAATCGACAGAGAGAAAATTATCGGAGCGCCGAAGGTGGATGTGCAGGCAAGCTGAAGTGGATGTGCAAGCTGGCTGAATGTGGACGTGCAGGCGAGCTGAAGTGGATAGAGTTCTTTGGGTTGGAAAGAAGTCTAATTTGTACAAAAGCAACGAACCAGTAACTGAAATCGCCTAAGCGCGCGTCGTATGTATAACAAAATCCCGAGCCTCCTGCGTTCGCACCGTAAGGAAAACCTCAATATCGCCCGCAATGTTTGCCTCTTTTAGTAAATTGGGCCATTCGATCAAGCATATGTGCTCATGTATCGCTTCATGCAGTCCAAGCGCCCAAACATCCTCAACGCAGTCCACCCTGTATAAGTCGACGTGCCAAACGCTGAGCTCGCGTGGCGCGGCTCCGGGCTCATCCCCGGCTCCGGCCTCATTCCCGCCCCCGGCTCCGTGTGTGAATGAGTCGCGCGCGCAATCTTTGCTCGAGTAGGTCTGCACTATGGTGAAGGTCGGGCTTGGCACTTGAAGTGACGAGCATGCGAAATAGGCCCGAATGAACGCCCGCGCAAACGTGGTTTTGCCGGCCCCGAGGTCGCCATGTAGGAAAATGCACATGGGGGAGTTTGCTGCCCGGGCTAAGGCTGCGGCTTCTCGCTCTAAGGTATCTGCGGAACAATTTGGGTAATGCACGAAACGCACCTTCCCGTAAAAATGATTTGCATGTTTATCGCAATAAAAACCTTAGTGCACAATGAGTTCAATAGCCCCGCGCCCGCGCCTGCGCCGCATCATCCTGGTACCTGCTGCCGGAGTCGAACCGGCACAACCGAAGTCGACAGATTTTAAGTCTGTTGTGTCTACCAATTCCACCAAGCAGGCCAACACGCACGATTCTGCATACGGTAATTGTCAATCTTTTTGTGGACATAGTCAAGTCATTGATGACCGCTGTGAACCTAAAAAGAATGGATGGCAGGAGTCTCGGATCGCAAGCCGAGATCCCACTCAACTTGTTGAATGGGAACCCGATGAGAACCGAAACGACGAACCAGACAAGTTTTGAGTTTGGCTCAATCATAGTCATATCGAGAAAAATTCAAGAAAGCGCACCGCAAATATAGTCAATGAGACCTCTTTCCCCGCATTGAATCGGCCGTAACACATTCCCTGGACAAGAAAATCTCAAAGAAAACGAGTTATGATTGAGTATAATCAATTGTAACTCCAGCTTTTATATATTGATCCCTCATAACTTTCTGAACAGGAGCTGATCCTGCGGGTCTAATAAACGGCTTTTGGGCCCTAAATTGTCTACACATATCCACATCTCCTTTGCCAGGAACGCATACATACATAAACAACTCCTTAGGTAGTGTTATTCTCTCATCATAGGGGTAGATGAGTGCATCTTGTACCCTCACAGGAACCAAGGCGAGAAGGTTTTCTACATCGTCATGTGTCAAGTTATTTTGCGCTGCATATTCGTCAACCTCATGAGGCGACATACAATTCCTCACGGGGAGTTCAACCACAAACCAACCGCCTGTCATGTTCTTCAGGCGTATATAATCCAAATCACCGAATACGTCACCAATAAAGAAGCGCATTTCATCTGCAGGTTTAAATGTTACATCTGATATTCCGAACAGTGCGTTAATCCCTATGTGTGCAACGCTGGAAGGAATGGTTACATCTGAAATCGAAAAACCAGCCAGCGCGTTCTCCTCGATGGAAGTAAAGGATTCTTGAAGTATTACTTTTCTCAGCCGTGGGCAATCATCGAAACAATTACGTTTTAACGTTGTTATTGGAGGCATTATTACCGACGTTAAACGAGGACAGTTATAAAACATCCTGTCTTGCAAATTGACCAGATTTACACAGCGGCTAAGATCAACAGTCTCCAAATAATGTAGGCAAAAAAAGGCACCATGGCCAACAAATCTTAACGCCGACGTCCCGGCATAGCGAGAAATATTGCAGGCACTAAATGCGCAGATTGTAAGTTTTGTTATTTGACCATCTTCGTTGAAAAACACTCTGTTATTGCGACAGAAATATTTACGGAAATCACTATAGTCGTACGGTCCGTCTTTGTCGAAACCGAAATTGACAATCGTCATTTCATCCCTTTCATCCCGATTTATTGCCGGAGTTGTTGCCGGAGTTGTTGCCGGAGTTGTTGCCGGAGTTGTTGCCGGAGTTGTTGCCGGAGTTGTTGCCGGAGTTGTTGCCGGAGTTGTTGCCGGAGTTGTTGCCGGAGTTGTTGCCGGAGGTGTTGCCGGAGTTGTTGCCGGAGGTGTTGCCGGAGGTGTTGCCGGAG
>JAISXM010000091.1 GCA_031270515.1 Holosporales bacterium | reverse complement strand
TGCATATCCTTGATCTGCACTATTCCTGAAGTATAGAGCGGCTGCTTCTAAATCTACGCTAACGCCCGTTCCGTCACGCAAACAGCAAGCATAGTTAGATTGAGCGAGAGCATCTCCTTTATCTGCACTCATCTTGAAATATCGAGCTGCTAATGCTAAATCTACGCTGACGCCTATTCCTTCTTGCAAGCAGCAACCAAAATTATATTGAGCCTCTGCATATCCTTTATCTGCACTCTTTCTGAAGTATAGAGCGGCTGATGACACATCGATGCTGACGCCTATTCCGCTAAGCAAACAAAGACCAAAGCTATATTGAGCATATGCATGTTCTTGATCTGCACTCATCTTGAAGTATTGAGCGGCTAATGCTAAATCTACTGAAACGCCCGTTCCGTCCTGCAAACAGCAACCGCAGCGATATTGAGCATCTGCATTTCCTTGACGTGCACTCTTCTTGAAGTATCGAGCTGCAAGTCCGAGATTTAAGCGAACGCCTATTCCTTCAAACAAACAGCAACCGTAGCGATATTGAGCATATGCATTTCCTTGACGTGCACTCATATTGAAGTATCGAGCTGCGACCACTTGATTTGCGGGAACGCCTATTCCTTCAAACAAACATAAGCCATAGGCATATTGAGCAGATGCATCTCCTCGATTTGCAGCAATACGGAAAGTTTGAGCAAGAGCAGCATCAGCTCCAGCAAATACGTTTGACGTACACGGAATCAGTACACAGCATAATAATACGAAACACCTCATAACAATTTCTCAGATATAAACAAAGCACGTACGAAGTATACCACGCCAACCAACGAGATTGCACGCTGTATTGCGAAATTGTGCCGGAGCGTCCTGTGAAAATTGCGATGGGGGGTTGCTATTTAGTCTTTGTTCGTGGTATACGTAGGGTATGATGGATTTATATCAGGTGTAGCTATGTTAAAAAACTATTTCATTTTGCCTTTAATGCTTGGGCTTCTTCCTTTTTGCGACTCTAACGCATCATGTTGTCTAGAAGATCCGACCAAGCCTCCCCCAGAGGTCCTAAGGAAAGTTGCCAGGTTAGAAGAGGACGCAAGTAAAGGTATTTGCGACGCGCAATTCAAATTGTTTGAACATTATAAAGGATGTCATCGTGAGAGGGAAAAGGCCCTACGATATTTAGTGGATGCCGCTGATGGCGGACATCTCAAGGCACAAGTAGAATACGCGAAAATGTTGGAAATAGGGGAGAACGTTGAACAAGATTATAGGGCTGCAGTACACTATTTTGGGTTGGCTGCAGGTCAGGGAGATCGTTTGGCAAAATACAAAGGTGCTCTTATTGCATTAAATCACGGAACCCCTGAAGAGCGACGAATCGCCGCGAATACGTTCCCAGAGCTTACTTCTGAGTTTGATAGTGCAGTAGATATATGGGGTACCATATTAGGCAAGCTAGATAATCATGGCGTGGATGGAATTCCTCAAGATATAGATGAAGCATACAGACTGTTGATTTCGTCTCGTACAGGAGGGTATGACGAAGAGGATCCGAATTGCATCAAAATTATATTCCTCCATGATACGCTCCCGGATATAGAAGCGCGCGCACAGGGTGGTGATTCCTTAGCGCAATTCCGCTTGTATGAAATATACACGGAAGGGCGTGATGGACTCCCCGCGGATTCAGCAAAGGCTTGGGGTTACTTGCTCCAAGCTGCCGAAGGCGGGCTCCCCCAGGCGTTGAGAGAACGAGAGCTCAACCCTCCTGTTGATCTCCCGTCTTTGGAGGAGCGCGCACGGAATGGTGATCACTCCGCGCAATTCTAATTGTATGAAATATATGCTTATGGCCGTGGCGAGATACGTGCAGATTCGGAACAGGCTCGAGATTTCTTGCTAAAAGCTGCTGAAGGGAAACACCTAGGAGCTTTGATAGTGTGCAATGGCAATCCTCTTGTTCTGAGTGTCGATCGGAGCATCAGGCCTTCAGCAACATGGGAAATTGCCGCACCGGACGCGTTAGTGCAAGGCCAGGACGAGACGTATGATGCGTTTATACATCGCCGTAAGAAGGAAAGGGCTTTGCGATATTTAGCATCGGCCGCTAATGACAAACGTATCATAGTAGAACCACAGTACGAGGCTGCAGATCGTGATAATATTGTGGAAAGATACGAACGCGCTATGTTTGTGCTGAGCCCAAATTACGACGATGCCCAACGTTACGACGATGCCCAAAATTACGACGATGCCCAAAATTACGACGATGGCCAAAGTGACGACGATGGCCAAAGTGACGACGATGGTCAACGTGACGACGATGGTCAACGTGACGAAGATGGATCCAGACTAGCAGCTGCACGTGAGCTTGAAACGCTTGCCAATGCTGGTCATCCTGGCGCCCAGTATAAATGGGCTGACATATTGGATGGCGATTTCGGGGCGAGTCAAGTGGATGGAGTTGCAATAGATAGAAAAAAAGCTTTGGAGTATGCGGCCAGTGCTTGGTTTAACGGCGTCCCTGGCGCTGAGACGTTGATGTTTAACATTATGGACAGGAACTAACGTTAGACCTGTTGCGAACGCTGCGTCAACACGGCAGAAATCAACGGCCCAAAAGGGCTTTCGCAACAGGTCTATTCTTATCGGAAGTCATTGATCTATATATGTTATCTTCTAACGTTTTAATCAGTCGTACCTTTTCTGGCCAACCAGTCTCTTTTATATTTTCGTATGGAGTTTTTCCATCCTTGTCTTTTATTGACGGATTTACTCCTTTTGTTGTTAGCAATATTGTTATAGCTTGCAGCGAATCTTGAACAATAAAAGATCTATACGCGTAATGCAGGGGGGTTTTTCCGTCACTATCTTGTTCATTTACATCAAAGCCTAGCTCTAATAACTTTTTCACAATATGCGCTTGTCCACTCCCAAGGAAGCAACAGCATGGTCCGCTCATCGACGCAGCATGAAGCAGGCCCCACGTACGGCAAGTCTTTGTAGTCATGTTGCTGAGGTCTGCGCCCGATGCAAGGAGCGCCTCAAATGAGTCGGCATTATGCCACAGCGCAGCCGTAAATATGGGACGGCCAACGTTCACATCGACGTGGTGTTTTATTAATTCGCGAACAAAGCTCGCATCATCAAGATGAACAACAGCTTCGAGTAGAGCCGTGTGTCCACTTGCAGTTACGTAGTTTGGGTCGAGTTTGCATTCATCCAGAAGGAACCGCAACACATCCAGGGATGCATGATCACGATTAACGGATCGCTGTACCAAACGTGGATGTAGTTTTACACCTTTGCGAATCAAGTACTTTAGTACGGGTAAATATTGTATCCCGTATTTGCAAATTATGTCGACGACACTATCAGCTATTCCATCATATTTGGAATCGGTTAGTTTGCTCTTTTTGTCTTCTACGAAATATTTTAATAACTCTAGCAACTGCTGCACATCACTAATATTTAATACTGCAAGCTTTGAGCTAGGATCTATATGCGTTCCAATTACGTAGGAAAGATCAAAAACTTGCCCAATATTAATGCAAGACTGTTCGTGGTGTTTTATTTGCTCGATGTCACATTTATGGAGGCTACACGATGTTAAAAAAAAGGCAGCGAAATACATACACCGGGTCCCCATAACAAACAATTTGAAACTTCGTGGGAATGCAAGGCTTAGATTGGGATAAAAATTCAAATCTAAATTGCGTTTACACGAAGGTGTTATTTGTTGTGATTTAGTGATATTCATCATATATAGTTTTTCAGGGGAAGTATAAATTTATATGAGTGTGGTGACACAATTATGACACGTTGTTTACTTGTGACGCAATCGCAGATGTTTCGACTCTTAGCCCCCTTAACCCACGAGAGTAGATATGCCCATTGCTGATGCATTCCCTTCCACTTAAAAAGAGGACATTTCTAAATTGCGTTGACACAATTCTAAACTAAGCTTGCATATTCGCTCTTTTATTTGCTATACTAAGTCAGGTTAGGAATTTTCATGTTGGTTAATATGCAATATTTAATGATTTTACGTAGTGTATTTTTGCCATGTGCAATACTTTTGGGTAATATAAATACTTTTGGCGCAGGTATGACTGCAACAGGTCAGGCTTCGAGACGCGTATTGGCACCTGTTAGAGACGCGCAAACACTATTCAATAATGGACTCTTATGTGAGGAAGAAATCTTACGTGAGAAGAAAAAAGGTATTTCCATAGATACGCAAGAGGCTATGTCTCTGTTCCAACAGAGCGCAGCACTGGGCTATGTACCCGCCATGCGTAAAGTTGCAAAATGCCTGCTTTATGGAGTATATGTTGAACAAGATCTGCAAGGGGGGGCACAATGGTATAAACAGTGCGCCGACAAAGGCGATGCAGACGCCATGTATATATATGGAGACTGCCTGCATAATGGAATAGGTGTTAGCAAAGATAAGGAAGCTGCTGCCCGTTACTATGCGCGTAGCGCAGATACGGGGAATCCCATTGGACAATGGATGTATGGAGACTTCCTGCTTGAAGAAGGTGGGATTGAAAATAAGAGACATGCTGCCAATCTGTATGAGTCTAGCGCAGCGAGCGGAAATGACAAGGGAATGTACAAATATGCCCGCTGTTTGGAGGATGGAGTTGTTTACGATCCCGATTGTTTGGCTATTGAGTACTATAAGCGAAGCGCTATGCTAGGTAATATGGACGCGAAAATCAGATTAAAGCAACTTAATGTGCAGCTGCCAAAGTGGTAAGGTTTATAGAGACTCGAGTCGTAGTGACAATAATAAATAAGTTGAAACTCGTTGAGACAGAAGGTTTTGCTCATAATAGAAATCCGAATTGTTTTTATTCAAAGCTAAAAAAACCTTAATCGCAACGACTTTCAATTCATTTTTTATGAGACCCCGGCGCAAACAATTTCGCCTTTTCATTGCGCCGATTTCATCTCTGATATAGACTCATATTGACTAGGCCTGGCAAAGCGTTTGAATGCATCCCAGTTTTTCAAAGTATAAGATACACCGTGACGGAATTGGTTTTTCGTTCGCGTTTATTGTAGCGTCGTACCTTATTGGTCGCATAAATCTAACGCTCGGGTACTTATGCTCGCTTAGCGTTCCTTGGTGTTTGTATTTTTTTCGTGTGCCCAATCGCACTCCTGTGACCGACGCTGGGCTGATTATCAGCGCGGCGGATGGGCGCGTCGTGTCAATAAAAGACGTCGTGCCGCCCCCGGAGTTCGGGCTGGGCGATTTGCCACGAACGCGCATTAGCGTGTTTTTGAATATATTCGATGTGCACGTGAATTACGTGCCGATATCTGGGCAAATTACCCACATATATTACGAGCAGGGGCACTTTTTTAACGCGGCGAAGGACAAGGCCAGCGAGCACAACGAAAAAAACGCGATCGTGATTCAGTTGAACTGTGCCAGTAAGCGGACCCTTGGCGTTGTGCAGATTGCGGGCCTTGTTGCGAGGCGCATTCGTTGCGATGTTCGCTGTGGTGATGCGGTAAAAACTGGGCAGTACTATGGGCTGATACGGTTTGGCAGTCGCCTGGATATGTACTTGCCCGAGCACGCACAAGTGAGGGTTAATGTTGGTGACCGGGTGCGCGCAGCAACGACTGTGGTTGCAGAGCTGCTGTGTGAGGATGAGGCGCATCATGAATGATGTGAACGACATCCGGATAGAATTATTCGGAGCTGAAGAACCATTCGAAGCTGACGTTTGTGATGAGCCAAAGCGCCCAGTAGGCATTTGCTTGGTTGGGGCGGCAGGAAAAATGGGCAACGCAATCGTCGAACAGATTAAACTTATTTCTACGCACTCGGATGCAGGCCCAACACGCTCTGCAGGTCCTGCGGCACACTATGAGGCCCCTATTTCTACGCATTCTGATGCCCCTATTTCTACGCATTCTGATGCAATCCCCCTGGAAAACGCCGCGTACCTGGCCAGCGCGATTGAGCACGAACAAAGCCCGCTGCTTGGCTCCCCCGTAAGCGCCATTCCGAACATAACATACACATCCGACCTCGCTGCAGGTGCAATGGCGAGCGACGTAATCGTAAATTTTTCCGCCGCAGAGTCCGTGGCGCGCACCATTTCCGTCGCAATTGCGCAGCGCAAGCCGCTTGTGTGTGGGGTAACAGGGCTATCCGACGGCACGATGGACGCACTGAAGCAAGCCGCGGCGCACATTCCTGTTTTGTACGATGCTAACATGAGCATTGGGATTGCGGTCATGAAGAAAGCGTTGAGGTTGCTGGCCCAGCTGCTGGATTTTGATGTTGAGATCAGCGAGGTTCATCATCGGCACAAAAAAGATACCCCGTCTGGGACGGCGTTGTCTTTGGCGCACACAATTGCGCAAGTTCGCCCGCAAAGCACAGTGACTTGCGCGCGGGCTGGGATGCGGGCGGATGGCGACATTGGCATATCCAGCTCGCGTGGCGGAAGCGCAATTGGTACACATAATGTGATGTTTTTGGGCGAGCATGAGATGGTGTCGCTGAGCCACCAAGCTATGTCGCGGGCCGCATTTGCGACGGGAGCCGTGCGCGCCGCACTCTGGCTGAGGGCACAAGATAGTGGCTGGTACTCTATGGAAGATTTTGTGTCCCCATAATATATACCGAGTCACCATAACAAACGATTTGAAAATCGTTGAAATGCAAGGATTTGCTTGTAACAAAAATTCAAATCGTTTTTTATGAGCGGATAGCCGCCTAAAGGTCCTCGCGGCGATCTCCGTGCGTTCCAAACTCATCTAAAATACTCGCGCTCGACGACTCATAGGGCGTCCCTTTGCTCAGCACCCGACACCAGCGATGCCGCACCTCGTCTGGATGACGATCCACGAAATACTCAGCAATCTTCTGCCAGTAAAAATTCCACTTTGGCGCAAGCCCCTGCAACAGCTGATCTTCCTGCGCGCTCCAAGGGGGAGTTTCGCGCGGCTGTAAAGCTCGGATACGCGCATCGCCCAGGGCAAACGTCGTCACATTCCACTGTTTGCTGAGCGTGCTTACCCAACGGTCTTCGATTTCACGCACGGGCCGGTTCATTGTTCGCGAAATTAACGCCCACCTATTGTGCCCTGTGGACAATTGGGCTGTGCAGAGGATCAGGTTATCCTCCGCGAGCGTCCACGGGACAGGATTTCGAGTTAGCTTGCAATAATGCACGACCGCCACGCGAGAAGAGCAGCCCAGTTCGCCCGCAATGCGATTCCATACGTCTGGCGAGAGTGACTCCGCGCCCTCAACAAGGGTTCGGAGTTTTTTATTGCGCGCGGGGCTCCAACGCCATACCACATTGTGTGGGATCGCTGGAGTGGAAGCGGAAGCGATAGCGGCGGGAGCATAGTCATATATTTCCTCGGTAGACTCCATGTAAAAAGTGCAGAAGAGCACGCCCAGCATTATCGCCATTTTTATTTGTACCATCGTTATCACCTAACTGCGAAGCAACAGCGTGGGAAGCGTAACACATGTGCAATGGCATTCTCAAGTTTTATGTTTATACTGGCAAATTAGTCTGTGCAAATTAATGCATTTAAACCGCTGAACCAAAAGTGGGACAAAGTGGGCTATTTGAGTTTTAGGAAAAATCGCTAAAACGTCATTACAATGAATATATACCGGGTCGACATGACAAACAATTCGAAATTCGTTAGACGTAACAAAAAGTCGAATTGTTTTTGTGGGCAGGTATAGAAGCTGACGCTGTTGGAAAATGGCTTTCTAGAGACTAACGCTGTAGGAAAATGGCTTTTCAGTTCGAACGATCAGTTTTTTTTACAATTAATACAGAGGAGGATGCATGCAATTTCTTAATTATCCAATGCACATCAAGTCCATGGATCAAACGGGAGTACTAGAAGGCTACGCTAGTGTTTTCAGTACCGTGGACTTGCAGAATGAAATCGTCCAACCTGGGGCATTTCAAAAATCGTTGGCGATGTGGCAGGAAAGCTCTAATTTTCCAAAAATGCTGTGGCAACACGATCCAACATCGCCAATCGGAATATGGGAACATATGGCGGAAGATCAATACGGGCTGTACGTTAGAGGGCGCTTGCTTTTGGACGTGCAGAAGGGACGCGAGGCGCACTCGCTCCTGCAAAGCGGCGCGATCGACGGCCTATCTATCGGATTTGTGTCAAAACAAGCTCATATGAACGGCAAAGTGCGCGTTTTGGAAGAAATCGATTTATTCGAAGTTTCGTTGGTTACGTTTATGGCAAATCCTCTGGCGAAGGTCACGGTTTGCAAACATTGGACGGATTCGTATGAGCAAACAATTGGCTTTATGAACAGGCTTAAATCTTTGAAAAAAGCTATGGACCGCGCGGAATGGAGAGTAAAAAGTTTGATACTGGAGCACTCCTAATAAATATAACCATGAAAGATGACAAGTAAAGCTTAATAATGGAGCGAATTTAATGAATAATGAATACACTAAAACCGAGTTTACTAAGAATCAGATCGAATTCACAACTGAACCGAACGTTGTAAAAGACTCAACGGAATCGAATGTTGCGAAAGACTCATTCTTAGCAAGGATGGACGCCCTCATTACAGAAATTGAGGAGTCTATTGTTACGCAGCCTGAACAAATACATTCATCGCAAAAACATTTAAATAAGGAGACAAATATGTTGAATCAAGTAAATACACAGAACCAAACGACAACCGCCCAAACAAAAGCGTACGTAAAATCTGCCCATTCGTACGACGCCAACCCTACGGGCGCCCCAACTATAGGCGCGGCAACAGGCGCAACCACAGGCGCCATGACTAACTGTTTTTACGCCGAAAAGCCGCACTCCCAAAAGGCCGCCTTCCTTCAGTACCTTGCCACGGGGGAAACTTGTTTTGGCACAAAAGGATACCTACTCAGTCGTGATGAAGCTCATGGCGGGTACCTCGTGCCAGAGCCAACACTAACACAAATCGATTCGCGAATGAAGTCCTTATGTCCAATGCGACTTTTAGCAAAAGTTGACACAATTAGGAGTGAATCACTGGAGTTGCTGATTGACAGAGGCGCAACTGACGCGGGCTGGATGATAACGGATGAGCTCGCCGACGGGGGGACGCCTGACCTTGCAAAAATAAAAATACTGACCCATCCCCTATATGCGAAACCAAAGGCCAGCCAAAAGATATTGGACGACATTGGCGAGCGGCTGGAGGATTGGATCGTTACCAAAATTGCGCAAAAGGTTGCAGCATTGGAGAACCACGCGTTTTTGCATGGGGACGGAGAGCACAAACCAAAGGGGCTGCTGACGTATGCGATGGTGCCGGTCGGAGAGGGGACATGGGAAACGATGGAGTGCGTACTGGCGGAAAGTGTGTCGCGGGATAGCTTGCTGGAAATGGTGGGGGCGCTCCGGCCAGAGTATCTGTCAAACGCCGCGTGGTTGATGTCGCGCAGCGCCCTTAGCGCGATTCAGCAGATCTCGGACGCTGCGGGGCGATTTTTGTGGCATGCCGCGCTGGCGACGGGCGAGCCGTCGTCTTTGCTGGGGTATCCGGTGGTTGTTTCGGACGATATGCCCAAAATAGCCGAGGATGAAGCGAGCGTTCCGGTGCTGTTCGGGGATTTTGCAAGCGCGTATCAGATTGTGGATAGAGGCGAAATCAGCGTGCTGAGAGATCCTTATAGCGCGAAACCGTATGTCGAGTTTTATGCGACAAGGCGAGTTGGGGGCGATGTGGTCGATTTTGATGCGGTGAAGGCTCTGCATATAACGCGATAACGCATTAAATAATGCTGTATAGTCACAATATAAAAAAAGTTGAGGAAGTAAATGGTCAAAAGTGGTTGCATTATTAACTTTTGGTGTGACAGAATGATAATTGGACATGCCGCTTTTCCACGCGCCCCCTGGGTGGGTGGGGGTTAGGGATGGCATCTTATCACAAAAAGGTTAAAAAAACGTTAAGATTTAAAAAATATTTTTTGTATTCAATTCCACAAAAACAATTCGAAATTTTGTTACGAATAAGTCTTTGTATTATAACGAACTTCAAGTTGTTTTTATGGTCCCGTATACCCAACCACAGTAAGAATTAGCAGCAGGAGTCTCGTATCGCAGGCGGGCCCCCATTCAACAAGTTGAATGCGGTCCCGACGAGCTCATTCCCATTCAACTAGTCGAATGGGAACCCGACGAGCTCATTCCCATTCAACTAGTCGAATGGGAACCCGACGAGCTCCTTCCCATTCAACTAGTCGAATGGGAACCCGACGAGAAACGAAGCGACGAACGGATAAACTTTTTGTGCTTGGGTATTACATTTTGTATAACTAGGCGCAAGAAATCGCGTATTATTCATTATAGAAAGTCGTAGATGTGTGATAACTTTTGTTTAAATCGGTAAAGCCCCTACTTGCAAACGTATCAAAGTATGCCAAGCCACTAACCTCTTGGGCGACGGACACAGCATCAAGCATTCCATTCCTAGCGTGGATATGCTTGTTCGTAGGGATCGTCTTAATTGTCGTCGCGTTTTTCGTCATCCCGTACATAATAAAAAAGGAAAATGAAGTCGTCAGCAAGGTCGGCGGCCGCGACAAACCCGTCCCTCCGCATGCATTACCACCCTTTGGCGGATGGTTTACCGAATTTTTGAGCAGAAAGGGCGTTTTCAAAATCGGACGCCTAGCAATCGATTTCCTAAACACCTTGGACTTTCTCAGCCGCACCCTAAAATGCAGCGACTACAAGTACAAAAATCCGTGGATCCTTGTGCTGGGCCCTCGGGCATCGGGCAAAACGACCCTGCTGCGCACCGTACACTCCATAGACGCCGACTGGCAAGTCTCCAGCAAAGAGCGCCTCAACTCCAGTTGCAATTGGTTTTTCATGCGCAATGGAGTCGCACTTGACATAAGTGGCAAGCTTTTTATGGAAAACGACGTCGTTCACGCAGACGAATTAGGGTGGTCCGCGCTAAAAAACTTGCTGGTGCGCTACAGGTCGGCCAAGCCAATCGATAGCATATTGCTCACCATCTCCGCGGAGGATTTGTACGGCAAAAATCGCATCTCCCCGCTGCAATGCTTGGACAGAGCCAAATTCATGGCCCAAAAGCTGTCGGCGTTCCAGGACCAGCTGGGCTTAAAAATCCCAGTGTATGTGGTCATTACGAAGACAGATATCGTTCCGGGCTTCAAGGAGTTTTGCGCCCACATTCCAATTAGCACCAAGCAAAACATGTTCGGGTGGTCGTCGCCGTATATTCCGGAGGCGACGTTTTCGTCACAGTGGGTGAAGGATGCGATTGATTTTGTCGTGTCTAAAACAGAGCACATAAATATGGATGCATTCTGTGACGACGTTTTGGGGCAACAGAATGATAGTTTATTTGTATTTCCAAATGAGTTATCCAAGATTTACGACAACTTAGTCATATACGTGAACCAAATCTTTAAAGTAGAACAATACAAAACGCCATTGTTATTGCGAGGGATTTATTTTTGCGGAGATGGTTGCCGGTTAAATGTTGATGCATCGAATACCGAATTTATTGACGAGTCCCTGATTTCGAACACGCCTTCGTCTGCGCAGAGCACTTCCGCACCAGTTGCAGCAAATGAGGACGCCCTCCCCTCGCCCGACAACAACACGGCGCCGGACGCATCTGGAGCCAACACGGACGCAAATACCGCAATAGATAATGAACAATACAAGCGAATATTTTTCTTTGGAGACCTAATCTCCTCCAAAATAATACCCGAACGAGCAGTGTGCGTTCCGCAAAAGGGCAAATTTTTCGCAGCCAACAAAAATATTAAAATTGCAAAAATATCTTCCGCTTCATTTGCCGTGGTCGGATGCTGGGGGATTTATTCAGCCAGCCAAACTTTTTTGGAAAGCAAAGCGCTCATCACTCCGGCGGTGAACTCGATGTATCGCTTTTTAGTAAAGATCCAGCTAATCCCCATCCTAGAGCTGGCGGACAAAAACGCTGATTTTGAAATATCCGTACGTCAACTTGCTGGCGTTATGCAAAAATTATCTAAAGCCGATTTCTTCTCGGTATTCATTCCTGCGTCTTGGTTTAGCCCTTTGCGAGCTCAACTGAACAGGTCCATTAATTTGGCCTATCAAAATGTAATAATGCGCGCTCTTTACATAAATTTATTATTAAAGGCGCGTTCTTTGCTTCATTTAAACCCAGCCAACGTTACGCCCACGACATCACTCGCTCAACTGGCGATCCCCACAAAAAGTAACGAATTCCAGGTAATGAGCAACTTTGTCATTGGTTTAAACGAACTATCTGAACAAATCGACAAATTTAACGAACTCCGCCTTGTTGCATCCACAAAATCATTGGCGGACCTAGTTAATTACGCATTTAAGCTAACGTTGCCGCAATCATTCTTAAAACACTACAGCGAAATGAAGTCCACCATGCAGACGTCGACGTTCCCTGAAATCGACATAAGTGTATATAAAAGTTTGGCAAGAAATACATTTGCGCTGTTATTTCAGCATTTCTTTAATACAATTTTCATTTATTCATCCATAGGCAGCTTCCCTGGGCAGCTAGACATGGTGATTCGCCAATTACGGCACATCGATTCGCACGCGCTGCCTGACCTTAATTATTTAAGGAACCTGGGACATGATTTAAACATTGTAATTAAAGCATTTGAAAGCGAATCCCCCCCCTCAGGGGGCTCAGGGGGCTCAGGAGGATCAGGTGATTCAGGGGAACCCGGTGCCGCAGCCGACACAGACGCGGCAAACATGCAGCCCACATGGATGGACAAGGCCGTGTTTGAACCAGGCCCCGAATTTGAAGCATTTTTGTGCGCGTTGGACAGGTCCCCATTTTTTGGGACAGAAATATCTCAAGTCGTCGTAGACAACTGCGCGGTTGGAATGTACCACCTGAGGTATAGCTTGCGTGAATTGACGAAAACCCTCACTTCGGACGCGCACTTTGGGGAGCAGCCCGAAGAGTCTGTCCGCGCGTGTTCATATGGCCTTATTTTGCTGGGGAAGTCCATAAAAACGCTATTCCAAGAGCCGTATATGCGCAAAGCGCTGGCACACCAGTTCGTGAATGTCGTGCCCGAAGGACAGGTGCTGTATTGGGATGAGAAGTTACTGAAGTCGGCTTGCGACCTCTGTGCGCAATATGAGGAGTTCAACACCACAAAGATAGGTTCGTTCCCTGTGGTTATTCAGGAAAGCTTTAGGTTGCTGGCTCGCGATGGCCTTCAACAAAATATAATGAGCTTGATCGCACAATCTCAGAATTTTGTGACGATACCTGTGAGTTCCAATGGCCCTGCGATCGAAGAGCTGGTGCGTTCTCAGACGGCCAACCTGCGAATCGTTATGCAACCATTTTTAAAATTACTGGAAATGCTGAACTATGAGTCTGTCAGTTTTTTCTACATAACATTACGAGATCTATTGCTTACGACAAATTACAAAACGCTAAACATCATCAACGAATTAATGAAGCAGGCGGGGCCGTATCACCTATGGGATCCGTCGTTCAGTTGGTGGGACGGGAAGGTCAGTCCTGCGTACCCTGCGTATGGAGTAAAAGATGCGCAGGATCTTAGCTCGTTCTTGAGTATCCAAAGCCAACGCATGGCGAACTTGGCAATAACACTCGCAAAGCCCGTCGTTGATTTGCTGACAAGCGACGTCATGCTTACGGCGAACCCGTTGAATAGGGCGCTGTTGACGAAGTGGAAACGAATTGTGGAGCAAACGGAAGCGTTCCAAAACAAGCAACCAGGAAATAGCATTGGCATATTGGAAACATTTATTACGACTACGCTAAAAGGATATACGTTAGATACTGTATTTGAAGAAATAAAGCTTGCGGATCTCCAGGAAGAACAAGGCGACCATTTCCTGGATACAATGCAGTACATAAAGAAAGGTGTCCTTGGGCGCGCGGAGGTGCTCGTTCGCCAAAAGAACATGAAAAACTACCAAACGCTGGTGGAATATTTCAACAAGCACCTTCGTGGCAAATTTCCGTTTTCGCCTCCGTCGTCTGATACGTCGCAATCCACGGAAGTCGACCCAACGGATTTCAAGGCGTTCTTGCTGAAGTTTAATGAGTTCGGCGGGAGTCCAGATAAAATATTGGATCAAATATATCAGATCGGATTGGTCGCGCATGATGCAGTTATATTTCTGCGCAGGATCGAAGAGCTTGCGATTATATTTAAGGAGTACCTTACGGACAATTCGGTCGGGCTGCCGACCATGGTTTTGAACGTGGAGTTCAACGCCAACAGAGACCGCGCGATCGGGACGAACTACATTGCGGACTGGAATCTTAAAGCAAATTACGAGTCGTCGGTGGGGCACATGGACAAAGTGAGGCAGACGCATTGGATGTACGGATGCCCCACGGATGTGTCGTTCCGCTGGCCGAACGTGGCTGGGATGACGGAGCTGCCGCTGAATGACCCGAAGCAAGACACACTTATTGTGTCTGGGACGACGGCGACGTTTTCGTACAGGGGGAATTGGAGCATCCTGCGCATGATTCGGAAGCACAGGGCCCCGCGTAGCGACTACATTCCGATGGCGAACCCGAATTCGATTGTGCTGAAATTTGTGGTGCCGGTGTCGGAAACGAAAAGTGCCGTGGTGTTTAATGCGATCTCCATCCTGGGAGAATCGACGGATCCGAGTGTGCCTGGGCGCGCGCTTAGCTTGCCGGATTTTCCGACGGCGGCTCCGGATTTGCCACAGGAGATGGAGCAGTATAGGAATGAGCCGGTTTTGAGCTTTGGGGTGATAAAGGCGTCGACGATATCAAGCATTGGCAACTAGACCCAAACACAATAAGTTTATCAGTTCGTCGTTTTGGAGCTCATCGGGTGCCGGATCGACGCACCAAAAGCCAATTTCTGAGGAGTTTGGAAAGAAGTCTAATAAGTTTAAGAGTCTTCCGCTCTAGTTTTAGCTTCTGGTTCTGCTCACCGCGCCTGAACTAATGGTTCTGCTCACGCGTGAGCTTCCCGCTCTTGAGCTTCTGCTCACCGCGCCTGAGCTTCTGGTTCGTCTCACTGTTGCTGCGTCAATCCGCGTTCGGGCTTGTTGAGCTTGAACTGCTGCGGCAATCCGCCTTTGGGCTCGTCGAGCTTGAGCCTCTATCTCCTGATCACAGAAACCTGCCTGAACGACTCGTAATTGTCCGTTCATCAAGTCTCGTTGAAATTGAGTATCGATATTCCCAGGAACGTATATGTATTGATGATCGCACCGTTGGGCTATTCGCGATTTTATATCATCTGGAACATCGTTTAATACAGGGACCAATGTGCCATCCTGCAATAACCAACGGACTAATACCGAATGGTTTCGCGGATTAGCCTGACCTAAATTTACTTGCGCTGCAAACTCGTTGAAACCTTGACGATCCACCAAATCGCGCAAGGGAATTTCACTCACTAAAAACGCTCCATCAAATTCTTCCCTTGGGGAGTCTTCATATCCACATATATAAGAACTGAACCATCGTGCTTGAGCTGAGGGTTCAAATGTCAGCTCGGGGATTCCACACACAGCCTCGGATCCTATCTGTAAGACGCTGGACGGTATGACCAAATGTCTCATGTTAGTCTTCGCTAGCGCCTCATAGCCAATTGAGACAAGGTGCGGGGGTAACGTTATCTCACGTAGCCCGCTTTTGTAGAAGCAGCCATTTTGTAAAGCTAATACTGAATCAGGTATGGGAATCGATTCCAAATTACCACAGCGTGAAAACATCAGCTCAGATACAGATATCATGTTGATTGGTAATTTTACAGTTGCAAGACGGCTACTGTACATGAAAACACGCCTGCCAAAACTCACATCTCGGCATTGTTCCAGGTCAACGGCTTCTACCCTTGAGCCAAAAAAAGCAGAATGCTCTATTCTTTCAACACTTTCAGGTATACAAATGCTTGGTATGGATGCATTGTCAAAGCAAAGCGTTCCAATGCTAAGTAGACGACTTCCTGGTTTGAAAGTGAATCCCCTGGGAAAGCTGCGCCCCGTAAACGCGTTATCTTCGAGCCGTTCGATATTCGCAGCAACGGTATACTCCGAGTCGTCGGGGGGGAGATTTACGCCCGCATTCGCAGCAACGCTTGCAAATGTGGACAATAGAAATGTCTGACGAATGGCCTTTAGAATATTAGAGTTCAGTTTTTTTCTCACATCTTTTTTGTTAGTCTGCATAACATTTGCTTCCCTCTGTCTACTATCGATCTCTATTGTTATTATTACACATCTCGCAACTGAACGTCAAGTATTATTTATTACACATCTCGCAATTGAACGTCAAGTATTATTTATTACGCATCTTGTAATTGAACATCAAGTATTATTTTTTGTGATAATAAAGTGTGCATGCTCTTTCTTAAGGAATAACATACAGTATAGACCCAAACACAATAAGTTTATCAATTTGTTGTTTCGTTTCTCGCGGGACCCCATTGAACTCGTTGAATGGGAAGGAAACTCGCGGGACCCAATTGAACTCGTTGAATGGGAAGGAAGCTCGCGGGACCCAATTCAGCTCGTTGGGGCACCCAACGCCGAGCTGTACGAAGGTACGGCTTAAGCTAGAGCCCCCATTCAACTAATTGAATGGGCACCCGACGAGCACCGAAACGACGAACTGATAAACTTTTCGTGTTTGGTCTACCCTTCAGTACGAGCCGTAACAGACCTCAGCACCTTGTCGTTGACCTTTACGCGATAAGACCCGACCACGCTGGCTTGGACCAACTTTCCACAGTCCGCATGCTCTCGCTCCACCAGCGTTTTGCGAAACCGATCCAGCATTTCTATCTTTTTCGTATCCAACGCATCGCTCGCGCTGAGTGAGGTGTCCGCCACAAACGCAACGACAACGCGTCCGTCAATTGTGTCGACATATGCCAAGGAATGCTTTTTCGTCAGCATGAGCCGCTCAATCGTCCCGTTAGAGAACATGCTGGATAACTTATCATCGCCTACAAATAAATCCAGCCTCGACGCCGTCACCTTTTGCACATTGCCCTTCAACTTCGCGACAGTAGTCGTCCACAAGGTATGATCATCATGCACGTCCCCAAATGTGCTATAGGCCCACTCGGTCGCCTTTTTGTGCTGATCGTCCTTCGTCCAGTCACTTTGAACCTGCGCCCGCACGTCATCCAGAGCAGGCTGATGCGCCGCAACGATATCGGTCACGCGCACAATCACAGAGTAGTTAGAAACGTCCATGAACGAACTATCGCTGTTTTTGTCCAAAGTAAACACCTGCGCAATAACAGCCTCCCTAAGCTTTTCGTCCAAACCGGTCTCTTCAAACTTAGACACAGCATCCGCCTCTCCAACGCCAGAAACAGTCACCACCTCGACAGGGAATTTCGCCTTCACATCGTTGAACGACTGCGCGCTTGCCAGCATGTCATCGATTTGATCCTTGATGACCGCTAACTTGGAGGGTAGCTGCCTTTTCTTTAGATCCAAAACGACATCGTTCCTGTTTACAGCAGGGCGCTCACCTTCCGTTACTTTAGTCACGACATAAAGAACGTGCTGCTTTCCAGCCACCAGCGGGCCCAAAGTCTCCCACTCGCCTAGCCCTGCGAGCATTTCCGCTAGATTTGCCGGCAACTTAGTCAAGTCTACAGTGGATACATTTACGTCAAGGAACTTTTTCTTTACGCCCTCCAGGGATTTTGCCTCAAGGATTGCTTTTTGTGCCTCCAGCGCCGTCGCGTTTGAGTCAAACGTCAGAGCCTGAATCTCGCGCGTTTTTGACGACTGCGAGCGCAATTTCATCTCAGCGTCCACGTCTTGCTCGTTGACGGGTATGCTCGATGCGATGACGTCGTGCTTCAACAACAGCAGCGCCACGTCTCTCTTTTCTGGAACACAATATTTTTCTTTATGTTCACTTAGCCACGTTTCCAACTTACTATCAGACGGCTCAGACGCGCTCAAAACAGAGGACGGCACTTCAAAAAACTCAAAATGTTTTCTGCAGCGCACAATGTTTACCAACAGCTCCTTATAGTGGCTATTCAATACGCACCCAGAAGCCACTGGCGTCGAAAATTGCTGATGCAACAAATTATCGCGCATACTACGCATAAAATCTTGCGGAGACATCCCTGCTTGTCCCAACACGCGAGCAAACAGTTCCGGGTCAAACCCGTTGCCATTCTGGAAATACGGAACGCTTTTAACATAACGCGTCACCAGAGATGACGGCACAACAATCCCTAATCGGGTCGGTTCGTGCTGCATTATTTTTGATGCGATCATGTTTTTTATGACTTCGTTTGGCGCAGCAGCCAATACGCTATCGGATGCTTTTGGCTCCTGTTGCTTTAGGTGCGAAAAGTACCGTTGATACGCGTAGTAGAACTCGTCAAACGACACGTGTAATCCGCCCATCTTCGCGACGGGCGGCGTCGCCATAATGATGCGCACGACGTCCGCGACGCCAAACACGACAAAGCTTGCACCTATCATTGATAGGATGATTTTTATGACTAAACTCCCAGAGTGGGACCGAATTCGTTGTAACATATCGTACGTTTTTTGTAATTGAGCCAATGCTTAAGTTTAGACAAAAGAACGCATAGATTCAATAACAGCCTCAGGAGTTTTATGTGTTATTTACAACGAGCGCTTCCCCTCCGCACAATAAACCTCATACAAAGAAATCCCCGCCGCCATAGTTACGTTCAGCGTGGAAAACTCCGGAGACGTCGGAATATACACCCGAAGGTCGCACATGCTCTTTGTCAGCTTTCTCAGCCCTGCCCCCTCGCTGCCCATAACCAGCGCGATCTTTCCGCGAAGGTCAACGTCCTTAATGGACTGCGCCTCCCCCTCCGCAAGCCCCACGCACCAAAAGCCGCGCGCCTTTAACTCGCGCAAGCATTCGGCCAAGTTCGGCACCACACAGCGAGGCACCACCTCCAGCGCGCCGGACGCGACCTTTGCCATTGCCCCGGTCTCCTTTGGCGCATGCGCCCGCGTCATTACGAGCGCTCCCACACAAAAAACTCGGCACAAGCGCAGGATCCCCCCAATATTTTGAGGGTCAGTCACTTGGTCCAACACCACGACAATCCGGCAATCCACGCCGTCCAGCGACTCTAATCCAGCGACCGGCAACGCCTGCACTTGCATGACCACGCCTTGATGGGGGGCGTCAACCAGCGCATCAAGCATTTGCTTGTCGACAATGTTGTACTTCAGCGGAGGCCCTGAGCGCGGAGCACGACGCGCCGCGTCATCCAGCTGCTCAACAACGCTGCGACTGCACCATATCATCTCGATTGTGCGCCGTGGGTTCGCAAGCGCAGCCAGACAAGCGTGAATTCCATATAAACGCATTGCTACACGTATTTAACATCTTCTACGCTGTAGGAGCGTATCCCACTGGGAATGGAGACGTCAACTTCGTCCCCAATTTGCTTTCCAATCAACGCTCGCGCCAATGGCGAAGTTATGGAAAGCAAGCCGAGCTTCACATCGGCCTCGTCACTACCAACGATCTGATAGCGCACGGTCTCGCTCGTATCGTTGTCCACCAAAGATACGGTCGCCCCAAATTTTATGTCGCTTCCAGATACAGATAACACATCAATAATCTGGGCGTTGGAGACTTTCTCCTCCAGTTCGGCAATGCGCCTCTCTATGAAGGCTTGCCGTTCTTTAGCAGCGTGATATTCTGCATTTTCGGATAAATCTCCATGACTTCGCGCTTCTGCTATGGCTTGTACAACATCCGGACGCTCAACGTCCAGTAAATGGGCCAGCTCTGCCTTTAATGATTCGTAACCTTTTGCGGTCATAGGAATCTTTTCTTCTAAATCAAACACAACGTCCTCCTTTTTCAGGCGTACAATGCTGCATTGTATTAAAATTGCACCGAAGCAGCAAGAGATATGTAAAAAGCGAATTTTTGTTACAATTGTGGACGTTGACACCCGCAATAACAAATTTGATTTTCGCTATAATTAACCGGATCCCCGCCATGTCACGCTACGCCACAACTAGGCCATGCAGTAACTGCACCACGACACCACACGATGCCACAACTAGGCCAAATATAGCCCGCCGTTAACGTGAATAGTTGTTCCCGTAATATATGACGCCCGATCCGAAGCTAAAAAAGCCACCGCATCCGCAACTTCTTCAGGCGTGCCAACTCTCCCCAGCGGGATTGTCGCAAGCATGCGCTCTCTGGCTGCATCCGGAATGGCACGAGTCATAGCAGATTCAATAAATCCAGGGGCCACGCAATTAACCGTCACCCCTCTGGACGCGATTTCAAGCGCCAAGGCCTTTGACATGCCCACAAGCCCCGCCTTTGACGCGCAGTAATTCACTTGCCCTTTGTTCCCCATGCACCCGACAACGGACGCAATGTTTATGATGCGACCGGCACGCCGCGATATCATGGGGCGAGTCGCGGCTCGACACAGGCGAAAGCACGCCTCCAGGTTCAGCTTCAACACAAGCTCCCACTCTTTATCACTCATGCGAATGATCAAGTTGTCCTTAGTTACGCCAGCGCAGTTCACCAGCACGTCGACCTGTCCCAACGCAAGCTCCGCGCGCGCAAACAGCGCATCCGCGTGCTCGCCATTCGTTAAGTCGACCAGGAACGGCACAACGTCACAACCGGAGCCTTCAGCATCCTTCGTCATGCGAGTCAGTATATCGTCTTCGATCCCAGCAATAGCAATTTTGCTGAAGCCTTCTTTAATGAACACTTGCGTTATCGCGCGACCAATGTCTCCCGTGGCGCCAGTTATGAGCGCGGTTTTTATCTCTGTCATTTTTTATCCTATTTATGCATACCATACCCAACCACAAAAAGAATTAGCAGCAGGAGTTTTGGAGCACAAGCGCAGAGCTGTACTAAACGTACTGTTCAAGCTTGGAATCCGAAAAGACGAACTGATAAAACTTTTGTGTTTGAGTATTTAGCGTGCCAACACTCCGTCAAACAATTTAGACTCCTCCAATATACGCCCAGTCCCCAGCACAACGCAGTGCAATGCATGGTCAGACACAGCGACGGGCACCCCCGTAGCTTGATGTATAACACCTGCGAGCCCTTCAAGCAATGCGCCTCCACCTGTCATAACAATTCCGCGATCCACAATATCAGCGGACAACTCCGGCGCAGTGTTCTCAAGGGCGGTCTTCACAGCGTCAGCAATGGACGCGACGACCTCGAACAATGACTCCGCGATTTGCGCTTGCGTGATCTCGATTTCGCGCGGCACCCCCGCAGACAAGCTTCGCCCCTTGATCACCATTTTCACGTTGTTGCTTTCCTTGTTTATGCAAGCCGAGCCTATTGTTTGTTTGATCCGCTCAGCAGTCGCCTCCCCAATCAGTAAGTTGTGCGTGCGACGTATGTAGTTCGCGATGGCCTCATCCATTTTGTCGCCCCCAACACGAATAGAAAAAGCGCAAACGATTCCCCCAAGCGACAGGACCGCCACCTCCGTGGTGCCGCCACCTATGTCGACCACCATGCATCCCACGGGCTCAGTCACCGGCAGGCCCGCTCCGATTGCGGCGGCCATGGGCTCTTCGATTAAAAACACCTCCCTCGCCCCAGCGCCTTCCGCAGACTCTTGGATGGCGCGGCGCTCCACCGCAGTGGACCCCGACGGAACGCAAATCACGATGCGCGGCGAAACGAATCCGCGGCGGTTGTGCACTTTGCGAATGAAGTGCTTGATCATCTCTTCGGCGACTTCAAAATCAGCGATTACGCCATCGCGCATTGGGCGTATAGCCTGTATGTTGCCCGGAGTGCGCCCCAGCATGAGCTTTGCCTCTTCCCCGACAGCGAGGACATGGCTACGCCCCTGAGACGAACCAAGCGCCACCACAGACGGCTCGCTCAGCACAACGCCACGCCCCTTTACGTACACCAACGTATTGGCCGTTCCAAGGTCGATAGCCAAATCAGACGACAACATACCCCAAAACTTGGAAAACATTCCGAACATTAATTGCTCCTATTCTATCACAACCGCTTTGCGTGTAAGGGATGCGCATAAAACAATAAAAATAATATTGAGCTCGCACAAAAAGCGCCAACGAAAATCATTCAGTACGAGTATACCCTCATTACTTAGACAGAATATCTCCTTGCACAGAAACTGTCACCATTAATATAAGCATATCGCTTCAAAAATTATAGGAATTGCAATGGATGAATACTAGCGTTACTCGAAAAACCAGATCGCTTTGGAGCCTATTGCTTAAAAAATCAGATGAATTGCAATGGATAGATACTAGGTAATTCTGTTTATTATTAGAATTAGCATAAACAGGCATACAAAAAAGCTCAGAAGATTTGGCAGCGACCTACTCTCCCGTGTCTTAAGACAAAGTACCATCGGCGCAGAACCGTTTCACGTTCGAGTTCGGAATGGGTTCGTGTGTTTCAAGTTCGCTATAACCACCAAATCATCTGAGCTTTCCCATATAAACCAGCACACCGGAGAAATATACCCCCCCACATAACAACGACTGCTCGTTTACTACGGGGACACAGTATAGCCTTGGACTGGTCTTGAAAGTGAGAAAACTGAATAGAATCAAGCCTATCGGGAATTAGTATGGATTAGCTGAACACATTACTGTGCTTACACACTCCACCTATCAACGTGGTAGTCTACCACGACCCTAATAGGGAATATCAATCTCGAGGTAAGTTTCCCGCTTAGATGCTTTCAGCGGTTATCTCGTCCGTACTGTAGCTACTCGGCGCTGCCGCTGGCGCGACAACCGATACACCAGAGGTACGTCCATCCCGGTCCTCTCGTACTAGGGACAGCTCCTCTCAATATTCCAACGCCCACGGCAGATAGGGACCAAACTGTCTCGCGACGTTCTGAACCCAGCTCACGTACCACTTTAATCGGCGAACAGCCGAACCCTTGGGACCTTCTACAGCCCCAGGATGTGATGAGCCGACATCGAGGTGCCAAACCTCCCCGTCGATGTGGACTCTTGGGGGAGATCAGCCTGTTATCCCCGGCGTACCTTTTATCCGTTGATCGATGGCCCTTCCACTCGGGACCACCGGGTCACTATGACCGACTTTCGTCTCTGCTCGACTTGTTTGTCTTGCAGTCAGGCAGGCTTATGCCATTACACTCATCTGTTGATTTCCGACCAACTTGAGCCTACCTTCGCGCGCCTCCGTTACTCTTTGGGAGGCGACCGCCCCAGTCAAACTACCCGCCATGCAGGGTCCTGGATCCTGTGAGGACCTCAGTTAGGCATCAAAAAGTTCAAGGGTGGTATTTCAAGGTTGCCTCCACACTCGCTGACGCGCTTGCTTCATCGGCTCCCACCTATCCTACACATGAACTCCCTAATACCACTGCAAAGCTGTAGTAAAGGTGCACGGGGTCTTTCCGTCTGACCGCGGGAACCCTGTATTTTCACAGGGATTCCAATTTCACTGAATCGATGCTGGAGACAGCGGGGAAGTCGTTACGCCATTCGTGCAGGTCGGAACTTACCCGACAAGGAATTTCGCTACCTTAGGACCGTTATAGTTACGGCCGCCGTTTACTGGGGCTTCAATTCAGTGCTTGCACACCTCCTCTTAACCTTCCAGCACCGGGCAGGCGTCAAACCCTATACATCCACTTTCGTGTTAGCAGAGTTCTGTGTTTTTGGTAAACAGTCGCTACCCCCATTTTTGTGCCACCCTCCAAAAGTTGCCTTTCAAAGGGTCTCCCTTTTCCCGAAGTTACAGGAGCAATTTGCCGAGTTCCTTCAGCATCGTTCTTTCAAGCGCCTTAGTATATTCTACTCATCCACCTGTGTCGGTTTCGGGTACGAACTTCTGTGGGAGGTATTTCCTGGAACCCTTTCGCTGCACAGCCAATCCAATTAGGCTATACAACTTACAGGATTCGTCCCTATCCCACCGGTTACGGAATATTAACCGTATTACCATCGACTACGACTTTCGTCCTCGCCTTAGGCTTCGACTAACCCTACGCTGATTAACATTGCGTAGGAACCCTTGGATTTTCGGCGACGGTGTTTTTCACACCGTTTATCGTTACTCATGTCAGCATTCTCACTTTTTATCCCTCCACGGCCTCTCACGAGTACCGCTTCACAGGTTTTAAAAACGCTCCGCTACCGCTGATTTATTCAATCAGCCCGCCGCTTCGGTGTATAACTTTAGCCCCGTTACATCTTCGACGCAGAACAACTTAACTAGATCAGTGAGCTATTACGCTTTCTTTAAAGGATGGCTGCTTCCAAGCCAACCTCCTGATTGTTATGGTCATTCCACATTCTTTGCCACTTAGTTATAACTTTGGGACCTTAGCGGACGGTTAGGGCTCTTTCCCTTTTCACGATGGAACTTAGCTCCCACCGTGTGTCTGCCGAGTATAGTCTGCTGGTATTCGGAGTTTGATTGGATTTGGTAAGGATCGCTCCCCCCTAGTCCATTCAGTGCTCTACCCCCAACAGCATTAACCTCGACGCTCTACCTAAATAGATTTCGCGGAGAACCAGCTATATCCGAGTTTGATTGGCCTTTCACCCCTAACCACAAGTCATCTCATTCTATTGCAACAGAAACGAGTTCGGCCCTCCGTTAAGTGTTACCTTACCTTCAGCCTGCTCATGGTTAGATCACCCGGTTTCGGGTCTCATGCTTGTAACTTATCGCCCTATTCAGACTCGGTTTCCCTGCGCCTACACCTATCGGCTTAAGCTTGCTACAAACACGAACTCGCTGACCCATTATGCAAAAGGTACGCTGTCACAGCTTATGCTGCTCCAACTGATTGTAGGCATTCAGTTTCAGGTCTATTTCACTCCTCTACTCGAGGTTCTTTTCACCTTTCCATCACTGTACTTGTTCACTATCGGTCATTGAGTAGTACTTAGGCTTGGAGGGTGGTCCCCCCATCTTCAAACAGGATTTCACGTGTCCCGTCTTACTCTAGGGTCATATTTGAGTAACCGTGTACAGGGCTATCACCTATATTGCGGAGTTTTCCAACTCTCTTCCACTACTTTTCATACAACCACTGGCCTGGTCCGCGTTCGCTCACCACTACTAGCGGAGTCTCGTTTGATGTCCTTTCCTCTGGGTACTTAGATGGTTCAGTTCCCCAGGTTTGCCCCTTTACCCTATGTATTCAGATAAAGATACCGCACTTGCGGTGGGTTTCCCCATTCGGATATCCATGGATCAAAGATTGTTCACATCTCCCCACGGCTTTTCGCAGTGTACTACGTCCTTCATCGCCTCTCAATGCCAAGGCATCCACTAAATGCCCTTTTGCGCTTGATTCTTTTTAAAAAGATTATTCTTCTAAAATTCAGTCTCACTCTCAAGATCAATTCAAGACAATGTCCAGAACTACTTGGAGTAAATCATTACTAGAAAAACCCTAACTTGTATCAATTGATACAAACTAGTATTCTATCATTACAATTCACAATTTCTAAAGATCAGAGTGCCTATTTACGACATCTCAGATAGAAAGCAACAAATACTGCTTACTATCTCAAATGCCCAAAAACAACACACAAACACAGCAACGAAACATGGTGGAGGTGGACGGAATCGAACCGACGACCTCATGCTTGCGGAGCATGCGCTCTACCAATTGAGCTACACCCCCATGAGAAACACGCCTGAAGCAATCCACGGAAGTGGAGGTGGACGGAATCGAACCGACGACCTCGTGCTTGCAAAGCACGCGCTCCACCAATTGAGCTACACCCCCAAAATGCTGGTGGGCCAGGGAGGACTTGAACCTCCGACCCCACGCTTATCAAGCGTGTGCTCTAACCAACTGAGCTACTAGCCCATAGGGCCGGGTTATTTTCTTTCAAAGTGGTATATAGGTGACGCCGTCATATAAGGATTTAACCTTAAAAAGGAGGTGATCCAGCCGCAGGTTCTCCTACGGCTACCTTGTTACGACTTAGCCCCAGTCATCGACCCCACCGTGACTGACTGCCCCCTTTCGGTTAGCGCATCAGCTTAAGGTAAGACCAACTCCCATGGCTTGACGGGCAGTGTGTACAAGACCCGAGAACGGATTCACCGTGGCATGCTGATCCACGATTACTAGCGATTCCAACTTCATGCCCTCGAGTTGCAGAGGACAATCTGAACTGAGGTCGCTTTTTAGGATTTGCTCCAGGTTGCCCTATTGCGTCCCTTTGTCACGACCATTGTAGTACGTGTGTAGCCCAGCCCATAAGGGCCATGAGGACCTGACGTCATCCCCACCTTCATCCGGCTTATCACCGGCAGTATCGCTAAAGTACCCAGCTTGACCTGATGGTAACTAGCGACGAGGGTTGCGCTCGTTGTGGGACTTAACCCAACATCTCACGACACGAGCTGACGACAGCCATGCAGCACCTGTGTGAACGCCAACTAAATGAAGAGACTCATCTCTGTGTCTCAAACGTTCCATGTCAAGAGCTGGTAAGGTTTTGCGCGTAGCGTCGAATTAAACCACATACTCCACCGCTTGTGCGGGTCCCCGTCAATTCCTTTGAGTTTTAATCTTGCGACCGTACTCCCCAGGTGGAAGGCTTAATGCGTTAGCGACGACACTGAGAGTCAAGCTCCCAACGTCTAGCCTTCATCGTTTAGGGCGTGGACTACCAGGGTATCTAATCCTGTTTGCTCCCCACGCTTTCGTGCCTCAGCGTCAGAAATCGATCCAGAAAACCGCCTTCGCCACCGGTGTTCTTGCAAATATCTACGAATTCCACCTCTACACTTGCAATTCCGTTTTCCTCTCTCGCTCTCAAGTCTTGGAGTTTTCGATGCAATTCCCAAGTTAAGCCCGGGGCTTTCACATCAAACTTTCAAAACCGCCTACGCACCCTTTACACCCAGTAATTCCGAACAACGCTAGATCCCTTCGTATTACCGCGGCTGCTGGCACGAAGTTAGCCGGATCTTATTCATCAGGTACCGTCATTATCTTCCCTGATAAAAGAGCTTTACAACCCGAGGGCCTTCATCACTCACGCGGCATTGCTGGATCAGGGTTTCCCCCATTGTCCAATATTCCCCACTGCTGCCTCCCGTAGGAGTCTGGGCCGTATCTCAGTCCCAGTGTGGCTGATCATCCTCTCAAACCAGCTATAGATCACAGGCTTGGTAGGCCATTACCCCACCAACTACCTAATCTAACATGGGCCGCTCCTTTGGCGATAAATCTTTGCCTCGTAAGGATCATTCGGTATTAGCAGTCGTTTCCAACTGTTATTCCAAACCTAAGGGTACGTTCCCACGCATTACTCACCCGTCTGCCACTCATGTATTGCTACATGCGTTCGACTTGCATGTGTTAAGCATGCCGCCAGCGTTCGTTCTGAGCCAGGATCAAACTCTCATGTTAAATGAGAATCGACTGAACTTTCACAAATCACTGAAGAAGTTCCAGTGTATAAGTGATTGTCCAGATTTTAATTTGGACAACGCCACCTATGCACCACTTCAAAAAAAATAACCTAAAAAACTACATTAAAGACCAATTGTAACGGGCTGCCACATCTCAACGAACAAAACAGACTCATTTTCGAATCCGCCGTTCGCGACCGAAGCTTTCAAACACCCGACTCCTTATTTATAGGTCTTTTGGCACCCGCTGGTCAATACGTTTTTTGAAGTTTTTTTGATTATTGTTCGAAAAATCGGACAGGAGGCCCCGGGAACGCGAAGGAATCCGCCATTTTGTTGGCATTATTTATTTTCAAAAAAAAATATTGAATGGTGAGCCGATCAGAACAGAAACTACGAACCAGACAACTTTTCATGATCGGGTATATAATGGAGCAAACATAGATGATTCGGCAAAGGTCACCACCATGCTACACCCTTCGTCAAATTACATAGATGCCATAAGCGCCCTCAACAAAGGGAAGCGCCGCATTTGCTCAAAGATACAGAACACATGGCAAGTTGATGAAGAACTAAAAGGCGAAGTCAGCAAATATTTGTCTGAGCTGCAAGGTCAATGTATGCACGGAGCGTACGATAAAGTGCCCCTAAAATTCGACAATTGGAACGCCGACGACTTTCAGGCCGCGCAGCTTCGGGTCGTCCCAGGGGCGGTCGTGCGATATGGAGCGTTCATGGAGCCAGGCGTAGTGCTAATGAACTGCTTCGTGAATATTGGCGCGTATATAGGAGCGCAGACAATGATCGACTCGTTTGCAACGGTCGGGTCGTGTGCGCAAATCGGACAGAGGTGCCACATATCCGCGGGGGCAGTCATAGGCGGAGTGCTAGAGCCAGTCGCGGCGCGCCCAGTGATCATAGAGGACGAGTGCTTTGTGGGAGCAGGGGCGTCGATCGTAGAGGGCGTGCTGGTGCGGCGCGGGGCGGTGATCGCCATGGGGACGAGAGTGGGCGCGTCGACTCGCGTGATAGACAGGCAGACGGGGGAAGTTTTTTATGGGGAGATCCCGGAAGGGGCGGTGGTGGTGCCAGGGACGTACGCGTGGGAAGGGGCGGATGACGCGTGCGGGAAGGCGGATGACGCGTGCGGGAAGGCGGAGGACGCGGAGCATGGGAAGGTGGAAGGCGCGGAAGGCGCGGAAGTCGCATATGAGAACGCGAAAAGCGCGGAAGTAAAGGCGAAAGGCGACGCACCAAGGTATAAACTGGCTGTGCAATGCGCAATAATCGTTCGATACGGAGCGAAATCACAAAGGACGGAAATAAATTTAAAGTTAAGAGATGACGAAAATAAATCTAAAATTGAAGACTGCTGAGTATTATTGTGATGTTATATAGCCACAGCGACCAAAAGAGGTGGCAAGTTTTTTTGGAGAATAGGTTGAATTATTAACGTTTTTGATGACATAATTTACTACATCTCCCCTGGGCGGGTGGGGGGTTGGGATGGCACCCTATCACAAAAAGGTTAAGAAAACGTTAATAGCCCGTATTTATGAAAAAATCACTTAAAAACTTCGCATAAATCTCAATCAATTCATATAAATCACTGACAGCCACATGCTCGTCGACCTGGTGGGCGGTTTTATACCTCAGCCCAAGCTCCGCAAACGAAGAAATCGCCCGCACAAACTTCGCATCCGAATTCGCGCCTGTAGTTGTTATAGATGGGTATTTCCCTGTTGCCGCTCTCACTGAAGCGACCAGTTTCGCCAATAAACCATTATTGTTTTCATTGGCTAAACCAACACTGTATTCATTGGCTAAATCATTCATGTTTTCATTCAAAGCAACCCTGTCTCCATTGGATCCATATAGACAGCCGCCCTGCCCTTCTTTCGGCCATCCGCCCTGCCCTTCCCCATCGAAACCGCACTCAAACGGACGACACGCCACCTCGTAAGCGACCTCAACCCCGCAATACTGCCCCGCAATTTGCGTAATTTCCGCCTCCAACTGCTCGGCCGACGTATGCTTGGTGAACCTTATGTTGAACCCCCCGCGCGCGATCGCCGGAACAACATTCGTCGCGCCGCTGTCCGCCACAACAGACGTGATCTCCAGGTGGCAATCGCCCGCATGCACCGTCCGCATATGAGCATCCACGTGGTTCAAAAATTGAATCACCGCCGTCGCCGCATTTTTCGTGAACTGAGGGTATGCGACGTGCCCCGCGCTCCCGTGCGCCGTCGCGGAGACGTTCAGACTGCCCCGGCAGCCGACCTTCACGGAATCCCCTATATATGACGAACTCGTGGGCTCCCCGATCAGAGCAAAGTCCACATGCGGCATGCGGCGCTCGCTCTGCAGATGAGCCAACACCGCGGGGGTCCCGAATTCGGCCGTTCCTTCTTCGTCGCCGGAGATTATGACCGCGACGTTGCCCTCGGGATTACGCTTCAGAGCCTCGATAAAGCAAACGATTGCCCCTTTCATATCAACGGCACCGCGCCCCCAGACGCAGCCATCCGCCAGATAGCCCTGACGTCGAGTCCACCCTGCCCCGACAGGAACGACGTCAGCATGTCCCAAGAAGAGCAAGGTCCGATTTACCAACGCAGACGCATGAGCTTCCGACGCAGACGCACAAGCTTCCGACTCAAACGCACTATTTACCGGCGCAGACGTCCTACTTACCAACGCAGACGCACGATTTGCCAACGCAGACGAACGAAAAGCATATAAATTGTCGACTCCGTTAAAGCTTAATATTTCCGTCGAAAAATTAATTTTACGAAACATAGCGTCAAATAAACGAATAGCATCCGATGTGCATGAGATTTTGATTACTTGCGATAGTTCTTTGATGATATCCATAATTATTTATCGTCAATGGTTATCGTTGCGCATATTCAGAAAGAGTACTTGCCATTCGACAATATAGTAGCAAATCGTTCCGGCTTCAAGCTTTCCCCGCCCACGAGCAATCCTCCCACGGAATCAAGCTCCAAGATAGGGGCATAATTATCCGCAGTTACGGACCCTCCATATAAAGGGACCGCACCACAGGTGTCGAATATAAACCTGTGTACATCGTCAATCTCTTTTAGAGACGGCGTACATCCAGTGCCAATTGCCCAAACAGGCTCATACGCAACGAGCAACGTATGCGCACCCGCTGTTGACGTTACATACCCCCCAACCTCACCCAGGCGTAGCTGCTCCAGCTGCGAAAGCAGCACTTGGCGCGTATGCCCCGCCGCGTAATCGTCATGTGACTCGCCAATGCACACAATTGGAATCAGCCCGCAACGAAGCGCCTGCTGCACCTTTTGCGAAATGAGCTCACCGCACTCCTTATGCACTCGCCTGCGTTCACTGTGCCCCACGATCACGAACGTCGCGCCAACATCGCGAAGCTGCTCCCCGCTGACTTCGCCCGTATACGCACCAGGGGCGCACGCCGAGCAATCCTGCGCGCCAACGGACACCAGCGGAGAAAGAGCCTCCACCGCGCAAGGAATAAGCGGATACGGCGGGCACACAACGCCGCGATTACTAGATGGGAGCTCCGCACAAGGCGCAATCGCGCACCGCACAGCATCAATAAGTGAACGACTCCCGTTCATTTTCCAATTACCAACGACGATTTTGTTCATGCAAATCCTTAAGATACATTCCCATTAAAACAACTTGAATGTTTATCACTATAAAAGCATTCAACCACAACAATGCTCAAACTGTTTATTATGAGCCCCGACACAAACTATTTATTATGAGCTATCGGCAGACCCAACCACAAAAAGAATTAGCAGCAGGAGTTTTGAAGCGCAAGCGCAGAGCTGTACTAAACGTACTGCTCAAGCTTAAGCGCCAAAACGACGAACTGATAAACTTTTTGTGCTTGGGTCTACCGTGTCGAGCAAATTTATGGACTGCTCCAACATCAAATCCTTCTGCTCAGGAGATGCCGCCAATACATCATATTTGAACTGTGTTGCTGCATTTTTCACAAACGCAGCATACTCCGCCTGCAGCACCATACGTTGGACAGTGACCAACCTCGCATTATTCATACGCTCAATGCAGCGGCACTCGTTCTCCAGATTTTTATGCAAAATTGAGAAATCAACGTCGTAATCTTGCCATACTTTTACAATATCGTCTGGCAATTTTGCAACCGCATTATTTACTCGAGTAAACTCAAGCATAGCCTGGTCTTTATCGCATGCGACGTTGTTAAGCAATTTGGAAATGTCGTTCGCCCGCACACTTATGATTTTAGACAATTGATCCGAAAACATTATGTATACGCCATATATAAGCACGAACAAACTTAACGCTATGTAAAGATTGGCATCGGAGAGCAAATTAAACACCGCAACCTCCCACTACTTTAGCCAACATCCACGTCAACACCGTCGCACCCACAACGTCACATCCACCTAACACGGTCGCCTCCTATGGCTTCAGCAAAATATCCACAAAACTGCGATCGACACGCAAATCCAAAGAGCTTTTCTTTTCCAGAGCCAATCGTTTTCGTGTAAAAATTTTTTGCATCTGCGCCAACTGTTCTTCTTTTATTGTGTCAAATTCTGCGAGCTTTGCCTGTTGCTGCTGAACGGCACTATCCCGATTTTCGGCAATTTTTTCGTCATATTCAGTCTGAAGCTTCTGGGTTGACGCGCGAATCCCCTGAGCCCGAGCCGTATCACCCAGCACTCGTTTATCCCGAGCATCCATAATCGATAAAAGCCTTGGGATAAACACATTTTTTACAAAAAACAGCAATACCAACGCACACAACAACAGCCAAAATATCTGCGATGTATACGTGGACGTATCAACTTGAGGTATTTTCATAAGATCACGCGACCCTTTTGATGAGAATGCAACACTACTTTAAAGTTATGCTACATCACTAATATCAAAACTGCAACGATAAGGGTAAACAAGCCAAGAGCCTCAACGAACCCCCCCCCTATCATGGACAACGTGAACAAATCCGACTTCGCACTAGGATTTCGCCCAATAGCATCACACGCGGCGGAAAAAATTTTGCCGAGCCCCAAAGCCACGCCCAACAACGCAAGCATCGCAACGCCGGCGCCCATATATTTAAACGCGGAAACATCCATAGCACACACCTTTTTGTTTCTAAATTACAATTCCCTACTTACTAAGTGTACCCTAGACACGTAGAGCTGTTCAACTTATATATATACCGGGCCCTTATAATAAATTAAAGCTCTTTGCAATATAAGACTTCGACTGTCAACGCAACGTTGAAGATCGTTGCGAATCAATGTTTCTGTCGAGATAAAAATTCAAATTGTTTTGATGGGCGGGTATATACCGGGTCCCCATAACAAACAATTTGAAGCTCGTTGTATTATAAGGCTTAGGTGAGGATAAAAATTCAAATTGTTTTGATGGGCAGGTATAGTGATAGAGGTTCAGGTTGTTTTGATGGGCAGGGATACATATGCAAAAGGCAATGAATGCGTGGATGGAGAGCCAAGTTGAGCTTGGAGAGGACATAATATTGACTGAACTTGATGCATCTTCTCGTAATATTGAGCATCGCTACGGAAGCAAAGTTAATGTTTCCGACAGAGGAGTTGTTGCGGCGAAGGGCGAAGGGAAGGCAAAGCAATCAGATACTCCATCATCGATTTCTCCATCATCTCAACCATATTCATCATCATCGCAATCATCATATATTCAACCATCGCCATCACCTCGCACCTCTCCCCCTAAATTCTTGCGTGCGGATGCGAGTGCGACTCGCTCCATTAATGCGAATTCCCTCGACGAGTTGAAGGCGCAAATCTGCGCATTTGATGGTTGCGCGCTCAAGGCTATGGCTCACAACACTGTTTTTGCGGACGGAAATCCGAATAGCGCCATCATGTTTATTGGCGAAGCTCCTGGGGCGGATGAAGACATGCAAGGGGTCCCTTTCGTGGGACAAAGCGGGCAACTGCTGAATAAAATGCTTGAATCTGTAGGGTTAAAAAGAGAAGACGTGTACATTACGAACGTGATAAATTGGCGCCCCCCTGGGAATCGTCCGCCAACCACGGAGGAAATTTCTATGTGTGCGCCGTTTTTGGAGCGCCATATTGAGTTGGTCGCACCGAAAATACTGGTGCTGCTGGGCAGCACAGCGATGAGGGCTGTGCTGAAGTGTACGTCCAGCCTTTCAAGCGTACGAAGCATGTGGCATGAGTGTGCTTTCAAAAATCTGCCGAGCGCGGTCAGCACCATGGTCACGTTTCATCCTTCTTATTTGCTGCGTGTGCCCAGCCAAAAGCGATTGGCGTGGGAGGATTTTTTGATGCTGAAGAGTTATTATGAAGAACGCGCCGCATAATAATACCCCAACAAAAAAAGTTTATCAGTGGGCCGTTTTGATGCTCGCGAGTGCCCACTCAACTAGTTGAATGGGGTGCCCGAGCTTGAGCAGTACGATAGTACTGCTTGTTTATTATGCGATTCCAGTAATAAGCGATGCTTTATAATCACAATACAAAAAGAATTGATAAAGTACTTTGGCAAAAGTGGTTGCATTGTTAACGTTTGCAATGACATAATTAAATTAAGCGGCGTATCCCTCCTCCGTACGCCCCCTGGGTGGGTGGGGGCTGTGGATGGCATTTTATCACAAAAAGGTTAAAAAAACGTTAAGAATTTTTACCTATGCTTACTAAGAACATGAATTTGTGTGTATTTTAGGCAACAGCAGAATACATTGCGTGTTTTCGGATCTAATTCGATAGAATTGTTCCATTCTGACCAAATAAGAGCTATAAATGCACTAGGTGTGCGCACCTAAGTTTGGGCGTAATAGAGCGAGAATGTAGATGGCAAGAGACAGTAAGGTATACGAAAAGTTTGTGGGAAATTTGGTTAGCGGAAAGGTTCCTGTCGTGATATTCCTGGTCAACGGGGTAAAGCTTCAGGGCGTGATTTCCGATTTTGACGAGATTTCTATTGTACTCGTGCGTGATCAGAATGTGCAGATTCTGTGCCGCCAAGTTGTTTCCACGATCATCCCGCAAAGTCGGAGCGATAGCTAAGTGACGCTGGGGGGGGGGGCACAGGGAAATGTGTGTAGAGGGGGGGGTTGTTCTTGA
>JAISXM010000078.1 GCA_031270515.1 Holosporales bacterium | reverse complement strand
CGTCAGAATCAAATGCTTGCGGAATGTGCGAATGTACCGGCACGTTCATTTCGTGGCAAATCTCTAGCATTTGAACAAAATATTCAAACGACTGCACGTCATGGTTCCCTATATTGACGATTATATGTCCATCGACGTGTTTATCAAGAAACAATCCCTTTAATTCCGTCAACAACGCTCGAAATTCATCGATCAAAAAAACTGTACGTCCCTCATCTTGGTCTGTTTTAACGTAGCCTATTGCTGCACGTGGCGCAACATCACCGTTAAATACGACTACCATTTTTTTTACGCCTATATCCCCGAATATTTCGCGAACACAACGGAGTAATCGATCTTTTTCGGAACGAAGTGAATGCAAGTCTGCTACTGAAAGAACAACGACCTTACCGTCGTGGTATTTTCTAACTAAATCGAGCGCATCAGTTTTTTGTTGAGCTTTACAACATCTGCCATCGTGCCCTCTCTGAAACATGCCGGACACCAATTCTGCATGAACAAATTCGGGCACTCCGGAGTGTTCCATTACGATCCTGTTTACGGCAAGGTTGTATTCTCTTATCGAAATATATCCTTCACGTGCTGCGAGCCTTGCTATTTGAAAGCAAATGACCACGGCTATCCACATGTGCACTTTTAGGATATGTCCTACGTAACGTATATTCATTTTTTTATCACGACAATATCTACCACTTACACTAATGGTACCACACTGTGGTGAAATTATGTATATTTTTGTAAGACTGTGGCGCTGGCTTATTATCAATCATTCATATTACGTGTATTAGATCGGTTGCGAAATCCCTTTTGAGCCGTTGATTCCTGCCGTGTTGACGCAGCTTTCGCAACAGGTCTATTATTTACGTGTATTCTGGGTGTTGTTCAACTCATCACCAGCGCGTAAACTCAAGTTCATGCCTAAGCCTGAATATCCCAATAAGATTGACCAGCACGATAACCCCCCCTGCTACGAACATGACCATACGTGCAAAGTTTTGATCCACAAATGAAAACGCAATAAACGCAACCATAGCATAGCACAGATAAATCATGGGCCCGTGCTCAGACAATTTTTTCGCGCTTTTCATTGCAACCGCTTGATACCCCAGAATCGTCGTCCAGCCAGCCAAAAAGAACAGCACCGTGATAATTTGCTTCACGTGCGGCACGTAATCCGACAGAGCGGCGACCAAATAGTCGAACCCATGCGCATACCCGGCCTTCCACTGCCCCGTGCTTAGCACCAGCAGCACCGTCATCGAGCAAATCGAGCAATCCGTGAACAACGAAAACATCGCCGTCCGCGCCTGTACCGCGGGCTTGATGATGCGCGTCTCCGACTGGATCACGGAGTCATACCCCATGCCTATGTCCCCGGAGTACACGGCGTTCGACATCCCCTGCTGAACCGTGGTGGCGAAAGAGCTGCCCACAAAGCCGCCAACCGCAGCATGCCCCGTGAACGCGGACTTCACAACGTCCGCCAGCATCGCAAAGAATTCGACGTCGCTTTTGTAGATTACGTAGATGCTAATGCACGCGTACAGAAGCAAAAAGAACGGCATCAACGTACTGCAAATAATTGCTAAGCGATTGATGCCGCCTAAGGTGACGTACAGCGTTCCGGCCAGCATCATCACAACAACGACGATGCGGTTCAGCCCGTACGTGTCCACGAGTGCGTCCTGTACAACTTTAAATTGGTATATTTCAGTGCCATATATGCACATCAATACGCAAAACAATGCAGGCACCCATTTGCAGTTGTACGCGCGGGCCAGGTAGTACATTGCGCCCCCGTCATATCCGCCGGATTTGTTGCGGATGCGGTACTTTATCCCTAAGAAAATTTCCGCGTATTTGACTAACATCCCGACAAACACAGCAATCCACATCCAAAACAACCCGCCTGGGCCACCGATGGACACGGCCGCGACGACGCCTCCAAGGTTGCCTATGCCAATGGCGCCCCCCATGGAGGTGAAGTACAGGCGCAACGGCCCCAGCCCGCATTCCGTGTCTGCGTGCGTGGCGTGCCGCAATGCTTTGAAGGTTTCGAACGGACTGAAGATGGTCCTGACTTGGAAAAATTTGGACTTGAAGGTCAAGTACAAGCCGATGGCCAATATTATTACAAAATCAACATATTCCCACAGTGTATCATTCGCAATACTTAACACACTGAATATTGCGTGGACGCAATCCTGCCACAAACAACTCATAATACCAACCTATGCTTTTTCATAATTTGAGAACCTGTCTGCAAGGCATTTTTGACGTCAGTATTTTCTAGGAGACTCGAAGCACAGGCGCGCAGCGTACTGCCAGTACGTGAGCAGCCGAGCATCGAATCGACGCAGAAAATACGAGTCAAAATGTTCTTGCAAACAGGTTCTGAGTTTTTGTCCTATCAGCCCCCAAATATACTGGATCCCCCCAAATGACTGACTTTCGTTGTGTACCAAATCACAAAAAGAGTTAGCAGCAGGAGTCTCGAAGCGCAGACGAAGGGCTGTACTAAACGTACTGCCCGAGTCGAGCATCGAAACGACGAACCAGACATCTTTTTATGTTTGGGTATACTGGACATTAAACAAAAACACTCGAAAGTGGATCCCACTTCCGAGTTGTCAACTGAGCAGCATAACTGATTATTTAAACGGCAGCCAAAATTGCTGCTCAATAGACTAACGCTTCGAAAACTGAAAACGCTTTCGAGCCTTAGGTTGCCCACATTTTTTCCGTTCGACGACACGACTATCACGCGTCAGGAATCCGCCTTTTTTCAACACAGGGCGCAAATCCGGCTCATAAAAGCTCAGCGCGCGACTTATCCCATGCCGCACCGCCCCAGCTTGCCCAGACAAGCCTCCGCCCTTCACAGTACACCACACGTCGTACTGCCCAAGGCGATTCACTGTTTTAAACGGCTGATCGATCAACATCTGCAGCACGGGGCGCGCGAAATACGCCGCGCCGTCTCGTCCGTTCACGTTAATCTTCCCAGAGCCGGGCCGCACCCAAACCCTGGCGACAGCGTCCTTCCGCTTGCCAGTCGCGTATGCGCGCCCCTGCGCGTCGATCACCTGCACGTACTCTCTGGGAGGCGTCCCCCCAGTCGACTGAGGAACGACGGCAGACATATCGAGCTGCGTCGCACCACCAACTGCTTCTTTCAGGTCACTTAAACTTAAGCCACGATCTGCCATCGTTTACCCCCTTTTTTTATTTTTTGAATTTAGGATTGCGAAATCAAACACCTCAGGCTGCTGAGCCGAATGAGGATGCTCACTCCCCGCGTATACATGAAGCTTGCGCAAGACCTGGCGCCCCAGCGGGCCAGATGGGATCATGCGCTCCACAGCTTTGCGAATCACTCGATCGGGGTAACGCCCGTTAATGACCTTCTCGGCGGTGGTCTCTTTCAGCCCACCAGGGTACCCAGAGTGACGGTAGTACATTTTGTTCTTTAACTTATTCCCCGTTAAGAAAATTTTTTCGGCATTTACAATAACAACATGGTCGCCACAATCATTATGCGGCGTGAAGGCTGCCTTGTGTTTGCCTCTCAAAATATTTGCCACTGTACTAGCTAACCGCCCTAAAACAAGATCCGTTGCGTCGATTAACAACCAGCGGCGCCCCACCTCGTCTACCCTACATGAAGGAGTATATGCATTTACAGACATACGTAACTCTATTGATGATTCCACGAGTGTAATTATGTCGCGTTTTGAGGATTGACGCAAGTGCAAATGATTTACGCAGATGTCAACAAGTTTATGGAGGATTTATTGGAACGACGCTAACCGCTGCCCTGGCGGGAATCGACAGTTTTCTTATAGCCAAACCACATAAAAACCCTGCCGCGCATTGCTTTAGAAACATTATGACTGAAGCAAAGGCGGTGCTGGTTTTTTTATGATGCGTAGCTATATTGGCAATCACAACTCGTTTCCTGATAGCTTTTCTAGCATTAGCGATGTGTTGAGTATAATTAAATGCGGGAAAACAGGTGTCATTGGCTATATCAATAGTAACAGTCCGCCGCGCATGCTTTCTCATCAATATCATCAAGCTTTGGACGCTTTTCAGGATCGCTATCCAAGCATTGTACAATTATATTTGCGACGTCGTATTCTGGGCATATAAAAGTACGGATTGCACCTTTCAATATTATTCGTTGGGTATCACTAAGGGGGCCTGATATTTGTTCGAACTCATCCGTTGCTTTTTCTTGCAGGGCTATGGATTTATAGCAAATTAACGCAATGATTACACCATAAGCATAGACAACCGAAGCCTCCGTACACGGGCCTCCATTCTGAAGTTCAGGAGCCAATGTTACTTTACCATAAGGGATGGCACTCTCTACCGTGGATTGAAGATCTACAATGCCGCAATATGCAGTTTTCTGGGGATTTGTTATAAGGGAAACGTCTCCTATATCTGGAACAAAATATTTTGGAGGAGTCCCTTTCGCCTCTTCTTTTTTCATATCAGTAATCACTTGTTTAAAAACACAGACCAAATCTTGAGCAAGACTAGGTACGCTTGTTGGCGTTAGTAATACGCCGCATATCTGTCTGAAGCTATCCGGATCTCCTAGCGAGACATATATTCTGTCAAGTTCTTCCCTGCCTTCTGGGTTGCTCGCTCCTGCAGAGTAGCTATTGCAAGCTAGGGTAATTATTAATGGGAGCAACAATCGTGCGCGCATAGTATATCTCTCTATATTTATATATCCGTCTCTCTATAATAAATAATAGCGAAGCATTGTGTGCATGTCAAGACAATGATGACTTATGCTCACGAGAGTAGACAGTAGACCTGTTGCGAAAGCTGCATCAACACGACAGAAATCAACGACTCAAAAGGGCGTTCGCAACAGGTCTAATAGCGGGAACGCTACTGTCTACTCTCGTGGACTTGGGCTTAACAGATGAGACGTTATACTTGGCATATATATCCAGGCACGACGAGAAGCGCTTAACGTTCTTTTCATCTCGGATCGTTGCAACTCACCGAAGGCTCGACGTGACTCAATCATTCTAGCCACAAATGATTGTAAGAGGGAAAAATATATAAGGTCCTAAGACTTCGGCTTATCCACCTCAAGGTGCGGGAGGACACCTCTCCCAACTAAGTTTTTCTGAATTGTATTGCCAAACATTCCCTTCTGCAAATTTTACACGACAAACTGGAATGATATTCGTTGTTTTTGCAGTGTTATTGTCGCTTGTCGAAAAGATCCCATTAAGACATTGAATGACACTTGCATCATTCCTCTTATTCAAGTACTGCCTCTTTGTGGGAACTTCACTTTCGAAAAAAGTGTCTATTCTTGAACATTGCGATAAGTCTAAATATTCTATCACTGTAGAAGCAAATACTCCCCGATCAAATACTACAATTCCAGAAAGCACTATTTCTTTTACGTTAGTACCATCCAGCATTTCGGAACACAAATGAAGTTCCATATCTGGCCTTCTGGCCTCAAACGTCATGGTCTCCAAAGGACTATTCTTAAAAACACAGCTCCCTATATAACTTACTGCACTGGGTATTACTATAGACGTCACCCCTGTTGAAGAAAAAGCGTCGGACTGAATTTTATTTACATTCTGTCCTAAAACAACAGTATGCAAAGACGTGCATCCTTTAAAAGCGCCTTCTCCAATAAATTCGACACGATTCGGAATCGTAATGTTGCGCAATTTTTGGCACCCTTTAAAAGCGCCTGCGTCTATGCGCGTCAAACTAGATGGAAGCGTCGTCTCATCTTGTCCGATATCTACACCTGGCCCAAATCGTTCAAGAGTCTCACACGCTGCAAACGCTTCACTCCCAATGAACTTTATACCATTGGGGAGTCTGATTGTCTCAAGTCTTTTACAGCCTGCAAACGCTTGTGAGTCTATAGATATAACTTTATCTGGCAATATAGCAGTTTGTATATTTTGTTCTTTAAATACGCCTTTTCCTATGGATGCCAGTATACAGCCCGGGTCAAACTCTACAGAATTAATGACAAAATTACAGGAACTGTTTTTCCATTGTAAGGATGCTATCTCTCTCGGGACAAATAGCACGCCGCCTTGTATAAGCTCCTCTACATAACCAAGCCTTGCGGGAACTCCTTTTTGAGGTTTAGTATATCTGCGTTGAGGTCTAGTATCTCTGCTGCTAACGCCATTTTGGGCCGTTGATTCCTGCTGTGCTGACGCAGCGTCCGCAACAGGTCGACTTAAGCCTGCAGAGTAGGAGGAATTTAGGACAAATTGACACGCACATAAGGTCAGAACGCTAAAGTATTTATTCATATATAGTCACTTTTTTTGTATTCGTATAAGTCTTCTAATACTAATATAGCGTTTGCGCATAACTTAGTCAACAACAGCTAATCTGTTTGAAAAGAACACAGCAATATTATTATTGAGGAGGCTAACAATAGACCTGTTGCGAAAGCCCTTTTGGGCCGTT
>JAISXM010000069.1 GCA_031270515.1 Holosporales bacterium | reverse complement strand
GCATCAAACCTTTTATCATTCTCACAATCTAAGCATGGAGCACAGAATGCATCCAGACACAACATTGCAAATGCATACCTCCCTTGCTGCCCATTCCTCACGGCTCCGTAGAAGAACATATCTAGGCAAAATGGTAGGTGCTTAATGTCGGCGGCTCTGACATCACGTTGATCAGTACATACTAGGTTTACTACTTTTGCCATATACCTACTAGACACCAAACCTGGTGTTAGTAGAATAAGCACGTCTCTAAACCTCTGGTGATTAATTTCATTCATATCTTTAAGATTATCTGCACAGTAGTCTACAAGCTTCCAGTAATCTGAATCGAAAAATATATCCATAGCGCCTATTGCCGCGGGATCACCTATTACTGCATTACGAAGTTTCGCCGTTGTAGCGGTGAGATCAGATTTATTAAGTGGGCGGCCCTTCACGCAGAAACCCTCCCACTCATCACGATCCCTCTGGAATCTCTCCTCCTCTGGTTCTGCCATACGCATTGCTGCGTATTTAGCCTTGTTTTCTTCATCCCAAGAACAAAGATTTACATCAATCTCGTTACTATGCGCAGCCCCCAACACACAAACGAGTGCGCTTATGAAACATAATTTTTCCACCGAACCATTCTCCCCTAAAAGAACCTATAGCTTCAGTGTATCATGTAACTCTTTTGCCAGGCCAGGTCGACGTTCAAATTTGAAAATTGTAGTAACTTTGCTCTCCTTCTGGCCTCACCTTTTTTTGATTTGCCAGGCCGATATCTATACTCAAAGAAAACGAGTTATGATTGAGTATAGAGATTTCGGCTTGATCGCAATGGCTTCACTCTCAGCAATATATTCTCTCTCATTAGACCTGCGGCAAAAGCCCTTTTGGACAGTTGATTCCTGCTGTGTTGACGCAGCTTTCGCAGCAGGTATAGTAAACTTTCTTGCTGCAACAGGTATATTCTGTACGCAGTCAAATATTCTATTAACTAAAAATTAACCATTTATACGTATAATTGATATTAAGGATAGCTTAAACCATAAAGTAGTATATAATGATGTTACGTTTCTTGGCACCAATTGAACAATTCGTCGTTGACTTGCTTTATGCAGTTGTCCTTACGGAGATCGGCTTCTATTGTAATCGTCTGAACCGGAGTTTTTGGCATAAAACCAAAGCACTGATGTTTCAAAACGACGCAAGAAGTCGCGCAGTTGCAGGGTTTGGCCGCTTCCTGCATGGAGTCGCCAAGCACATCTGCAACACCCCAGTCATCATCCTCGCGCGTCCGACTGTGCGCAATTTGCCAGGCGTGTCAGTCCCTATACCTATACCCATATCTGTTAGTCGTTGTGACTCCGCTATGCGTCCCCATATAAACGAAATGAGATCCCAGTATAGATGATATTAATCCTTAGCGTAGAAACAAACAACGACAATACAGATCCGGCCGACTATTTAATGTAAACGCAATATTTAATGAACAAGCAAAACTGCACCAAAACGCAAAATTGCACACAAAAAACATTGCACCACACATTAAAAAGTCCGCCACAACCCCTTTGAGGCTTATATGCATGAACGACTACAGTCATTTTTCGAATATTTATCTGCGATAGATCGTTTCTTTTGGACCTATATAGGCTTCGTGATCCTATTCTCTAGCGGTATTTATTTAACCATAAAAACGCGAGGATTTCAGTTTAAGGTCCTCCTCAACTTCCGGGCCTGCATAACGGACCTCCTCAAAGGGCCATCCAAGTGCTCCTCGCGCGGCATCCACCCCATCCGCCTATATTTTGCCTCCGTCAGCGGCATGGTCGGCCTGGGCAACGTTGTCGGCATCATCACGGCGGTCATGATTGGGGGCCCAGGCGCCCTTTTGTGGCTGTGGATAGGCAACTTCCCCAGCATGCTTGTAAAATATGCGGAAATTTACCTGGGCATCCGTTACCGTATCCCAAATGACCAAGGCGGATACGACGGTGGCCCCATGTTCTACTTGCGCAAAGCGTTTAAAAACAAAACAATCCCGTTTATTGCAAGCTTACTATTGTGCATTTACGGTGTTGAAGTGTTTCAGTTTGACGTAGTCGCGGACACAATATCGGAAACGTTCCACATCAACCAATATTTGGTGATTGCTCTCCTGCTGGGTGGCGTGCTGTTTACGGTCATTGGAGGAATTCGCAGGCTCAGCCAGGTGTGTACGTTTCTAATGCCAATTTTTATAATTTTGTACGTTGGCATGTGTGTGTACGTCATAGTGCGCTGCAGCGCGAAATTGCCCGAAACACTGAGCACCATAGTGAGCTCCGCGTTTTCCGGACATGCCGCCATAGGAGGCTTCGCCGGCAGCAGCGCCATGTTGGCCGCGCAGCAGGGTATTTCGCGATCCGTCTACTCAGGGGACATAGGCATCGGCTACGACTCCATCATCCAAGCCGAAACGCGCGCCATTTTGCCACAACAGCAAGCGCGCCTGGGTGTGTTTTCCTTGCTGACGGACGCGATTATTTGCACACTAAGCATATGCGTAGTTCTGGTGACGGATGTGTGGACTCTGCCATTGCATCCGGACCAATTTGTGGGACATGCGCTCGCAACGCACTTCAAGCACGCCGACTTGTTCATGGCAATATTCATTTTCCTCGCGGGGTATACGACTATTGTCGCCTACCTATCCGTGGGACTGAAGTCCGCGTTTTTCCTTGGGGGCGTGCGCGGCAAGGTGGCATATCTCACGTATGCAGTGGTCGCGTTTGTGTTCTTCTCGTTTTGCGACCAGGAAAAGGCGCTGTTGGTAATGAGCCTGGCGGCCGGGATGCTGATTGTGTTTAATATAACGGGGATACTCAGACTACTTAAATTCATCAAATTCCAGTAGACCCAAACACATAAGTTTATCAGTTCGTCGTTTCGGTGCTCGTCGGGTTCCCAATAATAAACAATTGGAAAGTTGTTGTAATGCAAAGCTTCACGGATATGAAAACTCCAATTGTTTTTATGGGCAGGTCTACATTTAATTGCCAGCGCCCACGCTCTTCGGTTTCCTCGCCCCCCAAACAAGGTAAACAGACGAATCCATCAGTTTTTTAAAGAAAGACCCTTCCTTTACTGATACAGACGCAATTAATGGAACAATAACTTCGTTGTCCATACTTTGGGACGAAATAATGATTTCCCCGACTTGCGTTCCTTTCTGAATTGGCGCCGCGATTGGGGTTTCATAGCGCAGCACAATCTTCACATCATACGGGGCCGTGCGCAATAACGTAATCACAACGTCGTTCTCCACCGTGACTGGGAGCTCGCTATCTTCTCCGTACCAAACGGGGATCGTTGTAATTGGCGAATGTGACTTATACAAATGGTGGTTCACGAACGTTTTCGTCCCCCACGTCAAAAGCGCGCATGCATCATAAATGCGATCCTGCTCGCTTTTGTAGCCGTTCACGACCAAAACGAGGCGGCGATTGTCCTGCTTGATCGTCGCAACAATCCCATAGCCGCCGTCGTTTGTGTGCCCGGTCTTCAGCCCATCACAGCCAATGTCTCGCCGTAATATTTCGTTTTTTGTTTGTTGCGTTACCCCGTTAAAGGTGAAACTTTTTTGGCTATACAAGCTAAATATGTCGGGATAATCGCTGATTGCTCGCAACGACATGATTGCAAGGTCGCTTGCTGTCGTCTTGTGCGTTGGGTCTGGGAGGCCGCTTGCGTTGACAAAGTTCGAGCTTGTCGCGCCGCATTCGTGGGCCCATGCGTTCATGTAAGAGGCGAACACGGCCTCCGAACCGCAGGCGCACTCGGCAAGCGCGACGGCTGCGTCGTTTCCGGATACGATGATCAGCCCGCTCAGCAAGTCTCGGACTGACACCGTTTGCCCGATGTTCAAGAACATGGTCGATCCTTCTTTGCGGTATGCCTGAGAGGACACTGTTGTTGTCGTATCCATGGTGATTTCTTTGTCCTTCAGCTTGTTTCCAACAATGCATGCCGTCACAATTTTCGTCATGGATGACGGGCTCATTCTTTCATGCGCGTTAAATTCGAACAAAACCGCTTTGCTGTCTGCGTCGATCAAGTACGCTTGTTTGGCCGCAGTCTTGGGGCAAAGAACATGATATGTGGACGTTCCTGACTTTGTTGAAGACGCATCTTGGGCGGCTGCTGCGGCGGCTGCTACTGTAGTGGCGGCGGCCGCGGCGTTTGGCTTGCTTGATGTGTTTGTTTGCTTTTTTTTAGATGCGCTGGATGTGCTATTGCCCGTTGAGCCTTGTTCGTTCGATCCCGCAGAACCGGCTTGCAAGGACGTTTTAGGAGGCGCGCTCGCGTGCAATTCTGCCGCGTGTAGTTCTGTCCCGCCCCCCAGTAACCCCGTTACAAGAATGCCCTTGATAAAATTTTCCAGCTTTGTCATAGATTGAATTCTTTCCGCAACACCTGCAATGACTATACAGCGTTGGCGTTTGTTAGCCAATATTCATATTCGCACCTGCCATTGTCCCGGGCGCCCCGTAGCAAACAATTAGAAAATCGTTGTATTAGAAAGCGTCGACGTGGATAAAAAAGTTGTTACAGTTTTACACAAATTTGACGTTCGACCTGGCCTGACCTGGCCAAAACGTTACATGATACGCTGACGCCTTGGCACCCTGCATATCTTGATGAACACGAGGAAATGGGCAAAAAACGCCGTGCGCCGCTCCAGGTGGACCTGTAAAATGCGGACGGTATTGTTTCGCATTTTTTTTACTCAGGGTTGCGCATTTTTTACTCAGTGCTGATCGTAGCAATAAGTGACTGCGGGAAAAGCTATCTGGGCGGGATCTGTTCGCCGTAATGTTGACTGGTGCTTCATAATAAACAATTTGACGTTCGTCGTAGGACAATATCCCCAGTCATAAAAAGATGACTGGGGATATGCTAATCTAATGTGGGAAATGGAAGATCACATGCACCTAAATCTTCGTGCAACGATACAAAATATTGAAAGGTACAGCGCAATATTCGTGGAGCGATATACTTTACAACATACGGCTGCAAAGAATGAAACGTGGTAGTAGGCATATTTGTTTTAGAAAATATTGTCCCCATCCGAAGAGGCTTTCTTGCAAAAAGTTGATACAACGCCTCGCTATGCGGTTCGTGTCGCAACACCATTGCTCCATTTGGTTTTACCGCGACATATATTCCTGTTACACAAGCAAACTCTTCTTCAGAGCTGTCAACAGCTTGCTGGTTAGAGAACATTCGATCGAACAGCCAATTTACACGCGCTTGATCTAATCCATACTTTGGGCCGTCCTCCATGCTTAGTGATGCGCGAATAAAAGACATACGAGACTTGTGGGCCTCATTAAATTTGTCCATTTGATTCATAAATTGTTTGATCTCGCTATCTATTCTCGCACGCGTTTCATCAGGAATCAAACACATTATATTTGGATCTTTATATCTCGAGATTACCTCAAGTATATAACTAGCACATGTACAAAAAAACGATCGATCTTCATTTAATGCATTGCCAATAACGTGATTCAATTCGTGGTATAAACACTCGTCTGCTTGCCTCAATCCTTCGCAAGGTTCAGCGTCTGCATCTTTATTAACTGTCACGTGATACTCTGTAGTATCTGTCTCCAAGTCTGCACTCGGGACTAAAATCACGCACTTCGACAATTTTCCTTTGTCATCGAATATACTTGCGCAACTATATACACAAGCTATAGCAGCTGGTGCAGCTTTTCCCAAAATGTTGCTTAGTGTGGGTAAATATCTATCCTGCGCTATTTTGTATTGGCGTTCGTTTTTTTGTATTAAGTTTATAGTTTGTGGCGTATCAACTTTTATTAGGAAAACCCCGTTTATTCCTTTGTTACTTGTGTCTGGTCGGACTACGAGAATGTCGATGGCTATGGACTGCAGGCGTGGGTCACGTATCAGTGAGTTAAACAGAGCGCGTCCAGCAAGATTGCTATACATTTTCTCCAGTATGGGGTAAATAATATCAGGGGACTCCGTATTAAACCTGCGTAGCAGCGCATCCGAGTCGACAGGCGATGGATCAAACCGTAGCGTTGATGGAGCTAAATTGGTTACCTTCTCGTAAAATGTGGCGAAGCTGCTGTTCATTACAACGCTGCACACTAATATAAATCTTCTTGATTCCATTAAAATACACATATTCTATCCTTCTCTTATTATAAAAAGACAATTTTGGTTACTATTGCGACAAAAAAATAATTGCGACAAAAACATTTTGAAGTTCGTTGTCTTATAAGGTTTAGACAGGGATAAAAATTCAAATTGTTTGTTATGGGTACTCGGTATATTTCCGAGTTTACGCTCCGCCACCCCCTTGGTGGGAATGTGAATTGTTGATTTTTACCTATGTGAGTACTGTACCATTATCATCGATAAGGAGGCAAGCGTTTAATCACTTTAGCTCAGGTTGTTTGTTTATATGCCGGGCCACATAACAAACGATTTGATATTCGTTGCATTACAAGGCTTAGGTGGGAGAAATTTTGAAATTGTTTTTATGGGTACTCGGTATAATACGATTGGCGTTCGCTATAAAACCTATCATTAAAACAGTTTGTAATTCTCCATAAAACAGTTTGCAATTAACTGTCTATTAACCTTCTCATTGATTTGTTAACAAAATCTAAACATGATAACATTTTAGCCAGGAAGAGCTGTTTGAGGATACGCCTTTTGTACGTACGCTTTTTTTCATTGCTAGCAGTTTTGGCTACGTGTACAAGATGTAGTTTTATCAAATCCAGTTTGGGTTTTGACCACTGTGGGCCAGACGAATTTGAAGTAATTCCATTGGCCCCGCTCAGTATGCCGCGCGATTACGACAATCTGCCGTCGAAAGATCGGACGCCGAAGTCCAACAAAAGTGCTGCGTCCGAGGAGTCAAAGCAGGTCGCGAGCTTGTTGACCACACAAGAAAAAGCCCCCGACATAGTTGTTAGCTACGATTCAGAAGACGATATTCCTCCTGATCGCGCGTCTCGTTCGGCGGCAAGTGCTGCTGCGAGTAAGCGCGAGGCTGCTGCGGCTGCCGCGGCTCAGGAACAGATATTGCGGGAGAAAGCGCGACTTGAGGCGGAGTACAAAAGCCGCATTGAGGCGGAGTACAAAAATCGCATAAAAGAGGCCGAAGTCGAGGCTGCAGCGTTGCGCCAGCTGATCAAGGATGCCGAACTCACGGCGCAGCAGGCCAAAGAAGAGGCCGCCAATAAGATTAATCAAGAAAAAGCTTTGGCGTTAAAGATAAAAGAAGAGGCGAAAAATAAGATTAGTCAAGAAAAAACTTTGGCATTAAAGATAAAAGAAGAGGCGGAAAAGAATAACCGCGCCCAAAAGGCGATGTCTACGTCAACGGCGAATGCGATGTCTACGTCAACGGCGAGTGTTGTGGCGGAGGCGATTTGCGTCAACAACAATGAGGCTGATGCTCGCGTAGAGGTGCGTCCTGCTGCGGAGGTGCGCGTCCCCCCAAAGGTGCTAACGAAGGCCGAGCTCGAAGAAATGGAGTTTGAGGCCGCTCGCGAACAGGCGCGCATGGCGGAGGAAGCCAGAGAGAAGGACTTGCTGAAGCACGGTGCCAAGCGCCAGGCTATTGTGCCGCCGCCAGTTGTTGTGAAAGATACGCCAGTAAAAACGAAGCCGTCGCCGCAATGGGAAGTTGTTTCAAGTAGACAAATTATTGAATCTAAAAATGTTATTAAAAAATTTGAAAGCAACGAGCCTGACGAGCCCGCAGCTGAGGCGCCAGAGCGCGTGTATTATCCTGTTTCGCATGATGCGGGCGCAGTGCTCACTCCGGTGATACAATTGGAGGAGGTGGGGGCTGTCCCCGTTGCGGAGGCGTACGCGGCGAATGTGTCGGCGAATGGCGCAAATAACACAGCACGCAATGTGGCGGCGCCTGTGTCATCTGCGTCTGGTGGGCCGTCTGGCGTGGTCGCTCCTGTAGCTATGTCCGGTGTGGCATCTGCGCCTGTTGGACAGACGTCTGGTGTGGCGACCCCTGTGGCTATGTCCGGTGTGGCATCGACGTCCGGTATGGTATCTCCTGTGGCGACTGCGTCTACATTAGGTGTGGCGTCGTCTGCGTCGGTAACGCCTACGCGCGTGCAATACCGTCTTCGCGGCAAAGCAAAGCCTCGCAAGCTTCGGAAACGCCCGGTTCGTCGTAATGTAAAGAAGCGACGTATCGTTGCGCGTAATGCTGCAAGGAGGCAGTAACGTTATACCCAATCACAATAAGAGTTAGCCGCAGGAGTTTTGGAGCCCAAGCCGGGACCCCATTCAACTCGTTGAATGGGCACCCGACGCCGAGCTGTACTAGAGCGTACTGCTCAAGCTTGGGATCCGAAACGACGCACTGATAAACTTTTTGTGATTGGGTATAATTCTGTAAAAAAGCGGTTATGTTAGCATGCTTAATGTGCTGATATTATATTAAGGACAGGTATAGCGGTGTAGAACATGGCAGGCTTGCAAGACATAAAAAAACGGATCAACAGTGTGAAATCAACGCACAAGCTGATTGCGGCAATGAAGCTGATTGCGGCGTCGCGCTTCAGGCAATCGGTCCGCATGTTGCAAATCGCGCGCAATTACGAGTCGTCGTTGGCCCAAGCATTGCAGCAAATCATGAATAATGGCGAGCAATATAGCAATTGTCGCAAATGTTTACCTGCGCATGTTTTTGAAGAAGACCCCACCAAACCCCATATTATTTGCGTATTTGGCGCGCAAAAAGGGCTTTGCGGAAGTTATAACATGGTCTCGGTCAAAGAAGCGCTCGCTGTTTATAACCGTTACCGTCCGCGGGCGTGCGAATTTGTGCCGATGACGCTCAAGGCGGCCGAATATTTCGTGAAGCACAAGCCTAACGTAACGGAGCCACTTGCTGGGCTGGGGCACTTTTCGAAGCATGCCACCTGCATGGAGCTGGCGGTGTATGTGTTTGATCACGTAAAAAAATGGTACCAAAATGGCGAGGTCGGGTCGGTTAGTCTTGTCGCAGGTAATTTTGTGAATACGTTGACTCAAGGTGTTACGTCTGTGAGTTTATATCCGAATGCCGATTTAGCGAAGATTGAGTTGATACAACGCGAATATTCTGGAAGTGCGGGAGCGCCCAGAGGGGCGGATGGATCGGCCAATATAGCTGCGCCAAGCAATTCAAGCACGCAAAGTGATTCAAGTTCCACAAGTTCGCCCAGTACGCTAATCAATCCGAGCACGCCGAGCAACCCGTTACGCTTAGAGCCATCCATAGAGAGTGTCATAGAGCCTCTGCTTGATAACTTGACCCTTGTGCGCATATATAAGGCGTTCCTTGAGTCTGAAACGTGCGAGTTTGCAGGACGAATGACCATGATGGACAGCTCCAAACGCAATGCCGAAGAGCTGATTGACAAATTGAGCTTACGGTATAACCGAACTCGCCAAACCAATATTACAAACGAATTGATTGAGATTATTGCAGGGACTGTGGAGCGCAATTAACTAACGAGTACGTTTCGACGAGTAAATACGTTTTTCGACTGACGAATACGCTTTGCTTAATTTAAGAGGACATTTCTGAACGATGGTTTTATATAGGTACGCTTCGACTAACGAATACGCTTCGCTTAATTTAAAAGGACATTTATGAACGACGGCTTGATTTTCGCAATATCCGCCCCATCTGGCGCGGGCAAGACCACGGTGGCGCAACACTTGATTGCGACGATTCCCAACGTAGTCAGATCTGTGTCCCTAAATACTCGCGCAAAGCGCCCCAGCGAAATAGATGGAGTCGACTATATATTTGTATCAAACGAAGAATTCGACATGCATATTAAAAATGAAAATTTAGTCGAATACACGGAAATATACACCACAAGATGCGGCACCCCGAAAACTCAATTGCTGCAAAATCAACAGCAGGGCATAGACACGATCTGCGTGATTGAGCGCAATGGAACGGTGCGCTTGAAGGAATTGTTTGGGGGGAGCGTTGTTGCGATTTTTTTGCTGCCGCCGTCGATGGAGGAGCTGGAGAGGCGGTTGTATGCGCGCGGTCAGGATGACGCAGAAAAGATACGGATGCGGTTGCTGAGTGCTGAGCGGGAGATGGAGCACGCGGTCGAGTATGATTATTGCGTGTTAAACGATGTATTGCAGGAATGTTTACTTAACGTGGAGAGTATTGTTCGCGCAGAGAGATGTCGAAATAGACATCAGACTTATTTGGGATTCACTTCAAATTGACTAGCAACATTGTCGACAAAAACTTACGCAGACAATTAGTATTATGCAGATAGGCCTATGTTGTGGACTGACTTATCTTCCTCTAGCTTCGCCTCCAACTCTTTCAGCGCCTCGCGAGCGGACAGCCCCGGATAAATTGGCGGCAGAAAACGGAACACAATTTCGCCCGGGTCCTTAATAAATGCGTGCGGCTTAAAAAACTGGCCCGAGTTGTGCACTACAGGCAATATAGGCACATTCATCTTTTCGTACATCAACGCAACCCCAGCATGGTAATTGCCTCGCTCCCCAAACGCCGTGCGAGTCCCCTCTGGGAAAATCAGGATTGGGCTCCCGGTTCCAATGGATTTCAACCCTTCGTCCAGCAAAGTTTGCAGCGCCGCGCGCCCCGCCTCCCTGTCAATTGCGATGAAATTCATGCGCTTCATATAACTGCTGATTATGGGGAGCTCGTTTATACCCTGCTTGTATACGATGCGGAATGAATCAAAAAATATAGAAAAGATCAGCGTCTCGATCTCGGATTGATGTTTGGGAGCCAATAAAAAGCAAGGATATGCCGCCTTTGTGCTGTGCAGAATGTCCAAGTTTTCGAACCGAACTTTTATCCGAAGTATCAAGCGCATCAACCAAAGCGACACGCGCGTCGTCGAAGAGAAGACGAAAAATGCGACTCGTCTTGACACATATATGAAGGGCCAACAAACTAACACGACGCTGCAAACAAAAATCACAAGCGACGCAATAAATGCCACCGACCTCAGCGCAAGGACGAGCTCTCTAGCGTAGGCGCGAAAAGGCTTAACTTCAGTTTTGTTCGTTTGCTTCATACAACAATATTCACTAGGCGGTTTGGCACCACAATAATATTTTTCACTGCCGCATCCCCAATAAACCTCTTCGCTCCATCGACCATGAACGCCGCCCGCGTCAGCGTCTCTTTATCCGCATCAACGTCGATGTCAAATGTCCCGCGCAAGCGCCCATTTACCTGCACTGCGATAGTCACAATGTCATCTTGCACAAGTGCGGCGCGCAACGTCGGCCATTTCAAGTGCGTCGTTATATCCGACGGCTTGAACACCGTTTGATACGCCTCCATTGCGAAATGAGGTGCAAATGGCAGAAACGCGCTGATCCAAATATACATAACTTCGGCAATTGTCTCTGGGGATGGTGCTTCGTTGCACTCATGCTGCGACATATCCGAATCTGTTTGAGCGCGCGCTCCCGCTGAACCCGTGGCGTCGCACGCGCCCGTCCCCATGATGGCCCATTCCATTTCCCTAGTCAATTCTCTGTGAAATGCAATTGCTTTGTGAAATGCGAAATTATTCAAAGAGCGATTTATTTTATTCAAATACTTGTGGGCAGTTCTTAATATTGCGTCCCGCTTATTGTCCGCATCTTTATCCTTATAAACCTCTCGCGCATTCGCCTTTTTCAGCACCCACTCGGACAGCGTGTACTTTTCGCAAACGTGCTCACACAGTCGCCACATCTTATTAATATACCGCCATGCGCCATCCAGAGATTCCGTATTCCAATCGAAATCTTTTTCATACGGAGTGTCCGACATCATGAACACGCGCAGCGCGTCCGCCCCATACGTCGCCACGATTTCGTTCGGGTCCACGAGGTTCTTTTTGGACTTGCTCATTTTCTCTGACCGCACTGCGGTAACCGGGCGCCGGCCATCTTTCGTGACGTAGCTTCCGTCCGCTTCATGCACGACCTCCTGCGGGTATAGCCAATCGCCGCGGTCGTCCCGGAACGACGTATGGCACACCATCCCTTGTGTCAGCAGAGTGGAGAACGGCTCCCGTCGATTAATGTACCCCAGGTCGTTCAGCACCATCGTAAAGAAGCGCGCGTACAACAAATGCAACACTGCGTGCTCAATGCCCCCGATGTACAAATCCACAGGCATCCATTCGGCGAGCGCAGCTTTGTTCACGGGCTCCTTGTCATGTGGGCAGCAATTGCGCAAAAAATACCACGAGGACTCAAAAAACGTATCCAAGGTGTCCGTTTCCCGGACTGCAGCATTGCCGCACTTGGGGCACGTGGTGTGCTTCCACGTTGGATGGCGGTCCAGAGGGTTGCCTGGCACGACGAAATTGACATCAGGGGGCAGCAGCACGGGCAGGTCTTTCTTTGGTACGGGCACAATCCCGCACTTGTCGCAATGGATCATGGGAATTGGGCAGCCCCAATAACGTTGCCGCGACACGGACCAATCCCTCAAGCGATATGTCGTTTGCCTTGTCCCTATGCGCTGCTTTTCGATGTAGTCGCAAGCTTGCTTCCTCGCCTCAATTACGGTCAATCCGTCCAAAAACTCCGACTGTGTCATCGTGCCGACAGTATCCACATACGGAAGTGCGAATGACGAGTTCAGTGAGCCTGAGTCTGAGGATGGTGCAGGGCCTGATGCTGAGCCTGAAGCTGAGCCTGGATCTGAGGCGGAGGCTGAGCCTGAGCCTAAACCTGAACACTCGGACTCCGAATCAGGAAAAATTGGCTTGATCACATTTTTTATAGGCAAATTGTACTTCGTCGCAAAGTCAAAGTCGCGCTCATCATGAGCTGGACATCCGAAAATTGCGCCGGTCCCATACTCCATCAACACAAAGTTCGCCACATACACGGGAATCTTTTGGCTTGGATCTAGCGGATTTTTTACAAAAATGCCCGTATCATACCCCATCTTCTCGGCTAGGCTTTGGGCGCTTTCTGTGGCAGGCCCCTTTTGGCACTGCGTCACAAAATCCGCCAGAGCTGGGTCGTGCTCCGCCAAAAACGCAACGAGCGGATGGCCCGCGGCAATCGCGCAAAAGCTCGCGCCAAAAAGCGTCTCTGGGCGAGTTGTAAAGATTAATAAATGTGAATCTTGGTAGCTATGGAGGCGCGGCGTCGCATCAAACTCAAACCGCACAGACACCCCTTCAGACTTGCCGATCCAATTTTCCTGCATGGTCAGCACTTTTTCTGGCCAGCCGGACCACGTTACAGTATCCCCCTCAACCGTATCGACACACTTTAAGGAGTTTAAATTCGCCAACAACTCTTCCGCGTAATTTGTAATGCGCAAGCACCAGTGTTTCAGCTGTTTTTTCTCGACTTCTGCGCCGGAACGCCACCCTTTGCCGTCCACGACCTGTTCATTTGCGAGCACAGTGTTGTCTACGGGATCCCAGTTCACCCAAGAATCCTTTTGATATACCAATCCATGTTCGTACATTTCAAGGAACAGTCTTTGCTCATGACCATAGTACTCTTCGGAACAAGTTGATATTTCACGGTCCCAATCATACGAAAGCCCCAACGGCGCAAGCGTATTCTTCATCGCGTTAATGTTTTCGTACGTCCAATCCTTTGGGTGCTTGCCGTGCTTCAGCGCCGCATTTTCCGCGGGCATTCCGAACGCGTCCCACCCCATGGGATGCAGCACGCTGAAACCATTGGACTTTTTAAAGCGAGCAATCACGTCACCAATGTAGTAATTGCGGACATGCCCCATGTGGATCATGCCCGAAGGGTACGGCAGCATCTCCAACACGTAGCACTTCTTCCCCGACGAGCTGGACACGTCCGGGGTCGCGTCAACGTTGCGCTCTTGCCAGATGCGCTGCCATTTTGCTTCAACGCTTTTAAATGAATACATAGGGTGCCTTGCTTTATCTCGCTGCTATAGTAATGCTATCAAAAAACGGGAATGATGTATACTCAAGCACAAGAAGTGTCGTATCTCGTCTATCAACGACATTCAAGTCGCTTGTTATGGGGACCCCAGCATGTCTTCCTCTTCCAGCACGTCTTCCTCTTGTGCCAGAATTTCTGCCAATTGAACCAGAGCTTCTTCCGCTAGCGATTCAACCAGAGCTTCTGCTTTCAATTCAACCAGAGCTTGTTGGTGTTGATCCTCTACAATTTGCTTAACGGGCAGTGATCCTGCTGGCCGAACGTATAGTCTTCCGTCCGTCAAATGTTGGAACAGACCGTCATCGTCAGATCCAGGAACGCAGACGTATTTTTTGTAGAAACATGTATCGTGGTACCATGCATAGTTCAGCCACGATCGTAGACTTTTTGTCAGCCCGTTTACCGAAACGCCTCCCCGATTAGGTGACCAACGCACTAATACCGAATAGTTTGGCATTGTGGTCTCATCCAACGTATTTGCAAAATCTTCGACCCCTGCCTCATTTACAAAATAGCTTAAGGGGATTTCAGTTACGACAAACGCGTTCTCCATTTCGTTTGGGCCAAACCTCCCTATACGTTCTAAATTACTCAATGTATCCGCACTAAAATATCGTGATTGAGCTGAGCGTTCAAAGGTTAGTTTGGGGATTCCATACACAGCGTTGTCCCCCATATGTAAAACGCTTGCCGGGATGGTCAAATGTTTTATGCAAGTATCCACTAGTGCTTCTTTCCTAATTGAGAGAAGGCTATGGGGTAAGTCTATCTCGCGTAGCCCGCTTTGTGCGAAGCAATACTCTTTCAAAGATGTAACCGAATCAGGGAAGAATATCGATGTTAAGTTCCTGCAGTTGCTACATATACATTTAGGTATAGACATTATATTAGGTGGCAAAACGATTGATGAAAGATTCTCACATCCGTTGAATACTCCATATCCAAATTTCACATTTCGGGATCGACTTAAGTCCACATCGATTAGATTTGAAAATTCAAATGCATATGTATCAATCTTCCGCAAATCTGAGGACCCAGTGTATTTTGAAATTTTGTTGTTGACTAATGCGTGTGGTCCAATGTGCGCTATTTGATGTTGGTTAATAATTCTTGTTGCATCAAATTGGTGCCTATTGTTTCCTCCGAATGCCCCGAATCCTTCCCACCTGAAACACTCATTCCCGATCGTATCAATGCACGAAAAAATAATAATTTCGTAAGATATTACGTCATAGAACAGACGAGGTGGAAGCGCGTTAATATTGCAATTAAGAATTATCAGCGAAATGTCGGCCTGCTCAAAAGCCGCGTCCATTATTGTGGTCGCACTTTGTGTAACATTTTTAGGGATACAAATGTTTAGCATGCACGTGCTGCTAAAGCAATGTTTCCCAATGAAACAGAGATGACTTCCTGCTTCGAACGCGAGCCCGTCAGAAACTATGTAGTTTTCAAACGTGGACTCTTCAATTCGTTCGACATTCCTTGCAATGCAACACCTCTGAATGTTAATGGGGAGATGAGGCAGCCCCCACGGATTGCGTACTTGCTCATCATATCTTTCTATTTCTTCAGCGGTCCTTCCTGTATTTATGGTAACTGTGACTGTCATGACTCCTTTAGCGTATATCACATTCCTAATGAGAATATTTATCCGATCTCTCCAGTCTTCTTCCCAATTTATACATGCAATACTTTGGTCTCCTATCATTTTATATATGGCGTCTATTTCGTCGTAGGTATAATTTTCGTTCGCATTCGCAGTAACTCCTGCAAGTGCAGACAAAAATAAGATCTGACGAATAGTTTTTAGGACATTAGAGCGAAGTTTTGAAGTTACGTTTCTTTTGTTAGCTTGCATTTTATACATTTTCTTCTGCTTTTTATTAACTTACACGGCTAAAGTCGCATAATCCGCGATTGCAATCAAACGTTATCTTGTCGTAACACATCTCGCAAGTTGCAAATAAGATGAGTAAACGCCCCGCTGTGTATATAGACTTTACGAAGATATAAGTCTTCGCTACAATACTATTATTGAGACATTAAAACTGCTGCCCATATGAACTATCCATCATTATTACTTGCAAGGTCAAAATACGCTCCAAATTTATCTCATGAAGAAGAGGAGCAAGCGTTTGATAATTGGCACAAGTATGGCTCCCAGCATGATCTTGAGAAAATATTGGTAAGCTATTTAAAGCTTGTGCAAAAAGTATTAAGAAAAAGGCGTTACTGGCTGGTGAACGAGTACGAAGAAGATGCGTTTTCGGAAGGAGTATTGGGTTTATTGAACGCGATAAAGCGGTTTGACCCGTCCAAAGGAATAAAGCTGGCGACGTATGCGGTCTACTGGATTGACGCATTTATCTCAAAATACATCAAAGTCACAGCAAGCGTCGTCCGCAGAGCGTCCACAAACGAACGCCACAGCCACAGCTCTCCGTGTTTTGACGCGCCAATAGGGCAGGGCGATACATTCACGCGAGACGTGTCTATTGATGCTCTAACAAAAAGTAATCATTCATTGCTTGATAACTTGCTTGCACCCCAAGATTCTCCGGACGACCGCGTTATTGAGCAAAGTGCCCTAATGCAAAAGCGCAAAATGCTGGCGGAGGCGCTTGGCAAGTTGAAGGATATTGAGCGTAAAGTGCTAAGGGCGCGCTACGGAGGGGAGGACGTTAGGACGTTCGCCTCCATAGCGGATGACCTGGGCATATCCCCTGAGGGCGCTCGCAGGATCGAAATGCGCGCCATCAAAAAACTGCAAAAGATTGTCTGGGTAGCCAGGGTAAGCGGTAGTGGCGGGGCGGTAAACAATTAGCAGATATATTTGCGCAAAAATTACTTAGAAGAATTGATACTCGTAAATAAAAAAAAGGATCGTATATATTTTGCTTGATGTATGGCGGTCGTGCGTAGTATACTGTATGTGTACGGTAGTTAATTAGAGAGGATGTAATATGAAGTATTTAACCGTTTTATGTAGTATTCTTGGCGTCCAGTGTGTTGTGTTTGCAACTGGCTCACAATCACCACAATCCAACGCGGATTTTGATGCACAACTTGAGGCGGTCTTATCATCACCTAGCGGTGGTAACTCCGTTCGCCCCCCAAGACGCGCACCAACGAGTGCACCAAGGCGACGAGTGCTAGGCTCAAGTAGCAGTAGGCCTCAAGAGTCTCAAGATGCTCATGCAGCACAAAGGGAGAAGCTTACGCAACCTCTAGATATGGAACGCTGTTATCTCACTAACTATATAGATGAACTTAAAGCATTCGCAGATGGTGGCGATTTAGATGCTCAAGTCTTGTGGGCTGACAGCCAACTTCGTGTAAGCGACGAAGTGATCAACGCATATAGGGATGCTGCAGAAAAAGGGAACAAATATGGCCAATTCAGATACGCAGAATGCTTGCTCTCTGGAATCTCAATTGTACGTGATTCTGGTGAAAGAACTGAATTTATTTCTGCCAATCCAGATGAGGCGCTGAGGCTTCTTTCCCTTAGCTCAAGTCAAGGACATCCTCATGCAAAATGCCTGCTAGCTGCGCAACTGTATAGCAGTGATAAAGAGAGAGCCATTGAGCTATATGAGGAGGCTGCCGGTTTAGGGGACACAGCAAGCATGTTTGCACTTACCACAATAACAGACAACATTGAACCCTTACTTAGGGGCGGGTGGTCGCATAAATGGGAGATAGCTCCATTGTGGACAAAATCCCTGGAGTACAGTGTGCCCAACTGGCCTGGGACATCTAGATAAAACAACTTGCTACTCTTTGTGTATAGAGACCGGATCCCCATAACAAACAATTTGAAGTTCGTTGTATTGTAAGGCTTCGGTGAGGATAAAAATTCAAATTGTTTTTATGGGCAGGTATATACACCGGATCCGTATAGCAACGATTTGAATGGACCTGTTGCGAAAGCTGCGTCAACACGGCAGGAATCAACTGCCCAAAAGGGCTTTCGCAACAGGTCTATTATTCCAAATTAGATTTATGAATTGACATTCAACTTGCATTCGACTGGGGCAATTTTTTGCGCGGGTATGCTCCTTGCAAAAATAACATCCCATCATTTACTTTGCTGTATGCTCGAGCCAAGGTTTTCCTAAGTTGCGAGGGTGTACGTTATAAATTACGCCGAAGTTAAAAATAGTTATTGCATTTCGAACGCAAAAGTTCTATAAATTCATTATGAATACTTTAACTCTGGATAAAAACAATGGCTGATAACGTAAATCTCACAAGAAAGGAACTAATCGAACTGTCTGTTTCTTTGGCAGCAGCGTACCTGAACTCTAACTCTATGTCCTTGCTCGATGCGAGCGCCACCGTAGGGTCCTTCTTCTCCGTGCTCAATGAGCTGAACAAGACCCCCAGCGGGGTCAAGGGCCGCATGCCCGTCGCGCCGGCCGTGCCAATCGAGGATTCGATTCACGACGACTATATAGTGTGTTTGGAGGATGGCAAGAAGCTTCAGATGTTGAAGCGCCACCTCAGCACCGTATATAAAATGACGCTCGAAGAGTACAAGGAACGCTGGAACCTGGGCCCCGACTATCCTGTCGTGTCGCCCAGTTATGCGCGGCGCCGCAGCAACATCGCGAAGAACACCGGGCTGGGACGCACTGGTCGCTCCGGGCGGAGAAAGATGACTATCGTGGATAGTGATGCTGGGTCAGCAGTAGTCGCGTAGTCCCTACCTTAGAAGGAGCGGCATTGCATGGTAGGGCTTAGACTCGTGTTTAGGAAGGCAGCGGCGTCGCATGGACATTAGACTCGTCTTTACAAAAGGAGCGGCGTTACATGGAAGGGCTTAGCTTTTATGTAAAGACCTACGGCTGCCAGATGAATGTGTACGACTCCGATAAGATCGCGTTGTTACTCATGCAGCGTGGGATGATCGAAGTCAACGATGCTAGTGCTGCTGACGTGGTTGTGCTCAACACTTGTCACATACGAGAGAAGGCTGAGCACAAAGTACATACGGAGTTGGGCTACCTTCGCGCACATAAAAATGCTCGATTGGCCGAAGGGCGTAGGTACATTATCGCGGTTGGGGGCTGCGTGGCTCAGGCGAGCGGGTCCAAGATCATGGATGCGGCTCCTTTTGTGGATATAGTGTTTGGCACGCAGACATATCATTTGCTGCCGGATATGATCGAGGCCGCGCTGGCTCGCCCTGATCGCGTTGGCTCGAGGGAGCGGGCGAAGGCGGGGCTGGCGTTGCCGCGTTTGCGCGATGATGCTGGGCCGCAGTTGTGCGAGGATGATTGTGCTCAGTCAGGATATAATGGGTCTGGGGCATACGATAATGCGTATCCGCATTCGTGCAACAATGCCCTCTCCCCCAGCGACACAAAAAAATCTAAACGACTTATAAACATCCAGCTATCCGACTGCAACAAGTTTGACCATTTGCCTGCGTCGACATTCCCCAAAGGGGCCGCGTTTTTGGCGATCCAAGAAGGCTGCAATAAATTTTGCACATATTGTGTTGTTCCATATACTCGCGGGCGCGAAATCTCAAGAGATGCGCCGTCCATTTTGAGTGAGGCGCGCCTTATGGCCCAGCATGGCGTCAAGGAAATAACTCTGCTGGGGCAAAACGTAAACTCATACAGTTGGCAGGATGGAAGCACTCGATGGACGTTTGCGTCATTGGTGCGCGAAGTTTGCGCCATAGAGGGAATTCAGCGCGTGTTCTATACGTCGTCTCATCCTGTGGATGTGACTTTGGATTCAATAAAGATTCACGCTGAGCTTCCGCAACTTATGCCGTTCTGGCACTTACCAGTGCAGTCGGGGAGTTCGCGCGTATTAGCGGAAATGAACCGGCGATACTCGGCGGACGAGTATAAACGGACAATAGATACAATTAGACATTACAACCCGCATATTGCAATGTGTTCGGACTTTATTGTCGGCTTCCCAGGGGAAACGGATGCTGACTTTGAGCAAACGCTGGAGCTGGTTCGCTATGTTAATTATGCACAAGCGTTTTCGTTTAAATATAGTGCGCGCCCTCACACGGTTGCGGCAGGGATGTCGAATCAAATAGATGAGGCCGTTAAGTCTGAGCGGCTGCAGGTATTGCAGGAATTGCTCCGCCGTCAGCAGTCGGAATTTAACAAGCGTTGCATTGGGCAGACTGTGTCTGCGCTGTTTCAGAGATATGGACACGCAGAGAATCAGGTGCTGGGGAAATCGCAATTTATGCAGTCTGTTGTGGTTCAGACAAACACACCCGAGGCGTACCTCAACTCCATTTGCGATGTGAAAGTCGTTGGCGCGACGTTAAGCTGCCTTGAGTGTGAGTTTCTCACGTAGCCTTAGCAATTATGTCGCACAAAGTCCCTATATTTCCGCCGAATTTTATCCGCCTGTTAGAGGTCCGAGCGCGCGAAGTTTGGAGCTGCTTGGTTATCACGCTTAGTTTGCTGTGTTTATATTCGTTGTGGAGTTATTCTCCGTTAGACAATTCAATGAATGTAGTTGCAACAACTAGTTCAGGCGGCGCCTTTTCCTATAGTCTTGCTATTCTCGCGGATATTTTAAAGCAAACATTTGGAGAGGGTGCTTGGGTTTTCGCGTCATCATTGTGCATTATTGGGGTCAAAAGCGTAAATCCAAATGTGTTTTCGCTTATGCACTTTGTGGCGCTGCTTACGGCGACATCGTTATTTAGTATGTCGTTGCAAAGCTGCTTCATTCAGCAAGTAACATCGGCATCTTTGATCAAGCCAATCCCCGCTGGAGGGGCTGTGGGGTTGATCTTCGCAAGGAAATTTTTGGCGCTGCTGAATGCATATGACCTGGGGCAAGCGTTTGTACCAAGTGTGTTTGGCGCGTTTGTGCTGGGCGTGGTTTTGTGGAAGCATTCCGTCAACATAACATTCAAAGCTGTTTATTTGGGGGCAAGGACGCTGGTGCATGAAATTCAACGATTAGCAAATGTTGTTGGATTAAAAAAAACAAAAGCACCGCGCAGAGAGTCTTCGGTGTTTCAAATGGCGGAGGAGGAGCATTCTCCGAGCAAAGATGCCGCGGTTTCAACGGCGGAGGTCCAAACAAAAATCCCTTCTGTGAAGAAAAATACAAACGGATACGTATTGCCGCCGATAAATCTTTTGAGTGCGACGTTTGATGAAAACGCTGTGGATAAGCTAAGTAAAGAGAAAATAAATGAGCAGTCGGATAAATTATTATCGGTGTTATTCGAATTCGGAATTAGTGGAGAAATAATAGATGTGCAGCCTGGTCCTGTGGTTACGATGTTCGAGTTTCGCCCTGCCCCTGGCATAAAAACGTCGCGCATCATTAGTTTATCCGATGACGTTGCTCGCTCTATGAGTGCGCTATCGACTCGCATTGCGAACATTCCTGGAAAAAATGCTATAGGAATAGAGCTGCCCAACGAAAAACGGCAATCCGTGTATTTGCGGTCGCTGTTGAATCATGCGGCGTATAAGCAGTCATCCTGTAGCTTGCCGTTGATTTTGGGGAAAAACATATCGGGCAGCCCTGTAATTGCGGACTTAGCCAAAATGCCTCACTTACTTGTGGCGGGAACAACTGGTTCAGGAAAGTCTGTATCTATTAACACTATGATTTTATCGTTATTATACCGATTCTCTCCTGAGGAATGCCGCTTTATAATGGTGGACCCCAAAATGCTAGAACTTTTTGTGTATAACGACATTCCGCATTTGTTAACGCCGGTTGTAACAGAGCCAAAAAAAGCAATATATGCGTTAAAGTGGGCCGTCCGAGAAATGGAGTCCAGGTACAAAGCAATGTCGTTACTTGGGGTGCGCAATATAGATGGCTTCAATCAAAAAATAAATGAAGGAAATCACAAAGGGGACGTGTTTACACGCCGTGTCCAGACCGGTTTTGATCAGGAAACGGGCCAGCCTATATTTGAAGATCAGCCTCTGTTTTACAAAGCATTTCCGTATATCGTGATTGTTGTGGACGAAATGGCCGATTTGATGTTGGTTGCGGGCAAGGAAATTGAGATTGCTGTGCAGCGCCTAGCACAGATGGCACGCGCGGCGGGGATTCACTTGATTATGGCGACGCAACGGCCATCAGTCGACGTTATCACGGGGACGATCAAGGCGAATTTCCCTACGCGCATCAGCTTCCAGGTTACGTCGAAAATCGATAGCCGGACGATTTTAGGTGAGCAAGGGGCAGAGCAGCTGCTTGGACACGGGGACATGCTGTATATGAGCGGTGGAGGGCGGATTCAGCGCGTGCATGGGCCTTTTGCGTCCGATTCTGATGTGGAGGCCGTTACGGGGTATCTGAAGTCGCAAGGGGAGCCCGATTATGTGGATGGGGTAACCGACGAGATCGAAGATGGTGATGGCGGATTTGCGAAAGGTGGCAGCGAGCGCGGGGATAAGAACGACGACCTGTATAACAGCGCGGTTGAGCTGATTCGCAAGGATGGGCGTGTTTCGATTAGCTTCATTCAGCGCAATTTTCAGATAGGGTATAATAAAGCAGCAAAGTTGGTTGAGCAGATGGAGAAGGACGGGATTGTGTCTACTCCAGATAGGACTGGGAAGCGAGAATTATTATAGATAATATTCTTCATAGTATTACAATCATGTTGTGCTATAATACATATGTAGAGCACTAAATGCGTGGAGAAAACATGTTACAGGCGGCAACTTCATTAAGCGAACAGAACACAAAAAGGGTATCTCCTACTGGGGGGCGTTCATATCAAAATCAAAATCGCTCCGATGCTGGAGCACGCTCGTCTCAAAAGAAAAATGCTTCTTCCACCGGGGCTCGTTCATATCAAAAAGGCGTAACATCTGAACAGCGTGCTGCGTCATATTTAAAAAGACATGGGCACGTTGTCGTGGCTCAACGTTATAGGAACGAATGTGGGGAAATCGATATTGTGTCCAAAAAAGACTCCGTGCTGCATATTGTTGAAGTAAAAAGCCGAAAGTCTGTGTTTGACGCGAGATACTCTATTTCTCCTAAGCAGCAAACTCGTATCAGTAATGCTGCGGATGCGTTTGTACAGAGTAATGATATTGAGTACGACGGAATACAAATGGACGCAATACTTTTAGGCGGGAACGACCTAGTCTTCATAGAAAACGCTTGGTATAACTAGACACAATTACGCATATGAGGAAGTAGTGAAATAAAGGGTAGAGTCTTCCTACTTTGTTGCTGAGCCATGGTCTATAGCGTGTTCCCCATAAAAAACGATTTGAACGTTGTTGCGGTTTCAGGTTTTTGTTGTAGTCAAAATTCAAATCGTTTTTATGAGCAGGTCCCGCGTATTGTTGCCAATGTTTTTTATGGGTAGTGGGCCGAAATGTCCCTAACAAATATAGTGAGTTTTCTATAAAAATCTGCTTTAACTGTAATTAGGATTCTTAACCCATAAGATTACTCGGAGGAGCGTAATGTCAAAGGCTAAATTTGAAAGGAACAAGCCGCACTGCAACATAGGCACGATAGGTCACGTCGACCATGGTAAGACGTCGTTAACTGCGGCTATCACTAAAATTCTGGCGGAACGCGGGCAGGCGAGTTTCAAGCCATATGACGAGATCGACGCTGCTCCAGAGGAGAAAGCGCGCGGGATCACCATCTCGACGGCCCACGTGGAATACGAGACGGACAACCGCCACTATGCGCACGTGGATTGCCCTGGGCACGCGGACTATGTGAAGAACATGATCACCGGTGCGGCGCAGATGGACGGCGCGATCCTGGTGGTGTCCGCAGCGGATGGCGCAATGCCTCAGACTCGCGAGCATATCCTCCTTGCACGCCAGGTCGGGGTGCCTGCGCTGGTTGTGTTCATGAACAAGATGGATATGGTGGATGACGCGGAGCTGGCGGATTTGGTCGAGATGGAGGTGCGCGAGCTGCTGAGTTCGTACGGCTTTCCGGGGGATACGATTCCGGTTGTGCGTGGTTCGGCGGTTTGTGCGCTGAATGACTCGAATGCGGAGCTTGGGCGCAGCGCGATTTTGAAGCTGATGAATGAGGTCGATGCACACATCCCGCAACCGAATCGTCCGAAGGATCGCCCGTTTTTGCTGCCAATTGAGGATGTGTTCTCGATCTCTGGGCGTGGAACGGTTGTGACTGGGCGCGTTGAGTCGGGCGTGATTAAGGTAGGCGAAGAAGTCGAAATCGTGGGGCTGCGTCCTACGACGAAGACGGTTGTGACTGGGGTCGAAATGTTCCGGAAACTGCTGGATCAGGGCGAGGCTGGGGACAACATCGGAGCGTTGCTGCGCGGCACAAAGAAGGAAGATGTGGAGCGCGGTCAGGTGCTAGCGGCGCCGGGGTCGATCACGCCACACCAGAATTTTGAGGCGGAAGTTTATATATTGACGAAGGACGAAGGCGGGCGGCATACGCCGTTCTTCACGAACTATCGGCCGCAGTTTTATTTCCGAACCACGGACGTGACGGGGACGGTGACGTTGCCTGATGGCGTGGAAATGGTGATGCCTGGGGATAACGTGCGGATGAAGGTCGAGCTGCTGTCGCCAATTGCGATGGACGAGGGGCTGCGGTTTGCGATCCGCGAGGGAGGGCATAC
>JAISXM010000067.1 GCA_031270515.1 Holosporales bacterium | reverse complement strand
TCTCGTTCTTTGAGAATCGTATACTTTTTAACCATAGTAAAAAATAGCCACTAAACCGGGTTCCCATAACAAACAAGTTGAAACTCGTTATCATGCCAGACCTGGATGAGGAGAAAAATGCAAATTGTTTTTATGGGCAGGGATAAAATACAATTTTGATGCGCCGATTTGAGTAATGCGCAAAAAATGTGCAACACTGAAGTCATTAGAGATAACGGGTTCTTATTAAAAATTTTTCATGAGGCCACCCTGGTTCCAGAGTATTCAGTTGTTTTATATCTCGGGGAAGTGAGCTATTCTGATTACACTACAGTCAAGGAGAAAACAATATGAAATTATCTCAATATTTTGTTCCCACATTACGTGAAGATCCATCGGACGCACAAATTATATCCCACCGCCTAATGCTTCGTGCTGGCATGATATACCAAACATGCAACGGAATATACACATGGTTGCCTCTAGGGTTGAGAGTGCTATCCAAAGTTGAAAAAATCGTAGCCGAAGAGCAAGACAATGCAGGCTGTTGTCGAGTGCTGATGCCGACAATCCAACCCGCAAAGCTGTGGCAGGAGAGTGGACGCTACGACGACTACGGCAAGGAAATGCTACGCATCAGGGACCGCCACGATCGCGAAATGCTGTATGGACCGACCCACGAGGAAGTGATCACAGATGTGATGCGCCAATTTTTGAAAAGCTACAAGCAATTACCGCTGAACATATATCAAATAAGCTGGAAGTTTCGTGATGAAATACGTCCGCGGTTCGGTGTCATGCGCGGCCGGGAGTTTTTGATGAAAGACGGGTATTCGTTCGACGTAACAAAAGAAGACGCTGTCGTTGCATATAAAAAAGTAGTCCTCTCCTATTTGAAAACGTTTCAGAGGATGGGACTAAAGGCTATCCCCATCAGCGCGAACTCCGGGGCGATTGGCGGCAATTTGAGCCACGAGTTTCATATAATGGCAGACACTGGGGAAAGCGAGGTGTTTTATGACTGCGAATACGATACGTTGCACAGTGACAGAATCAAATTCGAAGACATTGAGCGCATATATTCTGCCGCAGACGAAAAGCATGACGCGTCCACGTGCCCCGTTCCAGCCGAGCGTTTGAAAGTCGCGCGTGGAATTGAGGTAGGACACGTGTTCCACTTCGGAACGAAATATTCGAGGAGTATGGGGCTTTCAGTCATTGGCAGCAATGGGGAGCCGTTCTATCCTGAAATGGGCTCATATGGGATCGGGGTGTCTCGCTTGGTGGCGGCCATTATTGAGGCAAACCACGACAAGAACGGGATCATTTGGCCGACATCTGTTGCGCCATTTTTGATCGGCATAATGACGACGAATTGGCAGGACGCGCAAATGGCAGCAAGGGCGGAGGAGCTGTACCACGAGATGCTAAAGCGGGGAGTGGATGTGCTGTATGATGACCGAGATGAACGCGCAGGCGTGAAGTTCGCCGACATGGATTTGGTGGGGATTCCGTATCAGATCGTCGTTGGGGCGAAAAGCGCGGAGGGTATGTTTGAGTGGAAGGATCGACGGACGGATGAGCGCGTATATTTGACATCAGAGGAAGTACTTAATCGGGTCGATAAAGAAACTGAATTTCTAGCTAAATAGAATGAGCCACATAACTCAAATCGTTATCAATAATTTTCGGAATTACAGGCATGCGGATATAATCGTTGGGCCGGACCCGGTTGTGCTGTTTGGTGCGAATGGCTCGGGAAAGACAAACCTTATGGAGGCTGTGTCGTTGTTTGCTGTAGGCACAGGGCTTCGGGGGGCGAAGCTCCAGGATATGTCTTATGATGCTCAGTTGCGGGAGCAGGCGTCGGATGGTGCCCAGTCGTGCGTGGGGCAATCGGATGGTGCTTTGTCGTGCGTGGGGCAATCGGATGGAACTCTAGCTGCGATAGCAGAGCCTGCCCCTGAGTTCGCTGGAGGACATGCACCTGTCGCGGAATCTGCATCTGAGTTTGCCAGAGCTGCGATCGCGGAGCCTCCATCTGGCGCGCATCACCCGCAAAAGGTGGAGCCTTGGTCCGTCCAAATCACGCTCAGCAGCGGCGTCACTCTATCCACAGGATTCCAGGGCGGGCGCCGTCTGTGTCGTGTGCAGGGCGCGCCGGTAAAAAGCGCGGCACAGTTCCATGAGTACCTCAACGTGATCCACGTTACTCCGGATATGGACCATATATTTACGGATGCTCCCTGCGAACGTCGGCGTATGGTGGATCGCTTCATCGAGTCGTACTACCCGCAGCATGCCGCCAATTTGTCCATGTATGAAAAGGCTATGCACCAACGTTTGACTTTGCTGCGGAAAACAATAAATCCTGATGTGCTGTGGCTTGATTCGTTGGAAAAAGTTATGGCCCAGCAAAATGTCAAAATCACAATGGCTCGGCAAGATTTAATGAAAAAGCTGATGGCGGGGCAAGCTTATCATGTGCCGCTGTTTCCTAGGTTTTGGTGCAAAATGGATGGGCAAGTCGAAGGGGCGCTTGACTCTGATAAGGGGCCCCCTGCACCGTGTCCATTGCCAGATGATTCTGCCGAAGTGTTGTTTGCGCAAACGTTGTGTAAGCAAAGGGAAGTGGATCGTGCCGCGGGGATGACTACGTTCGGATGTCATCGAAGCGATTTTTATGTGACGCATCAGGCAAAGGCGCGCAACGCAAGGGATTGCTCTACTGGGGAGCAGCAAATGCTGTTGATGTCGGTTGTGCTGTCGTTTGTTTACCAGAAGATACAATCGCTGGATGGGTTTCTGGTGTTGTTGCTGGATGACGTTATCGCGCGGTTGGATCATGCGCACAGGGATGTGTTGTTTGAACAAGTGGAGCGGCTTAGCGTCACCGACGGCAGGGTTGCGCCAGTGCAAACTTTTTTTTCCGGAACGGATGTTGAGTCCTTTCGCAAAATGCAGGGGGCGAATTTTTTTGAAGTAAACAAGGCTGTAATAAACAAGACTGTGTTTTATAACTAGACACATTTATGAATGCGCAATATATCTACTTTATCCACAGCATTCCTAAATCATTGAATATTTGCCTTTTGTAACATTCTAAACAACTCAACTATACCGGGGCGCCATAATAAACCGCGTCCCCCATCACAAACAATTTGAAAGTCGTTATAAGACAAGGCTTAAACGGAAACAAAAGTTTAAATTGTTTTTATCCTCGTCGAAGCCTTGTATTACAAAGAACTTCAAAGTGTTTTTTTGACTCGGTATCGATAACGCAGGTATTGTGCGTAAAACGATATTGCTCATGGCAGCGCCTCGTCCTACGCCACACAACTCAAAGCACGTATCACAATAAGTCAAGCCTCCTCAAATATTCTATTGCAGCTTCGTACTCTTGAGCTGCAGACGATATTAAGTAATTAACCGCAGTCTCTATGTCTTGCTCAACGCCATACCCAAGCATTAAGGCTACTCCATAGGTGTATTGGGCTATTGCAAGTCCTTGATCGGCACTCCGTTGGAAATAATGAGCCGCTCGCTCTGGGTCCCATTCAACACCCGCTCCTGTCGATAGTGCGTGTCCGTAATGGCATTGAGCCCTTGGTTCGTCTTGGTTTGCTGCCAGTCTTAAGTAATGGGCTGCGTCTCTTAGATTTATCGGAACGCCTATCCCATAACGTAAGCAGACTCCATAGTTGCATTGGGCAGTTGAGTATCCTTGATCTGCAGACCGTTTAAAGTAATAAGCCGCTCGCTCTGGGTCAATTGTAACACCACGTCCGCTAGCCAAGCAGCTTCCATAGTTGAACTGACCATATACATCACCGTTATCGGCACTTCGTCTAAAGTAGACAGCTGCGTCCTGAAAACGTCCTCCTTTCTCTAATAGGCTGCCATATGAATTTTGGGCAGGAGCATATCCTTGATTTGCGCTTTGTATCAAACATCTTAATATAAATGCTGGCGTGAATTGAAATTCGGGCAAATTGCGACAATAGTCGTAGTTCTGGTTTATGAACGCATAGAACATATACTGAGCGGCTGGGTGTCCTGCAAGTGTAGCTCGCCATAAATAATGTGACCCCAATCGTATACATTGTGGAACGCCTTTTCCAAATAACAAGCAACATGCAGACTTGAATGCGTAGTCGGGATGTTTTCTGGCGTTCAATATATAAAAACGAGCCGCGTCTTTCTGAAACTGAACCATCTCACGTATGCTGGGATATGTCTCCATCTCACGTATGCTGCGAGCACGCCCCCTCTCGCGTATGCTATCATATATACGTACGCAATGTGGGTCCCCATTTGATAACCCGCAGAATAAGATTTGACTCCGTATGTCCAACGGGGGGATAAGTTGCCCGTCTTTCGTTATGATGTATAGGGATAAGTACTTCTTGTTGCTCAATGGATACATCCATTGCAAAGTAGCGGTGGGAGTCGACATATATTGGGAAAATAGATCGCGAGCAAGAGTTTCTGATTGTGCTTTGCTGAGATACTTAAGTTGGGAGTTAATATGCCAATTTATACGTGGAATATTCGCATTCACATCCGCATCCACGGACGCAAGGCATGGCATAGCCAAGCCGCACAATAATATAAAACGCTTCATGATAACGTGACCTATAAGAAAAAACATATACCTTGTATACCATGCTACGTTATCAAATAGCAAGCATTATTTCATTCTGTTGCAATTCCCATTCTCCCCAGACACTCAACCTACGCAGCACCACGTGCGCGCATCATCAAAATTATAAGCATTACAACATATTCCATTGCACAGGGGTATTTTTGATATGCAGCCAGTCCATAGTAACGAAGCGCCTCATTTATATCTGGCTCAACGTCCTCCCCAATCAATAAGACGGCTCCATAAGTGAATTGGGACTCTGCGTACCCTTGGTCTGCACTCCGTTTTAAGAAATCAGCTCCCAGCGTTGGGTCTTTTATTACGCCTCTTCCTGTTATTAATGCGTGTCCGTAAAAGAATTGAGCACGTGGATGTCCTTGATCTGCAGCTAATCTGAAGTAACTAGCCGCTTTAACCAGATCTTTCGCAACTTGTTCCCCAGCATCTAAGCAGATTCCATAGTTGCATTGGGCCTCTGCGTCCCCTTGATCTGCGCTTAGTTTAAAGTAATGAACCGCCAGCTTTTTGTCTTTTTCTACGCCTTCCCCTTGAAATAAGCAACCTCCGTAGCTGGATTGACCCTTTTTATCACCCTGCTCGGCACTTCGTTTAAAGAGTTCAGCTGCCTCCGTATAACGTCCTTCTTCTCTTAATCTGTTGCCCTGTACGCTTTGGGCAGGAGCATATCCTTGATGTGCGCTTTGCTCCACGCATATTAGCAAAAAGTTGATAGCGGGATCGAATTCCGGCAATTGGCTACTACAATATTTATAATGCTGATCTATACTTTTATAGAACACATACTGAGCGATAGGGTGACCTCCAAGTATAGCCTTCCAGAAGTAAGTTGCAGCCGATAGTGCATCTTGCGGAACTCCTATTCCAAACAACAAGCAATATGCAAAATTGAGTGCGTAGTAGGGATGTACTTCGGCATTCGATCTATACAAAATAACAGCATCTGCCATATTTTTAGCAGCCTCATTCTCGTCTAATGGAAGTGAATCTGTTCCTGACCGAGCCAACTGACGTAGGCAATACTGATCCCCACGCGATGCCCCGTCGCGCAATACTCTCTCACGTATATTCGAAGGCAGCCAGCCATTGGCTGCGGTGGATGGCTCTTTGTCACTTAAAGGAGGTACATTATTCAAAATATCGGGTGGAGTATTCACACATTTTGTCATTAGAGCTAATGCCAAAGGGGTGACAATTTTTTTGTCGAGAGACTCTAATTTGGAGTCGATACTAGAGAATTCATTACTTGGGACACGATGAACGACAGACGCCACGCATGGCATAGCCAAGCCGCACAATAATATAAAACGCTTCATGATGAAAATAACCGATGCCTAAAAGTCATGTTGCTTGTATACCACACTGCGTCATTAAATAGCAACAATTATTTACTGTTATAGGAACGCATCCAACCGTCATACTGGAAAGCATCCAACATTTATGCCGGCACCATTTCTCTCGACTCCGCACCTGGTACATGCGGAATAAAGCGTTCGAAGCAACCATAGTCGCACGTCCCGTAAGGGCAAAACGTTGTACAAAAAGACCTCGTGCATTCAGACGCACACTCACAACAACAGAGACATGACCAAAGCCAACATCCCCCAAGGAACCTGCTGCAAAATCCTTCCTCGGATGCGCAGGCGTCTTTCATCTCGTAACAAACGCTGTACTTAGAAGATGGATCGCATGTTGCGCTCTGCGGAAATATATTAAAAAACAAAGAAAAGCCGTCATAGCACAACGCCTTTAGCTCGCAAAACAAGGATTCGGACGGCAACTCGCCGACATCATTTTGCCCCAGTTCATCCAACGAGCACGATTTATTGCGGAATAACACAAGGGCAGGCGACTTGTCCGAATCTTTTTCGCCAACAACCATGCACATGTACCACACAGGCCGTCCGGAGAGTGCGCCCTGTATGTCCGCGTGAAGGACTTCCCCAGACTGGACCTTGCTAACCGCGTCATCCCCAAATCGCGAAAGCGTCAATATAATCTCTGGGGCGGTGAGTATAGTGAGTACGTCGTCAATTTGCTTAGATTGAGGCAGATTGTGCAAATGTGGATACTGATGTTCTATGTGTAAAACAATACTTTGCAATGATTTCGGGTGCGTGCGTAAGCATTCGCTGAGGGAGGAATAGAGTTCGCTTTGGATTTTTTGGCAGCGCTGATCTTTTTGAACGAAATGGATGACTTCGTAGCGTTGATACTTTTTCGCAAGGGATTCCCCACTTTCAGGAGAACTAAGGTTAGTAAAATGAGGGGGCGTTCCCGACAGAGATTCATCACGCCCAAGAGGATAGAAAGGAGACAACTGTAGGAGGTCAGAAGTGCTCTGTGCTCCCAAAGATGATGCGCGACCAACACCGTCCTGTCCATAGGAATGAAGGTCATAGTCGCCTAGACATGAACCACCAACATCATCCCGCTTAGACGAGAGGGGGCGCAAGGGGAAATCATCCTCGCCTAAACATGAGCCACCTTGATCATAATCTGGACTTAAGGGGGCGTACCCTTCCGGCTGGCGACAGCATTGCGGCAAGCAGCATTGCTGCAAATACGAGCGCCGCTGCTTTTTCAGGTGCGGCATTTCCCAAGGTGCGGCAGATTTGCGGTTACAGCACGCTTCGATGACACAAAGTGTTTCAGTCGAGTGGATCGCGCACAATATTAATAATGCGCGCACTAATATAGTTCTAAATGACACAGACACAAGCTTAATTAATTTATTTATAATGCAACGTTGCATATGCGACCCCAATGGTAATGTAATAAAAATAATGCTAACAAAAAAATGCGCATAAGGCCTACAAAAATGTGTAGACATTTTCGCCTGAAAACGTGGGTCAGCGGGATTAGAACGTGAACGACAGTAACCTCGACTCAGGCGTCGTCCATCGTATCATGCTACGTTGGATTCAGTTGTCTTGTCCTAACAATTGCATGCAGGCCTTGCCAGCTTTTTCGTATTTTTGCAATTGCTCAGCATCCGAGTTTTTAGTTGGGGTTTCTAACCCATGATACTCAGCAAGCGCGTCCTCAAAGAATTTATCAGTGAATGGCGATTCTACGAAAGACTCCCAATTACGATGCCCAATAGGCGGGCTGGGGAAATCCTCAGCAGAATCGAAAAGCCGGGCCAGTTGGGGCCATCTTTTCAGCAGGAACCGAATGTAATTTATACACAAATCGTTGGGGGTGCGCAAAATAGATAAAAAGTCCCGAAAAGTAGTCCTATCGATATTTGAGTTCCAAAAATTTATGCGCGGATGTACAAGCAATTTTTTTAATGCAACTAAGATCGCTTGTTTTTTGCCATCTTTATAAAGGGCTGCTTCATGTAGTACATCTAATATAAAAGGCCCCATTGATGACATATTTAATTTCGGCTCAATATTTAAATTTGGATTTAGGCGAGGACACTCCAGCATCAACATGGCAACGTGTGGATTAGGCACTAGTGCATCGTATAACACTCTCATTATCCCCTCGTCATCAAAATTAAAACGATGACACTCCAGTAGCGTTCTTATCGCATCAGGATCATTTACTTCAATCGCGCGGGATATCAAGCAACTTGACACACCATCTGCATTTAAATCTAGGTCTGGCTTGGCAAGAGCGTCTTTCAGCAATTCCGAATCTCCCTTCTGAATTAGGTCAAATACCAATTGTTCCGCAACCGAGTTTTTAGTCTGGTCCCCATTATCCTCAGTAAGCGCGTCCTTAAAGAATTTATCAGTGAATGGCGATTCTGCGAAAGATTCCCAATTACGATGCCCAATAGGCGGGCGGGGGAAATTTCTAGCAGAATCGAAAGACTTGGCAAGTTTAGGACATTTTTTCAGCAAGAACAGAACGTAATTTACATACAAATAGTGGTGGTCGCGCAGAATAGATAAAAAACACTGAAATGTAGTATCGATATTAATATCTTGGTTCAAAAGGTTTAGGTGCGGATGTACAAGCCATTTTTTTAATGCAACTAAGGTAGCTTCTTGTTTGGCATCTTTACGAAATATGTCCTCCGGTAGTGCACCGAGTATAAAAGAACTAATGGTGGACATATTGAAATTCGGGTCCATATTGAAATTCGGATTTATACGAGGACACTCCAGCATCAACATGGCAATGTGTGGACTATTCGTTAGTGCGTCGATGAACACCTTCAACATCCCCACGTCATCGAACTTGAATTGTGGACATTCCAGTAGCGTTCTTGTTGTGTCAGGATCATTTACTTCAATAGCGCGGGATATCAAGTCACTTGACACACCATCTGCCCTTAAATCTATAGATGGCTCGGCAAGTACGTCTCTCAACAGTTCCGAGTCTTTCTTCTTAATTATGTCAAAGACAAAATTTAAATTTAGATTGAAATTTAGACGAGGATACTCCAGCATCAACATGGCAACATCTGGGTTCTTCTTTAGTGCGTAGTATAATACTTTATGCACATCCACGTTATCAAAATTAAATTGTGGGTGTTCCAGTAGGGCTCTTGTTGTGTCAGGATCATTGACTTCAATAACGCGGGACAGCAATTCACTTGACACACAATCTGCCTCTAAATCTATATATTGCTTGGCAATCACGTCTCTCAGCAGTTCAGCGTCTTTATTCTTAATTATGTCAAATGCAAATTGTTTCGCAGTCGTGATCTCGTACTTCTTACGTCGATCAAAGGGGATGACGGCTCCTGCCGGATCGTGCATCACCAAAGCGGGGTACAGTATCTTATCAAACTTAGGATCCCACAACCCAATACTCCCCAAATTTAGCGCTGACGTCATGAATAAAAAGTTATCTCTTTTTACAAGGTCATGCGGATATGTACTGCGCATGACGGGAATATATAGATCTTGTCTACTTTCTAGCATTCTTGTGTCAAAACTTTCATCATTTTGGCGATCCCATACGAAGAAGTCTGGTGTCGCAATAAAACCGTATATGGTCAACATTTCTTCCGCATCTGCAAAACGATTATAAACCCGTCCATCTTTTTTAACAAAGCCGAATCTTCCTGCAATAAAAATAGCCTTTGCTAATAGATCAAACACAGCTTTTCGCGTGTTAGCGGATTTCAAAAGTTCATGGATTGGTTTTTCTTGGAACAACTGAGCTAAATCTTCGTTAAATCGTCCCTCCACAGTAAATAACCACGGAATAAAGCCTTCTTGCACGGCAAACATTACCGCTTCAATGCAAAAGAACGCCAAGTCCTCGAGTTGTTGGCCCCCTGTACGCGGATCTTCAGACTGACAATAAATATTGTGATTAATGCGTGATGAGCCTGCCAAAAGCTCCATAGCACTAATGAAGCCATCCAGGTTTTGCCCAACATAATTTTCAAAACTTATTGCGATTTGATTTTCCAAAGCTTGTCTATCTGGATGAATTAGCGATGGGGCAATCAGATTTACAATCTGTCTATTATACACCATCGCTTCAATTGCCGGCCGCGCAGGCATACGAGTTATTGTAGATTTAAAGATGGCATGATGTATATAGTGCCCCATTTCGTGAACAAGTATGCTAAGGTTTGACCTAAGATCCAAAAATGCCTTAGGAGAAAAACAGATAGATCTATCCCTGAACCTGTATCGGCCATATTTAACAGCTGTATCAATATTCAAAGGATTTCGCGTGCTTATACCTGGTTGAAATGTATCCCGGCTATTCATCATAGTCACTGCGATGAAGCTCATACAACGTTCAAACAGCGTGTAGTTTTCAGGCAATTGCTCAAGTAGACAGCGCCTTAAATAACCCTGCTGCCCCTCGCTTGGATCAAAAGAACCGTCTGGCGTAAGCAGCAGGCTATCACTTTTTTCGTCAAAATAGAACCTATTTACAACTAAATCTGCTAAGCTCGAGTGCACATTTTTATCTAGCAAAAGCTCTTCAACGGAAAGTTTATCCATCGTGTCGATCAAATATCGAAAGGTTTCAATTTCTTCATCGGAACTTGTCTCTGGAAGTAATAGCTTAAACAATTTCAAAAGTGTTTGGCATGAAACATCACATGCTATCGGTCGTTTTCTGTTAAACTTGAGGACAGTATTATCTAGGTCACGATAGAAATCGCAGGTTTCAACACCTATTGCGTTCCAGTGGTAAGTTATAGCTAAAGAAAGTTCCAAATCCCTAAGTTTGGCGCGAGAAGGCATATTTAGAATGCAATGATTGGGTTCTGAAAAAATGGACGCAATAAAGTTTTCCGAGGGCATGCCATACGAATTCGCCGCGACTTTCTCAACTGTGTCTGGCTGGGCAAATGTCCACAGATCTGTTAGTGAAGAGGATCGCACCAATAACTTTGATTTAGTTTCATTGGGGAAGAATTTTTGGAGTTTAAATACCCCTGGGGTTTCAAACATGCGAACAAGCATCTCGATACCTCGGCCAGGTTGCAGGGATATCCACTCTGAATAATTTGGCTCTTCACGCTGCTCTGTGCATAGGGGGGGCTCAGTTGGCAGAGGCTCAACCTGCTCTGGTTGTTCAGGTTGCGGGGGCTCGGTTGGTTCAGGCTGAACTTGCTCTGGCTGCGGGATCTCAATAGGCAGAGGCTCAACTTGCTCAAACAGCCAACGTCGCAGTACTGACTTACACTTAGACTCGAATTCAGTTCCTTTATGTCGTTTAGCCGCGCGCGGAATTGGCTTAAGCTTATACTTGCATCGAGCTCTTTTCTGTCGCTTGGTAGTGTACGATGTTTGCTCAACGTCCTCATTCGGCTCACGCCTACAAGGTAGCGGGAACGACTGATCCGTAGGCTCTTGTGACCCCATAGCTGCGTTGCGGGGTATGCAACATCCAACAACACACAACAACAATACTATTCTGACAAAACGATAGCTCTTCATTTTCAACGCCCGCTCAAGATCAATTTAGTCATCAACTGTGCACCCCCATTCCCTTTACTGTAGCACACAGCGTTAGTTAGTGTCATTCAAGAAATCGCGCGTGTGCGCAATTTAATGTTTCTATTCGGTACTTTTAGTTCTCAAGTATAAGTTGCAGGGAGCGCCTGAAGAACCGCGTACTTTCAAGTATTAACTCCGTTACTGATTTTTTTTTCTTTAGCGGCCAGGTTCCCGGGTCCCCATAACAAACAATTTGAATTTCGTTGTGGTTCAAGTTTCTGATGATAGTTAACTTCAAATTGTTTTTATCGGGAGCTCTAATATACCCATGCCCAAAATTAGCTTCCCACACATACGCAATAAATCCGGTTAAACGTTTTTTAATTATTAGTATGTAATATTGTAGTTGAGGATAGTTTTTAATTTTAGGATTGAATAATGAATATTTGCAACGCGACGAAGAGAACATTGTTATCATGTATTGCATTCGCGGGTATATGTGCATCAGGCAACGCCACAGAACATATTGGATTCCCCGCCAGCTACTACCACCACGCCAACCAGGATCAAGCTGACATAAACAGGTGTGCTATTGGTGGCACGTTTTTGCCTGATTATTTTGAGCCATTCCTTCGCGCAGATAACGCGATCAGGGCCGTAAACAGGGCGATTACTGAGTTCAATACACGGTTCCCAAGCTTGATGGACAACGCAACAGTAGACGCAACAGCTTTTTTTGAGCAAATAGACACGAGTTCGTTTGATGGCTTAATTGAGGCATTGCGTGTATATATGAGCAGGACAGCAACAGATGAAGAGAGAGACGAGAGCCTTACAACAATTTTTGACGTTCAAAACGATATATTTGGGGTTAGTGTCGTTGCTGAAGTCTCGACCGAGACTGCTGGAGGGGTTGCTGCTACACTCACGAAGTATGCTGGTAGAACGTACGAACTCGTCGATAAAACTACTGCGCCAACTGACTTTAGTCCCCCCGAATTGCAGGCAAGCATAGAAACCATTGCCGGATATTGTAGTAACGCACACGCATCGATTCCAAACGAAGCTGCATTTACTGCATTGACAAGCTTGCTGCATAAAGATGATCATAATGTTGTTTCAATAAACGATCCATCGTTAGCGGACGTATTGGCGGTTCGTAACGCAAACTACGAGGACAAACTGAGGATCATAGAAAATGATGTTCGTGCGATCGCCGCCGCAGTCGCAAGAATAGCGGCGTATGGTCACTAATATTTAGCATATCAACTTGTGCAAGCGTGTTGTTTGCGCTGGCACACCGGGTCCCCATAACAAACAATTTGAAGCTCGTTGTATTACAAGGTTTAGGCTAGAATAAAAATTCAAATTGTTTTTATGGGAAGGTGTACACCAACGGAAGGGATGCGCCTCTCTTCCGTTGAAACAACCGGATTGCAAACTCTTTTTGATACATTGTAGAAATCAGTTGAGTACGCTGGACCGATGCCTATACGCCTTTGACGCACTAAATGGAATCGACGCCAAATACGCCATCCCAGTAAGCATCAGAACAACCCACGGAAAGCTATACGCCGCGCCCAAGTAAATCACTCCCCCTAGGAAAAACGACATAGCGTGCTTATTGGGGGCATCATTTTCCTCGTGACTCGGCAAAAACGTTGGAATGCGGCTAACAAGCAGTAATGACACGATAATTGTCCAGATTGCATACCCCCAAGGCGGCACCTCCAACCCGAACCCTTGGTGCGCCATTATTGGCATCAGCAGCAGGTACGCCCCAGCCGGCGCAGGTACGCCCGTCCCAAACCCGTTCATCCATACAGGATCCGAATGCTCAATGCTGTGCGTGTTAAAGCGCGCCAAGCGCAAGGCCATCCCGACCGCGAACAACAGCGACAGCGCCCATCCGAAGTTCCCAAGCCCCCGCAGCGAATGCACGTACGCGACAATGGCTGGCGCGATCCCAAACGTAGCAGAGTCGGACAGCGAATCCAGCTCCGCGCCAAACCGACTCGACACCCCAAGCTTTCGCGCCGTGCGCCCGTCTATTCCATCAAAAAACGCCGCCAGCAGCACGGACACAATCGCCGCGGTCATGTTTCCGATCAGGGCCATGTGCACGGCCGATATGCCACAGCACATGCCGCTTAATGTGAGGATGTTCGGCACAAATGACCGAATCGGACGGCGGCTGAGCGAGCGGTGGCGGCGCCTTCTGCGGCGGAGGCGCGATTCGTGTGACTTGTTTGGCATTAGCATGTTCGTCCTTATACGTTAGTTAAAGTTCCAGTACATAATACAAAAAAATGAACATCTAGAATACGGATCAACGAAAAGTTTGTGCGCGGGCCCCTCGCTTTGCAATAAAAAAAGCATCACGTCTTTAATATTATAAACAAGTTACAATAACTAATTCACTGAACTAATTAACTAAACGGGTTCATTGGATCCTGGAGCATTGTTTGATACAGGAGCGTTCGCATTCCTCCTCGGTGGCCGAGCAGGCGCCTTCCCAGCAGTTTGCCCCCCGTAACGCCGCTTCACAGGTTGCGATTTCTCTGTATCTTCGCGCGGAGCCGCCCGCCTCGCAGTCGCGTTGTTGTTTTTAGGACGCATCGTACGCGCTTGGGCTCGCGGATTGCGCGTGGGGCGCGAATCAACCTCCGGGAAGCTCATTTCGTTCGCATTTTGCGTTAGTGTCTCATCGCCTGAATCGCCAGCATAATGGCTGGTATTCGTGTATGGCTCCCGATTCGCAACGTTGTTGCCCGCGGCGTTTGGCTGCCCAGCGTTTTGCTGTCCAGCGTTTTGCTGTCCGTGTCCAGCGTTCGCTTGCCTCACGTGGTGCTCCGCGCATTGGAAGTAGCGTTGCGCTTCAACGTCATCTCCGCGCGACAACGCTTCCTTCCCGAGAGAGACGTACTTCGCGTAGGAGGATTGGCTGCGCGGCTGTGGCTGGCCATTATTTGAGGAGGAAAACCTTGGCTGCTGCCTATTTCTGCTGTTGGTATTATGATTTGTCGTGTTATTTGTAGTAGCCATTGTCTATTTACCCTGTTTAAGTTGTTAAATGAAAATACAATTTTATTGTGACCTTTTTTATATGCCCAGACGTCCAAATGCCCAAATGCTCAGACGCTCAAAATACGAATCTACAGTCTTTTCGAATATACTGCCCCCTCAAATAATTTGAAGTTTTTTCGTATAAGCTTTGTTTTACACTGACGTTCAAATTGTTTTTATGAAAAAGTATAAATCATGTAACAATATTCGTATGGCTTATTTCGGTAATCTTTAATCTGCCTAGAAACGTCAAACGTTATTCCCCCTACCTAATTATGATTATATACGCATATATACCCAAGGACAAAAACCTTATTTTTGAAAAGCTAGGTATTCCGTCGACACTGCGATCCGTCGACACTGCGATCCGCCGAATTCACAATGTTTTCGCGATTAGGTATATACTTGTGCGTTTTCTGTATGACAATTTTATATTGCTAGTCGGGTTGCTTGTATGCTATACGGACGCAAGAGATGTCTTCTTTTTTGTAAATTTATGAGATGTGCTACCTTTTTTTATGCGGTGTTGCCGTATGTAATGTATGCTGGCGCGCCAGAGTCGTTGGACATAGCACAGGATGTGCCTACGTTGACGTCCAGCTTGCGAATGGCTCTGAGCCCCGAGATATCTACTCCTGGGTGGATGACTATACTTGATGACGGCCGCGCCTCCGTGAATCTGCCACTATTTGCGCCGATGTCGCCGCATGATTGCACTCGTTCCGTTGAGAAATTTTTCTATTATTCTAGCCGTGATA